>PLIQ01000538.1:1505-12380 GCA_003140115.1 Actinomycetota bacterium | reverse complement strand
CTAGGTAGCGGGTGGTGTAGGCGTTACGGAACTTGCCGGGGGGGTCTAGGCGGTGCATGAGGTCTAGGAAGTCTGGGAGGCGGTCGTAGCGGGCGCGGAGTTCTTCGGGCGGGGTGGTGAAGACCTTGCCCCAGTGCGGTCTCGGGGCGAACGGGGCTAGCTGGTGCTCGAGGAGCGTGACCACGGGGAGGACCGTGGCGGTGTCGGGGATCCAGGTGAAGTGGAAGGCGACGCTGTCCTGGCGGTAGCAGGTGCTGAGCCAGAGCTGGTCGGCGGCGATGACGCGGATCTCGCAGATCAGCAGGACCGGGGCCAGGCGGTCCCGGATCTCGTTCAGGGCGTGCAGGGCGGGAACGGCCTGGGCCACGGGGAGCAGGTACTCGGACTGGAGCTCGTCGCCGGCGCTGGGCTTGAACTCAGCGCGGAAATGCGGGAGCCGGTCGTACCAGCGGCCGGGGACGCCGAGCTGCTCGGTGCAGTTCTCCGGGGGCGCGCCGGGCACCGGGTTCCGGGCCGAGAGCGCCGGGCTGGCGGTGAACCACGGTTCCTGCGTGACTGGTGACGGGAGGCCGGGGGGCTGCTTGATCCAGAGCTGAGTCAGGCGGGAGGCGCGCCAGTCGGTGAACATGCTCACGCTGTAGCCGCTGGCCATGAGCTCGTCGAAGTGATCGTCGAGGGTATCGAGGGGCAGGTCCTCGTAGACGCACTGGCTGAGGTCGAAGGACGGGACGAGCTCCAGGACCAGGTTGGATACGACACCCAGGGCGCCCAGGTGGACTACGGCGCCGTCCTCGCGGGCCAGCTCCACGAGGTCGCCGTCGGCGGTGACCAGGGTCTGGCTGGCCACGGCGGAGGCGAGGTTCTGGTTCGCGGCGCCGGAACCGTGGGTGGCGGTCGCGCAAGCGCCGGCCACCGAGATGTGCGGCAGCGAGGCCAGGTTGCGCAGGGCGAAGCCCTGCTTATCCAGGCGGTCGACGATCTGGGCGTAGCTGAGGCCCGTCGCGACCCGGGCGAGCGAGCGGGCCGAGTCGACCGAGACCTCGGCGGGCAAGCCCGCCAGGGTGACCTGGGCGCCCGGCGAATCAGCGATGTCGTTGAACGAGTGGCCGGTGCCCAGGACGCGGATCCGGCCGGACCGGGCTACGACGGCCTGAAGCTCGCTGAGCGAGGAAGGGCGGTAGAAGTCGGGAGCGCCGAAGGCGATGTTGCCTGCCCAGTTCGTCCGCGGTCGCGTCGTCACTCCTCGACTCCCTGTGGTAGCCGGTGTTTCCCGCGTCCCCCTGCGGATCCCCCAGTGCCGACGACCACCCTACCTGCCGGGACAAACCTTCTGACGGACTCGGTGGCCAACATCGGATGCGCGCGGGGGGCGGAGGCCCGTCCCGGCGTTTCCCCCCGTCCCCAGAGATTCGCCCAGAGCCAGCGGATGTGATGACTGGCGAACGGGACAACCGATTGGTCCCGGCGACTTAACGAAGGGATCGACCACCATGAAATCTGTCAAGCGGAACGCCCTGCGGATCGCGGCCACCACCGTTGCGTTCGGGGTTGTCGGCGCCGGGGCGGTGGGCCTGGCCGGCACGGCCAGCGCCAGCACGCTGGAGCAGACGCGCACGTACGTCAACGAGAACTTCCCAGGCTCCGTGCAGATCCAGGTCACCGGGCTGAACAACGAGGGCGTCACGGTCGGGTTCTGGTCCAGCATGAACAACGCCAGCATGACGAACGACAACTCCGGCTTCGTCGACGTGGGCGGTCACTTCCGCAACGCCAACTTCCCGACCGGCACCCCGGCCACCCCGCCGGTTGACCAGCTGCTCGGCGTGAACGACAGCGACATCGCGGTCGGCTTCTACACCGACGCCAACGGCAACAACCACGGCTACGAGTACAACGTCGCGACCACCCGCTTCAGCTCGGTCGTCGACCCGAACGCGCCGAGCGCCAGCCTGACCGCGGCCGCCATCAACGACCACGGCGACGTGGCGGGCATCTACACCAACCCGGCCAACGGCAACACCGACGGGTTCTTGCTGAGCCACGGCCACTTCACCGACCTGTCCGTCCCCGGCTCGTCCTCCACCATGGCGCTGGGCGTCAACAACTCCGACGAGGTGGTCGGCGTGTTCGTGCCCAGCAGCAACGCCAACGCGCTCGATGGCTTCACCTGGACCCCGCAGCACGGGTTCCGCACCGTCGATGACCCGCACGGCATCGGCACCACCACCATCAACGGCGTGAACGACTTCGGTCAGCTGGTCGGCTTCTACGTCGACGCCAACGGCAACACCGACGGCTTCCTCGCCACNNAGCGGGCCGCCGTACCAGGCCTCGATGATGTGCCGCGCGATCGACACTGACGGGGGCAGGGCCAGCTCGCGGGCCTGCAGCGCGGCGAGCAGGTCGGCGCGGCTCCACCAGCGGGCCTCGGCCAGTTCCTCGTGGTCGACGGCGATGGACTGGCCCGCGGCGGCTTCGGCCCGGAAGCCGAGCATCAGGCTGCGCGGCATCGGCCAGGGCTGGCTGGCCACGTAGCAGACGTTGGTGACCCTGATCCCGGTCTCCTCGGCGACCTCGCGGATCACCGCCTGCTCGGCGGACTCCCCCGGCTCCACGAACCCGGCCAGGATCGACACGCGCCGGCCGGGCCAGGCCGCGTTGCGGGCCAGCAGGCAGCGGTCCTCGGGGTCGGTGACCAGCATGATCACCGCGGGGTCGGTACGCGGGAAGTGCTCGGTGCCGTCGGTCGGGCACATGGTCGAGTGACCGGCCGCGTCGGGGACCGTGGGGGTTCCGTCAAGCGGACAGCGCAGGTGGGTGTCGTGCCAGTTGGCCAGGGCCACGGCGTGGGTCAGCAGCCCGGCGTCGCGGTCCGACAGCAGCGCCCCCACCTCGCGCAGGGACGCGGGCCGCACGCCGTCCCCGCTGGACGCGCCGGACCCCGCGGACGCGCCGGACCCGTCGGACGCCAGCGGGGCGCTGACTCCGAAGTAGACGGTGCCGTCGGCGTCTTGGCCGAGGAGGAAGCGGGTGCCGGGGGGCGCCTGCTCGGGGGGTACGAAGACCAGTTCGACGTCGCCTTGGACGAGGGCTTGGCCGTCGTGGACGACTAGGACGCGGGTGCGCGGATCCTTCCAGGCCGCGTCGATCCAGTCCTGGTCGGTGCGCCGGCTGGTCACCCGGTCGACGGTGCCGCGGGCCAGCGCCAGCTCACCTACGGGGGCTAGGGGCGCGCAGCGCTCCGGCGCGGTCACCGCAGGTCCGAGCCGACGGACGCCAGTTCCTCCCAGAGGTACGCCGACACCTCGGCGCCCCGCAGCAGCAGCGACAGGTCGACCCGTTCGTTGGGGGCGTGCGCGCGGTCCGAATCCAGGCCGATGGCCACGAAGACGAGCGGGGCGGCCAGGACCTCGGCCAGGTCGGCCTCGGGGCCGCTGCCGCCCTCCTTGGTGAACAGCACTTCGCGGCCGAACGCCCGTTCCATGGCCCGCCGGCCGGCCCGGACGGCCGGGGAGGTGATCGGCGAGTGGCTGGGGCGGACCGCGGGCTGGACGGTGACCGTGGCCTCCAGCCCGGCCGGGGTGGCGGCCTGGACGTACTGCGCGAACGCGGCCGTGACGTCCGCCGGATCCTGGTCGGCGACCAGGCGGAAGGAAACCTTGGCGTGCGCGGCCCTGGGGATGATGGTCTTGCCGCCCGGGCCGGTGTGCCCGCCCCACAACCCGTTGACCTCCGCGGTGGGCCGGGCCCAGATCCGCTCCAGCGTGGTGAAGCCCGCCTCGCCGTACGCGGCGCCGCTCTGGCCGGCCTCGGCCAGCCACTCCTTCTCGTCGAACGGCAGCCGGGCGAACAGTTCCCGTTCCTCGTCAGACAGAGCCAGCACCCGGTCGTAGAAGCGGGGCAGGGTGACCCGGCCCGCCCCGTCGTGCAGGCCGGCCAGCAGGGCGGCCAGGGCGTGCACCGGGTTCGGCACCCCGCCGCCGAACGACCCGGAGTGCAGGTCCCGGACCGGGCCGGTCAGCGTGACCTCGGCCGAGGCCAGCCCGCGCATGCCGGTGCACATGGACGGCACGTCGGCGGCCCACATGCTGGTGTCGCTGACCACGATCACGTCGCAGGCCAGCCGGTCACGCTCGCGGCGCAGGAGTTCGGCGAAGTGCTCGGATCCGGACTCCTCCTCGCCCTCGATCAGCAGCTTGACCGTGACCGGGGGCGCGGCCATTCGGGAAGCGGCGAGGCACGCGCGGAGGCCGAGGGAATGGAACAGCACCTGGCCCTTGTCGTCGGACGCGCCGCGGGCGAGCAGCAGCCCGTCGCGCTCGGCGGGCTCGAACGGCGGGCTGTCCCACTCCTGCAGCGGCTCGACCGGCTGGACGTCGTGATGCCCGTAGATCAGCACCCTCGGTGCATTGCTGTTATTGGCCGGCCACTCGGCGAACACCGCGGGCAGCCCGTCCGGGTCGGTCTCCCAGATCTCGGCGATCGGGAAGCCGATCGTGCGCAGGTACGCGGCGAGCCACTCGGCGCTGCGCCGGACGTCGCCGTGGCGCGCGGGGTCGGCGGAGATCGACGGGATGGCCAGCCACTGCTTCAGGTCATCGATGAACTCACGGGCGTGGGACTCGACGTAGGCGCGCACATCCATGCTTAGACGGTATCGCGGCTAGATCATCTCGAAGGTGTCGCCTCGGCCGCGCAGGCTCGCGTCGGGGATCGATACGGCGCGCCCGGGACGGCCGGTGACCCAGCCCACCCGGACCGGCTCCTCGCCGACGTTCTTCAGCGCGGTCATCGCCGCCTGCTGCCGGGCCGCGGGGATCACGATGGCGAACCCGGTCCCCATGTTGAACGTGGCGTACATGGTCGCGGCCGGGACCGCGCCCGCCTCGGCGATGAGGCCGAACACCGCCGGCGGCGGCGGCAGCGCGTCCAGCTCGTAGGACACGTCGGCGGCCAGCCGGCCGAGGTTGAGCAGCCCGCCGCCGGAGATGTTGACCAGGCCGTGCGGCTCCACGCCGGCCGCCCACAGCGCCTGGACCGCGGCCACGTAGACCCGGGTCGGCTGCAGCAGCGCGTCGTCCAGGTGCCGGGCCGTCCCCGGCACCCGGTCGGACAGCTTCATCCCGGCCCGCTCGAACAGGACGTGCCGGGCCAGCGAGTACCCGTTGCTGTGCAGGCCCGAGCTGGGCAGGCCGATGATCACGTCGCCGGCCCGGACGCCCGAGCCGTCGATCGGAGTGCGTCCCGGCGGCAGCGCGCCGATCGCGGTGCCGACCAGGTCCAGCATGGGACGGCCGCCGGCCGGGTCGGCCAGCATCGATCCGATCTGGGCGATCTCGCCGCCCGGGATGGCGATCCCGGCCAGGTCGGCGCCCAGGTACAGGCCGCGGGCGATCTCCTCGAGCACCCCCTCGTCGATCCGGTCGATGGCCACGTAGTCCAGCAGCGCGAGGGGGACCGCGCCCACGCAGATCAGGTCGTTCACGTTGTTGGCCACGCAGTCGATCCCGATCGGTTCCCACCGGTTGGCCTCGCGGGCCAGCAGGATCTTGGTGCCTACGCCGTCGGTGCTCATGGCGAGCGGCGGCCCGGAGTCCAGCTGCAAGATGGTGGCGAAGTAGCCGCTGGATAGGCCGGTGATACTGGTCACCATCGAGGACCGGGCCGCGGTGCGGGCCAGCCAGGGACGCATGGCGCGGGCGAACACGTCCTGCTCGCGCTGTTCGTCCACGCCGGCCGCGGCGTAACTGGGCGGCGACTCGTCCTGGTTGGTGTCCATACTCGCAGCCTACGGTAACGACGCCGACGGACCGCGGAACCGAGGCCGGGGGCAAAGGCCATGTTCGTTCGGAATAATTGAAGTTTCAAGTTCAGTTATGCTGGCACTGTTGCTCCGAAGGGAAGTGCACGCCATGCCAGCGATCACCGTCGAGAACATCCTGGTCCTGCCGCGGGTCCCCGAGCCTGATCTGACCGGGGCCGAGCGGAAGGTCACCTCGGTCACCACCGCCCCGTCGGCGTACGAGGGCGAGGGGTTCCCGGTCCGGCGCGCGTTCGCCGGGGTGGACCTGGCGCGGCTCGACCCGTTCATCCACATGGACCAGATGGGTGAGGTCGACTACGGTCCCGGGGAGCCCAAGGGCACGCCGTGGCACCCGCACCGCGGGTTCGAGACCGTCACCTACATCATCGACGGCACGTTCCGGCACCAGGACTCCAACGGCGGCGGCGGCCTGATCACCAACGGTGACACCCAGTGGATGACCGCGGGCGGCGGCATCTTGCACATCGAGGCCCCGCCGGAGGAACTGGTGGTCAGCGGCGGGCTGTTCCACGGCTTCCAGCTCTGGGTCAACCTGCCGGCCCGGCTGAAGATGACGCCGCCGCGGTACCAGGACATCCGGGCCGGGCAGGTAGCGCTGCTGTCCTCCGCGGACGGCGGGGCGTTGCTGAGGGTGATCGCCGGGTCGTTCTCTGGGTACTCGGGACCGGGCGTGACGCACACGCCGATCGCGCTGGTGCACGCCACCGTGTCGGCGGGCGCGCAGGTGCGGCTGCCGTGGCCGGCGGACTTCAACGCGCTGGGCTACGTGCTGGCGGGCAGCGGCACTGTGGGGCCGGATAGGCGTCCGGTGAAGATGGGGCAGCTGGCGGTGTTCGGGGCGGGGGATGCGATCACGTTCGCGGCTTCGGGGTCCAGGGACATGGACATCCTGCTGCTCGGCGGGCAGCCCATCCGGGAGCCGGTGGCCGCATACGGGCCGTTCGTCATGAATACCCGCGCCGAGCTGGAGCAGGCCTTCGAGGACTACCAGGCCGGGCGGCTGGGGTCGATTCCCGCGGTGCCGACCGACCCGCACCCCGGGCACGACGTGCTTTAGATCTTCCGGCGCTTGACACATCTGTCCGAGGCGGCGGACACATGTGGCATAATAGCTTTAAGTAGTTTCTCTAGTACGGAGCGTGTTTTGGCCCGTGCGGCAGATCACTGATCCCGTCATTGCCGGGCTGCTGGAGGCGGCACCGGACGCGACGGTGTGCGTGGACTCCGTGGGGCGGATCGTGCTGGTGAACGCGCAGGCCGAGCGGATGTTCGGGTACCCGCGAGGGGAACTAGCCGGGCAGCTGGTCGAGATCCTGGTCCCCGACGCCGTGCGGGCCGGGCACCGCGGGCTGCGCGCCGGGTACGCCGCCGACCCACGGCGGCGGCCGATGGCCGCGGGCCTGGAACTGTCCGGCCGGCGCCGTGACGGCACCACCTTCCCCGCCGAGATCTCCCTGGCCACGTTCGACACCGGCCAGGGCATCCTGGTGTCGGCCGCCATCCGCGACGTCACCGAGCAGCGGCAGGCCGCACAGGATCAGGCCTGGCTGGCATCGATCATCGAGTCCGCCCCCGACGCGGTAGTCAGCCTGGACGTCGACAGGCGGATCAGGACCTGGAACCCCGGAGCCGAGCGGCTCTACGGCTACACCGCCGCCGAGATAATCGGCCACCATAGCGATGTCCTGATCCCCGCCGAGAAGCGCACCGGGGTGCACGAAAGGCATGCCGCCGTGGAGGGCGGTGAGAAGACGCAGGAGTATCAGGCTGACCTGGTCCGCAAGGACGGGACCGTGATCACGGTGGTGGCCACGACGGCGTCCATCGCGGACAAGACGGGCACGATCACCGGACTGTCGGTGATCGTGCGGGATATCAGCGCCCAGCAGCGGGCCGATTCCCGGTTCCGTGGGCTGCTGGAGGCGGCACCGGACGCGATGGTGTGCGTGGACTCCGGCGGGCGGATCGTGCTGGTGAACGCGCAGGCCGAGCGGATGTTCGGGTACCCGCGCGAGGAACTGGCCGGGCAGCTGGTCGAGATCCTGGTCCCCGACGCCGTGCAGGCCGGGCACCCCGGCCTGCGCGCCGGGTACACCGCGGACCCCCAGCCCCGGCAGCTGGGCGCGGGCCTGGAACTGTCCGGCCGCCGCCGCGACGGCACTACCTTCCCCGCCGAGATCTCCCTGTCCGCCCTTGATACCGTCCAGGGCCTCTTGGTATCTGCCGCGATCCGCGACGTCACCCAGCAACGGCAGGCGCTCGACGACTTGAGGCGGACCAACCAGAACCTGCAGCAGCTCGGCTACGCCATCGCGCACGACCTGCGGACCCCGCTGCGCTCGCTGGCCGGGTTCAGCGCCGCCCTGATCGAGGATTACGCCGACGTCCTCGGCGAGGCTGGCCGCGACTACGCTCAGCGGATCGAGGCCGCCAGCCGGCGCATCGGCGACGTCCTGGATGACCTCATGGACCTGTCCCGCGTCGCGCGGGTAGAGATCAGCCTCCGGCCGGTCGATCTCGGTGCGGAGGCGGCCAGAATCGCCGCGGACCTGCAGGGTCAGGACCCGGCCCGCAGCGTCCGTTTCACCATCCAGCCGCAGGCCTGGGCCCTGGCCGACCGTACGCTCATCCGCGAAGCCCTGCGCCGGCTGCTGGAGAACGCCTGGAAGTTCACCGCCGGCCGGGACGGCGCCGCGATCGAGTTCGGGATGACGCCCGACGCGAACGCCCGCGTTTGCTGCTATGTGCGCGATAACGGCGCGGGCTTCGACCCCGCGTACGTCGACAAGCTCTTCACACCGTTCCAGCGCCTGCACAGCACGCGTGAATTCGCCGGGACCGGCATTGGCCTGGCCTGCGTGCGCGAGATCGTGGACCGGCACAACGGGCGCACCTGGGCCGAGGGAGCCATCGGCGACGGCGCCACCTTCTTCTTCACCCTTCAGGCAGCGGCACCGGCGGTCGCTACCTGCGCATCAGCTTGAGGGCGAGCGCGGGGCAGGCGGCCACCGCGCGGCGGGCCTCGCGGACCAGCTCGGGGGGCACCGGGCGCGGGTCCACGATGGGGTAGCCCCACTCGTCGACGTGGATCAGCTCGGGCAGCAGCTCGGCGCAGACGCCGTGCCCGGTGCAGTCGATCGGGTTCACCACGAGGGTTTCCCCGGTTGCCTTGGCTTCCTTGGCTTCCTTAGCTTCNNGCTTCCTTGGTTGCGGCCATGGTCAGGTCCAGTCGTCTTCGCTGGTCGGGATGCCGTTTTGCAATGTGGTGTGAGGCAGCGGCAGGAACGGCGTGCGGTTGGTGGACGAGCACTGGCCTTTTTCGTGCCGGCTCAGTTCTGGCGCGAACACCGTCAGGGCGCTGCGGACGAACCGGACCGTGCCGTCGGGGTGGTGGCACGCCCCGCGGCCCTCGACCAGGCCGGCCCAGCGCTCGACGTCGGCGCGGACCGGGCGGCGAGGCCTTGGGCCGGCCAGCTCGGCCAGCGCGGCGGCGATGCGGGGCAGCCCGTTCAGGCATGGCCCGCACTGGCCGGCCGACTCCGCGGCCAGGTAGCGGACCACCCTGGCCGCCTCGGCCAGGCCGCACCGGTCCGACGGCAGCGCGGCGAGCACGCCCGCGCCGACGGCGGCACCGTACTTTCTCAGCGTCCCGTTGTCGAGGGTGAGCGCGGCCGCCTGCGGTAGCGGCAGCCAGGTGCCGTGATAGCCGCCGACCANNCCGTACCGGGCGATGAGCGCGATATGAGCCAGGGTTTCGACGTTCTGGACCAGGGTGGGGGCGCCGTGCAGGCCATGCTCGGTGACTCTCGGGGGCTGGAAGGTGGGCCGCGCGGGGCCGCCGCCGAGGCGGTTCACCAGCGCCGACTCCTGTCCGGCCAGGAACCGCGGTGGCGCCTGGGTGATCGTGACGGTGACCGGGTCCAGGCCCGCGGCGGCCCGTTCGGCCAGGGCCCGCAAGATCTCCGGAGTGGCTCCGTGGTGCGTATACAAGTGAGCCTCGGTAGCGCCGGTCGCCTCGGCGGCTAGCTGCAGCCCGTCGAGTACCAGGTTCGGCGCGGCCCGCAGCAGCACTTCGTCCTTGCGGCTGGCGGGCTCGCTCTCCGCACCGTTGGCGACGACCACCTTCCGGCCGCGAGCCTGAGCCACGATGGCCAGCTTCCGGTACACCGGGAAGCCGGCGCCGCCGCGGCCGGTCAGGCCGGAGGCCTCGAGGTCCCCGATCAGCAGGCCGGCCTGGCCGCGGTACGGCGTCGGGCCGTACCGGGCGAGGTGGGCGCGGAGATCTTCCGGGGCGGCCGGGAGCAGGCGGGGCAGCGCGGCGGCGGCGGTCTGGCGGGCGGCTGGCTCGTTCACGGTGGTGGTCATCGTTTACACCGTCTCCCGGGGACGGCCGGTGCGCTTGTTACCGGTTTGCNNGGCGGTGCTGTTGGTGGCGCTGTGCTTGGCGAAGATGGCGGCGACCCGCGCGGCCCTGGGGACCTGGCGCGCGACCTGGGCTAGCCGCCAGCCGGTGGCCGCTACCACGACGACGGCACAGCCGACCGCTAGGTAGAGCAGCCAGCCGTGCTGCAGGTCCTTGCTCGAGCCGATGCTGTGCGCGAACGCGACCGGCCAGCACAGGTAGGCGAGCAGGTGGATGGCGCGCCACAGGATCCGGTTGAGCCGGCCGCGGATCAGGCTGGTGATGATCATGGCCAGCATCAGGTCGAACGAGATCGCGCCCAGGCCGAGCCAGAGACGCTCGTAGCCGGAATCGAACGGGACCACCGCTGAGACCAGCGGGATGCTGACGTAGGTGTCGAGCACCGCGGTCAGCACGTGCACGGCGACGAACGCCACGGCGAGCAGCGAGATGTTCCGGTGCAGGCTGGTCACCGCGAAGCGGGGCAGGCCCGGGAGGCGGCCCTGCCGGTTGACCAGGATGCCGAGCACCAGGACGGCGGTGAGCAGGAGCAGGGCGACGATCCCGGTGGCGCGGCTGGCGTACCAGAACGCGGTGGTCCCGCTCATGTCGCTCCTCCGGGGGCTTCTCCGGGCGCTTCTTCGGGCGC
>PLIQ01000538.1:0-1415 GCA_003140115.1 Actinomycetota bacterium | reverse complement strand
GCCTTGGTACTACTGGTGGCCAGCCCGCCGTCGCGGATCGCAATCAGCGCGTACGGGCCCGCTGGCGTCTCATCCGGGGAGCCGGTCACGTCCTGGACCCGGATCCGCCAGCCGCCCCGGGGGGCGGGGCCCGCGACCGCGATGTCGCCGCCCAGGCTGACCAGCACCCCGCAGCCGGTCTGCCGCGCGATCCGGGCCGCAGACCGGTCGGCGGCCCATGCCTTGGCGGTGGCGCCGAGGTCCAGCCGGATGTTCGCGGGCATGGTCAGGGTGCGGCCTTCCAGGCGGACCTGGCGCCAGCCGGGCACGGTCCGCATGGTGAGCCCGCCGGCCGGGTCCGCGTACTGGAGTTGTTCGAAGTCACGGTCNNCTGCTGGCTTGGGCGTTGGCTTGCAGGGCGCAGATCTCGGAGTCGGCGCGGAACCGGCTGCAGGCTAGGTCGACCGCGGCCAGGTCGGCTTCGAGGAGGCTGCGGGCCGCGGGCAGGCAGCGCGGATCGGTGACGACCAGGTGGACCAGCGTGCCGAGGGCCCGCCAGCTGGCCGCGGCGCTGGCTTCGGCATCGGTGCTGGCTTCGGCTTCAGCTTCGGCGCGGGGCGCGGCGGGCGGCATCATGAGCCGCCGGAGGTGGCCTGGCTGCTGCCGGAGCTCGAGCTTGGCGCGGAACCAGAGCTGAAGCCGGTGGAGCTGGAGTTCGAGCTCGAACCGGTCGAGCTGGAGCCCGAGGAGGTGGAGCCCGAGGACGTGGAGCCGGAGGCGGTGGAGCCGGAGGACGTGGAGCCGGAGCTTGAGGATGAGCCTGAGCTGGCTGAGGTACCCGTTGACGAGCCGGTTGACGTCGAAGAGGAGGAAGCGGTCTGGTGCGCGGACCCCGGCAGGGTCAGCGCCACTACGCCTGCCGCGGCGACGCTGGCTATGGTGACCGTCGTGGTCGCCGATCGGACCTTGGCCCGGCCGCGTTGCCTTTCCGCCACGGCCCGGCGGACGCGGTCTCGGTGAACGTTGCTCATGTATCTCATTGTGCGGTCACGTACTCGAAGTCTGCTGCACGATGCTTCTCGGTTAGCTATGAGGCAGGCGGCCTGTCCCGTCGTCCCGGGCCGAGGCTACCCAACTAACATGAAGGCCACCTGAAGGCGCGCACCGGCTGGAGGAAGCCGATGAGCACGGACGTCCCGCCAAGGGGATCGTCTGCTTCAACAGCGACGGCCAGATCGCGGGGCTCGCCATCCGCCCCACAACTCGTTAACGGGAGCGCGCCGACTCTGCCCGCTGCCTGACCATCGAAGCCGCCGTTGATCTGTGACCTGTGTGGCGAGTGCTGCTGCCGGTGCCGTCCCCGCCGCCGGCAGACCGGCACGAGAAGGATCGTGTGACACCGCCTCTTCCACAACAAGGTGGCGTCACACGATCAC
>PLIQ01000082.1 GCA_003140115.1 Actinomycetota bacterium | reverse complement strand
CTTGCCGTGCAGCACCTCGCTGAACGTATCCCGGATCGTGGTGGGAACGGTGCTGGCGGCCTGCTGCGCGATCCGAGCCCGTTATGTCTAGTTATGCCTTAACTTTACATCGAGACATTTCGGGCGCCGATCATGATCGTGGCCAGTTTGGGGCTGTATTTGGCTATTTCTGGCCGTGATCATGAAACAGCCCTAGCCGAGGGCGCTTCCTTAAGTTCCTGGCATTGGGTCATGATGCGGCCGGTGTACATCCGCGGTTGACCAGCGTGGCAGCTGCTCAGTGCATGGTGCCGTGCATCCCGGGGGATCCGGGCAGCATCACCGCAAACCGTCGGCGATGGCGTCTGGCTGTTACGCGGCGCGGGGTCTGCGTGCCTGACGGCGGCGCTCCCGTGCTCGTCCCTCCCTGGTGAGGCCGCCCCAGATCCCGTGCCTGATCGAGTTCCTGAGCGCGTAGTCCAGGCACTGCTGCCGCACCGGGCATCGTGCACAGATCGCCGCGGCCCTCGCTTGCCGGATCTCCCGCTCCTGCTCCCGCTCGCCGTCCGGGGCGAAGAACAGCTGGACGTCCATGCCCACGCAGGCGGCCCGGTCTGGCCAGCTCATCTCCGCCGCCCGTCCGCCCGGCCGGCGCCAGCGCCGGCCGCAGCCACGCTCCCCTGCTGGGACCGCTCACCCGCGGCCGCGAACACGGCGAGCATCTGCACCACCACGCTGTCGACCCAGCTCGCCAGCGCCGCGCACTCGACGCGCAGCGCGCCCGCGCTGGGTACCGCATCACTCGGCGGCAGGATCCGCCGGAGCTCCGCGGCCAGCGGCGCAGACACCGCCCGCTCGACCTCACCGCGGATCACCCGGAACTGCCCCTGCACCCCGGGCATCCCCTCAGGCGGCAAGACGGCGCCGTCCAGCTGCTCGACCGTCCCCTGCAGCAGCGACCAGACCCGCAGCAGCCGCGCCGGGTCTTCGACCCGGAAGGCAGCGCCGCCGCCGGCGGGTTCGCCCACGATCACCACGAAACGCCGCACCGGCGTGGCAACCTCGTCATCCCCCGGCCGCCTGCTCATGATCTCTGCCGCATCCATAACACCAGGCTCGCGACCGCCGCTGCCCGCCACCAGAGACCTTCGTCCCGATATCCCCAGCGTAAGGCCCCCGGCCGGAGCCGGCCCCCGTGACCGTGGGCCCTACCGCTGCCACCCGCCGCCGGGCCTCATCACCATGGCGACCTTTAAAGGTGGCGAGACGTAGTGGCAACGTGACGTTCGGGATAACTGGCGACTACGCCACTACGCCCGACATCGAGGTGCTAGCACGCGGCATCGAGCACGGCATCTCCGAGCTCGTGGCGGCCGCCGAGCAGGCCAGTGACCAATGGCCCTGACGCCGACGGGCGGCCTTTGTCCCCTCCGGCAAGGACCTTGGTCCCTAGCTTCGTGACCTTCCGCGAGCGCCGAATGGAACAGTCGTCGAACAGGCGCCGTCATCTACCCGGGAGCAGGACATGACAGGTTTTGACATCAGCGAGCTTTCCGCGCTGGAGATCCTGGATTCGCGTGGCCGACCGACGCTGGCGACGACCGTGCGGCTCGGAGACGGGACGCTGGCCCGCGCGGGAGTGCCATCAGGCGCGTCCACCGGGTCCCGGGAAGCGGTTGAGCTCCGGGACGGAGATGACGCCCGCTATCAGGGCCGGGGCGTGCTCACCGCGGTAGGCGCGGTCAACACGGAACTGGCCGGACTGCTGCGCGGACGATCCTGGTCCACCCTCGCCGAGGCGGATCAGGCCATGGCCGATCTGGACGGCACTCCGGGCAAGAGCAGGCTCGGCGCGAACGCTATCGTCGGGGTGTCGATGGCGCTGGCCCGGGCGCTGGCTGCGTCGGCTGGTGTCCCGCTATGGCAGTGGCTGACACCAGACGGGGTAACGCCCTGCCTGCCGGTGCCCCACTTCAACGTGCTCAACGGCGGGGTGCACGCGCCGAACGAGCTGGACTTCCAGGAGTTCATGATCGCGCCGATCGGGGCGCCGTCGATGGCCGAGGCGGTCCGCACGGGCGCCGAGGTCTACGCGGCACTGCGCCGCGAGCTCACCGACCGCAAGCTGTCCACCGGGCTGGGCGACGAGGGCGGGTTCGCTCCCGAGATCGCCGAGCCGGAGGAGGTGCTCCGGCTCCTGGTAAAGGCCATCGACGGCGCCGGGTACCGGCCCGGGCACGACGGGGTGAGCATTGCCCTGGACTTGGCCGCGTCGGAGTTTCGCCAGCCCGATGGCCGCTACCGGGTGGCCGGCGACCTGCTCAGCAGCGACGACCTCATCGACCGGCTGGCCCGCATCACAACTGAGTTCCCGGTGCACTTGATCGAGGACGGGCTGGGCGAGGACGACGACGACGGATGGATCGCGCTCACCGCCCGCCTCGGCGCCACGGTGGAATTGGTCGGTGACGATAACTTCTGTACCAACCCGGCCATCATCAGCGACGCGATCGCACGCGGCATCGCGAACGCGTCACTGATCAAGCTGAATCAGATCGGCACGGTCACCGAGACCCTGGCGGCGATGGCCGTATGCCGCCGCGCGGGTTACCGGCAGATGGTGTCGCACCGGTCAGGGGAAACCGAGGACTCGTTCATCGCTGACCTGGCGGTCGGCACCGGGTGCGGACAGCTGAAATCAGGCGCGCCGGCCCGCGGCGAGCGTGTCGCCAAGTACAACCGCCTGATCGAAATCGCCGCTGCCGCTCCCGGGCTCCGCTACGGTACGCCGTGACCCGGCCCCTTTAGCGTCGTCAGGCGTCGTAGTGGTTGGCGTCGGCGAAAGCGGTGTCGCGGATCTGCCCGATGACCTCGTCGAGATGCCCGAGCGCTTCGGTAACGCGCTGCCTGGTTGCCTCGGGGGGCAGGTCGCCAGCGGCTTGCAGGCTGAGCCCGACGTGGAACAGAGAGGTGATGATCGTGTCAAGCCGGTCGCGGCCGCGGTCAGGCGGCGCCTGGCGATCGGCTGGGGGCTCGCCCGGGCCGGCCGGGATTACTGCCGGCGCCCGTGCGGCAGTAGCTGATTCCAGCGACGGGTAGATGGCGACGAGGCGGTCCAGGCCGCTAGTGCTCAGTACCCGCCGTACGATCTGGGCGGTGACCACCAGCCGCAGCTCGGTGCCGCTGAGGACCGCCCGCTGGTTGGCGCGCACCACCGCATCGGCGCCTGCGTAATCGCAGGAGATCGTCGCGCTCATGTCCGCGATCAGGGACGTGGCACCGCGGTTGATGGCCGACAGCAGCGCCTCGCGGATCTGCCCGGCGTTCGACACATCGATCTGTTCCGGCAGCATCATGACCGCCTGCCGACCGGTCCACTGCACCGAGCCGGCCTGGCTAACCATGGCATGGGCCCGAGCACGCCCGGGCCCGGTCGGGGTTGTCGCGAGGACGGTACGGCGAGCTACGAATGACTTGCGCATCGCGGAGTTTACCTTGGTCCGATCCGGCCATTTCGAGGCCGTGCCGCAGGGATCCGGAGCGACGCGGTTACCTGCACGTCAAGCTGGCCTGTGCAGGATGCTTGTGGATAATCCACTGTTTACGACCATACGCGTACCTCTGCTGCCAGTACAGCCCCGGAAGCTTGCCTTGGACTGGCTACGGCAGCGGGGTCATTCCGTGCTCGGGGAAGACGGCGGTCCGGGTGGCCATGATGGCCTGGTCGAGGGGATCTGCCGGGTCGTATCCGGATTCGAAGCTGGCGTATCTTGCCGGGGCCCCTTCGGTCATGACCTCGGGGGCAACGAGGCCGGTGCCGCGGGACGCGTGCTCACGCCAGGCGGCCGGGATGCGCGCCCCGGGATCGATCGGATGCCCGGCGGCCTCGGCCAGCAGGTGCGCCCACGTCCTGGGGACGACCTGGAGCAGCTCGTAACCGCCTCCCCCGGTCAGGAGCCAGCGGCCGCCCGCCACCTGGTGGGCCAGGGCGTGGATCGCCGCGCTCGCGGCGCGCTGTGCGTCGATGGACAGCTCCAGATCGGCCAGCGGGTCGAGCCGGTGGGTATCACAGCCGTGCTGGCTGACCAGGATCGTCGGCCGGAACGCGCGCAGCAGCGGAGGCACCACCGCGTGGAAGGCGCGCAGCCACCCGGCATCCCTGGTCCCGGCGGGCAGCGCCAGGTTCACCGCCGATCCCGGCGCTCCCGGCCCGCCCGCCTCGGACGGCAGGCCGGTGCCGGGCCATAGCGCCGCCGGATCCTGGTGCAGGCTGATAGTCAGCACCCGCGGATCGTCATAGAAGGCGGCCTGCACCCCGTCGCCGTGGTGCACATCCACGTCGACGTAGGCGACCCGCTCCGCGCCCGCCTGCAGCAGCCAGGCGATCGCGATCGCCGGGTCGTTGTACACGCAGAACCCGCTCGCGCTGCCGCGCATCGCGTGATGCAGCCCGCCCGCGATGCTCGCGCCATGCTGCGCCGCGCCGGTCCAGACCGCCCGGGCCGCCGCCAGGGTCGCGCCCACCACCAGCGCCGACGCGTCGTGCATGCCGGGAAATACAGGGTCGTCCTCGGTGCCCAGGCCGAAATCCAGCACCGACGGGTCCGGGTCAGGTCCGCCCGCGAGCCGCACTCCCGCGATGTAGCGCGGGTCGTGCACCAGCTCAAGCTCCGCGTCAGTGGCGGGCACCGGGCTCTGGACCGACACCCCGGCCTCGGCGAACAGGCCGAAGGCCCGTGCCAGCTCGATCGTCAGCTCAACCCGGGCCGGCGCCATCGGATGGCCGACCCCGAAGTCATAGCCGGCCAGCTGCTCATCCCAGGCCACGTGCAGCGTGCAGGCCATGCGCTCATCCTCCTAGCCATGCGAACCCGGAGAGCTTGATCGCAGACCTCATCGGGATCTCTTCCCAGCCAGCCCGCCGGCCACTGCGCTGCCTGATCCCGGTCCGTGCCGTAAATCGAAACAAATGCAATTTCATACTAGCAATATATTTCCAGAAAAGATACGATATCTATGACCGGTGACGAGGTGGCGTTCGCGGCCCGGCCCTGATGCTCCTGCGCCTCACACACGGTCCGGACACCCGGCCGCGCGGCACCGCCGCCCGAGCAAGAGCTATGTCCGCACCTACTGAAGGAGCCCGATCCATGAGTTCAGAACGAGCCAGCGACGATAGGGCAGAGCGACTCGCCAGGTTCGCGGGTGACAAACTCGACGGAAAGGTGGCGCTGGTCACGGGGGGAACCCGCGGCATCGGAGCCGCCATCTGCCGAAGCCTCGCGTCACAAGGAGCCTCGGTGGCGGCGGGATATAGCCGGAACAAAGAGGCTGCCGAGGCTTTCCG
Organism: Actinomycetota bacterium; assembly: GCA_003140115.1. The sequence goes on along the minus strand of PLIQ01000082.1, from coordinate 7,490 downwards.
CTCCGACTTCACCAAGGCATTCGGCGCTCGCTCGGTGATCACGTTGCATTGCGGCAACGTCGGCTCCGCCGACGATTGCAGGCGTGTCGTCGCTGAAGTGCTGGATCAGCAGGGTCACATCGACATCCTCGTCAACAATGCCGGCATCACGATCGACAAGACCCATGCCAAGCTGACCGACGACGACTGGAACAAGGTGCTGGCGGTCAACCTGTCGGGTGCGTTCTTCCTCGCCCAGGCCGTTCTGCCGCACATGATCGACCGCGGCAGCGGCCGGATCGTTAACGTGTCATCCATCATCGGGGAAATCGGCAACATCGGGCAGGCTAACTACGCGGCCTCGAAGTCGGGCCTGTTCGGGCTCACCAAGACCCTCGCCAAGGAAGTTGCTTTCATGCTGGAACGTTCGGGAAAGCTCACTGACGACGGGCTGGCCGTGACGGTGAACACCGTCACTCCGGGCTATATCGCGACCGAGATGGTCGAGACCATACCGGAGAAAGTCATCGAGAAGATCAAGGGGCAGATCCCGATGCGACGACTGGGCCGGCCTGAAGAGGTCGCGCGCGTCGTGCATTTCCTTGCCGCCGATGCCTCCTCCTACATCACCGGACAGGTATGGGGAGTCAACGGCGGAATGGACATGTGATGCATCACAGATTTCGTCCGGCCAGGTGAAGAGCACCGACCAGGTGTATGCCGCCGGGCAGGCCCGTTCCCAGGGCCTGCCCAAGGTCGAGCGTCGTGACATCGCGCGACCACGAGCCACATCCGCGGCCGCGGTCTTGTCGGACGCCGGACTTAGGCGGACCGTAGCCGCGTACCTGTTGGCGCTGGTGGAAGTCGCGGCACCGATGGAAGGATTTCTCCGGTGATCAAGTATATCTACGAGATCGACTATCCGCCCAGAGGCAAGGACAAGTACCTCAAGTGGGTCCGATCGATCGCGGATGCTCTTCAGGCTCCGGTTGAGCTGCGGAGGCTGGCGTCGTACGACAATGTTTACCCGACGACACCCCATCGCGTCGTCGAGTTCACCTTCGGCTCTCCGCAGGACGCGGCCACGTATTTCGACCGAAAGGAGATCGGGCTGATATTGCAAAGCGAGCTGCCGACGCACAGCGCCAACATCCGTATTAAGGTCCTGGCGCTGCGTGATGATTACAACAAGGCAACAATGGCTGAAACGGCCGCTGCGCACCACGGGCCGCTTCCGTGCGAAAGTGGCTGACATGCGGAAATACGTCATCATGGGCATCCAGGGCAGCGGCAAGGGAACTCACGCGAAAATGCTCGCCGGGGACTTCGACCTCGAGCACATCGCTGTCGGGGATATCTTCCGCTGGAACGTCCAGCACCATACCAAGCTCGGCGCGCAGGTCAGGCGAACGATGGCGGCGGGATTGCTGGTCGGCGACGACCTCGTCGAGGGCGTGGTGAAGCAACGGCTGAGCGAGCACGACTGGAACTACGGCTTCATCATCGACGGCTTCCCGCGCAACCAGCGGCAGGCGGAGTTCTTCCTGGAGAGCTACGACCTCGACGGGGTGATCCACCTGGACCTACCCGACAGCGAGGTGGCGCGCCGGGTGCTGGCCCGGCGGCTGTGCGCGGGCTGCGGGATGGACTACAGCCTGATCGACAACAGCCCGTCCAAGGACGGCAGGTGCGATGCCTGCGGCGGCGAGCTGATCAGGCGCGAGGACGACACCCAGGAGGCGCTCGCCGTCCGGCTCCGCGAGTACCACGAGAAGACCAATCCCGTGCTGGACATCTTCCGCCGCAAGGAGTACGTCATCACGGTGGACACCCGGCCCGGCAAGCAGCAGGTCCAGCAGGCCATCAGGGACCGGGTCGGGCTGCCGCCCCGGCGCCTGACGGCGGCGAGCAGCCAGGGCTGAGGCGCGGTAGCGAGCGCCGGCCCGACACCGATCCTTATCGCACCGACGTAACGACGGCAGCCGGCCTGCTCACCTTCGCGCTGGCGCTGAGCACCATGACCGAACGGCCGGTCACGTCGACCGCGGTCCCGCTGGACAGCACCGCGGGCGAACCGCCCGCACCGGTGCTTGGCCGGCTCGGCGGCGCCGCCGTATCGACAACAAGATGCCAGCCGTCTGCGTGATCGGCGCCGGGCAGAGCGAACCGCACGGCCTCGCTGTGCGCATTGAATAGCAGCAGGAAATGCTCGTCGCGGACGGCCTCGCCGCGGGCGCCGGGCTCGGTAATGGCCGCACCGTTCAAGAACACCGCCAGCGACCTCGCGTAGCCGGCATGCCAGTCCGCATCAGTCATTTCCCGGCCGGACGGGGTCAGCCAGACGATATCCCGCAGGCTGTCCGGGCCGGTCCGGGCGGGGCGCCCGCTGAAGAACCTGCGCCGCCGGAACACCGGGTGCGCCCGGCGCAGCGCGGACAGCGCGCCGGTGAAGTCTGCCAGGTCCGCGTATTCGCCGGCGGTCTCCCAGTCCACCCACGACAGCGGCGAGTCCTGACAGTAGGCGTTGTTGCTGCCCCGCTGGGTGCGCCCCATCTCGTCACCAGCCAGCAGCATCGGAACGCCCTGAGAGCAGAACAGCGTGGTCAGGAAATTGCGGACCTGGCGGGCGCGCAGCGCGTTGACCGCCGGGTCGTCGGACGGGCCCTCCGCGCCGCAGTTCCAGGATCGGTTGTCATCGGTGCCGTCCAGGTTGTCCTCGCCGTTGGCCTCGTTGTGCTTGCAGTCGTAGCTGACCAGGTCCGCGAGGGTGAACCCGTCATGACACGTCACGAAGTTCACTGATGCCACCGGCCGCCGCCCGCCGGTCTCGTACAGGTCACTGGAGCCGGCCAGCCGCTGGGCGAACTCCGGCAGGGCCGCGGGCTCGCCGCGCCACAGGTCCCGTACGCAGTCGCGGTACTTGCCATTCCATTCCGACCACAGCGGCGGGAACTTGCCGACGTGGTAGCCGCCTTCCCCGATATCCCACGGCTCGGCGATCAGCTTCACCTGTGACACGACCGGATCCTGCTGGACCAGATCGAAGAACGCGGCCAGCCGGTCCACGTCATGCAGCTGCCGGGCCAGGGCCGCGGCCAGGTCGAAACGGAACCCGTCCACGTGCATGTCCAGGATCCAGTAACGCAGCGAGTCCATGATCAGCTGCAGCGCTTGGGGACTGCGGGCATTAAGACTGTTGCCGCAGCCGGTGTAGTCCAGGTAGATCCCCGGGTCGCCGTCGGCAAGCCGGTAGTACGCGGCGTTGTCGATGCCGCGGAAGGACAGCGTAGGACCGGAGGCGCCGCCCTCGGCCGTGTGGTTGTAGACGACGTCCAGGATCACCTCGATGCCCGCCGTGTGCAGCGCCTTGACCATGGACTTGAACTCGGTGACCTGGCCATGTGGCTCGGTGGCTGAGGAGTAGCCGTTGTGCGGCGCGAGGAACCCGATCGTGTTGTAACCCCAGTAGTTGCACCGGCCGCCCGCCACCAGCTGCCGCTCCGAGATGAACTGATGCACCGGCATCAGCTCGACGGCGGTCACGCCCAGCCGGGTCAGGTGGTCGATGATGACCGGGCAGGCCAGCCCCGCGTAGGTGCCCCGCTGTCCGGGCGGGACCTCGGGATGGCGCAGGGTCAGGCCGCGGACATGCGCCTCGTAGATCACCGTCTGGTGATACGGCGTCCGCGGCGACCGGTCATCCGCCCAGTCGAAATACGGATTCGTAACTACATTGCGCGGCATGAAAGGGGCGCTGTCGCGAGTGCTGATCACCCCTGGCGCGCCGGACCCCTGGGAGAACAGAGCCTCGTGCCAGTGCACCTGACCCGCGACGGCCTTGCCATAAGGGTCAAGCAGCAGCTTCGCCGCATTGCACCTGTGACCACGGGCCGGCGCGTACGGGCCGTGCACGCGATACCCGTAGTATTGGCCCGGGCCGACGCCGGGCAGGTAGCAGTGCCAGACGAAACTGTCCATCTCGGTGAGCTCGACCCGATTCTCCCCGCGGTTGCCGGGACCGAACAGGCACAGCTCGACCCGCTCGGCCACTTCGGAGAACAGGGCAAAATTGGTCCCTGACCCGTCCCAGGTAGCACCAAGCGGATAAGCAGTACCAGGCCAGACACGCATTCACCGACTCTACCGTCAGGAACCCCAGAGCGGGCCCGGCGAGCACGGCCCGGGTCTGCGACACGAACAAGCACCACGTTCGTTCGGGAAAAAGGTTAACCTGAAAATTATCGCGAACGGGCAGTGGTATTACGGCCCTAGCCTAGGGGTGGGTCGCGTCCTGACAGCTCATAATGCCGGCAAGTACGGCACCGTCAGCCGTCGCGGAACCGGGAGGGCGACGTGAGCGCAGACGCCGGGCCGAGTGTTTACGCTCTGCTGACGGACGGCACCACGATTGAGATCCGGCCCGCCCGGCCTGACGACCTGGACGCGGTGCGGGAGATGCACGAGAAGCTGTCCCCGGACAGTCTCTACCTGCGTTTTTTCAGCATGAGCCCGCGTGCGGCCGAGCAGGAGGCGCGTCGGCTCTGCCGTGAGCCCGCGCCAGACCACGCCGCGCTGCTCGCCGTGCTGGACGGCGAGCCGATCGGCTGCGGCAGTTACGAGTGTGACGGTCTCCCGTCCCAGTCGGCCGAGGTCGCCTTTACGGTCGCCGATGACATGCACCACCGCGGCGTCGGGATGCTACTGCTGGAGCACCTGATCTCGCTGGCCCGCAGCGGCGGCCTGCGCGCCTTCACCGCAGAAACGCTGAGTGAGAACGCGCCCATGCTGAGAGTATTCGCCGACGCCGGACTGCAGACGCACCGCGCCCTGGCCGACGGCGTGTACGACCTCACCTTCCCGCTGCCCGCCGGCGAGGCCGACAACGCCCTCGGCAGTTACCGTGACGCGGTGGCCGAGCGGGAGCGGTCGGCCGATGTGGCCAGTCTGCGGCACGTACTGGCGCCGGCCTCGGTGGCGGTCATCGGCGCCAGCCGAGAGCCAGGCTCCGTCGGGCGGGCCATCCTGCGCAACATCGTGACCGGCGGCTTCTCCGGACCGGTGTACGCGGTCAACCCGACCGCGACCGAACTGGACGGCGTTCCCTGCGTCCCGACGGCGGCCGCTTTGCCCGAAGACGTCGACCTGGCGGTCATCGCGACACCGGCGGCGGCCGTGGTCGGTATCGCCGAAGAATGCGGGCGACGGGGGGTCAAGGCGCTGGTAGTGGTGGCGGCAGGACTCAGCGGCGCGGGCCGCACGGAGTTGCTGGGCATCTGCCGCCGCCACGGCATGCGAATGGTCGGACCGGCCAGCTTCGGCGTGGCCGACACCAGTGCCGGCCTGGACGCGACGTTCGCGGCCCGTCATCCCACGCCGGGATGCGCCGGCCTGGCGCTGCAGTCGACCGGTGGCGCCGGCTTCGCCTTGGCCGAGCACCTGTCCCGGACCGGTGTCGGGATCTCCTCCCTCGTCTCGCTCGGCGACAAAGACGACGTGGGCGGCAACGACATGCTGCTGTGGTGGGAGTCCGACCCAGCGACCAAGCTGGCCCTGCTGTACCTTGAGTCGATCGGGAACCCGCCCAAGTTCGTCCGCACCGCCCGCCGCGTCGGCCGCAGCGTACCGGTCCTGACCATGATCGCGGGCCGGTCCACGACCAGCCCGCGCGTGGCCGGGGCTCGCGCCGCGGCGGCCACGCCCCTGCTCACCAGGCGGGCCCTGTTCGAGCAGGCCGGGGTGATCGCCACCGCGAACCTCGGCGAGCTGCTCGACACCGCGGTCCTGCTGGCCTCGCAGCCGACGCCCGCCGGGCCCAGGGTCGCGGTGGTATCGAACACCCGCGGCGCCGCGGTGCTCGCCGCCGACGCGTGCGACGACGCGGGACTGCGGGTGGCCCGCCTGGCCGCGGACACCCAGCAGGCGCTCCGGAACCTGCTTCCCCGCGCCGCCACGGTGGCCGGGCCGGTCGATACCACCCTGCTGGTCGGTCCCGGCCTCTTCGGTCAATGCCTGGAGCTGGTCGGCGCCGATCCGGGCGTCGACGCGGTGCTGGCGCTGACGACCACGAGCGCGGGCAGCGACCCGGTTCCCGAGGTGGCCGCCGCGCGGCTCCCCGTGCCGATCGCCGCCGCGGTGCTGGACCAGGTGGAAGTGGTCCGGCTGCTCCGGGGCCCCGACGAGGACTCCCCCGCCGTTCCGGCCTACGCCTACTCCGAGTCCGCCGCCCACGCCCTCGGCCGCGCCGCCCGCTACGGCATGTGGCGGGCGATCCCGCCGGGAAACGTGCCCGACCTCGACGGCCTGCGCCAGGACCGGGCGAGGGATCTGGTCGCGGAATTCCTGGCCGAAAGGCCGGCCGGCGGCTGGCTGTCACTGGACCCGACCATGGAACTCCTCGGCTGCTACGGCGTGCCGCTGGCCGAAAGCATCGGGGTTGTCACGGAGGACGCCGCCGTCGCGGCGGCAGCACGGTTCGGGGGCCCGGTCGCGCTCAGGGCGGACGTGCCCGGCCTGGTCCGCGCGCGTGGCGCCGGCGCCCTGCTTATCGATCTGCACGGCGCGGACGAAGTCCGGCACGGGTTCCGTTCGCTGCGGGAGTCTTTCGGCCACCGGCTGGCTGGTGTCATCGTCAAGCCGATCGTCACGGGCGGCGTCGAGGTGATGATCAGCGTGCTGCAAGAAGCGGTCGTCGGCCCGCTGGTGCTGTTCGGGGTCGGCGGTGCGGCCGCCGATGCGCTGGCTGACCGCGCCGCGCGGCTCGCTCCGCTGACCGACTCCGATGCCGACGAGCTGATCCGCTCCGTACGCGCCGCCCCGCTCATACTCGGGCGTCCCGGCGCCCCCGGCGTCGATCTCACCGCGCTGCGGGACCTGCTACTGCGTGTCTCCCAGCTGGCCGACGACCTGCCGCAGGTCGCCGAGCTCGAGCTCAGCCCGGTTTTCGCCCGCCCGGACGGCGTGCAGGCCGTCGATGCCCGGATCCGCCTTGAGGCCGCCGAGCCCGCCGACGCCCACCTCCGCCGGCTGCACTGACCGCCCGGCCACCTGCTGCGCCACGCCGACGCGCGGCTAGCCAGTGATCTGGTACTCCTCTAGCAGCCGGCGTCCCACGATCATTTTCTGGATCTCCGCGGTACCCTCGCCGATCAGCAGCATCGGCGCTTCCCGGTACAGGCGCTCGATCTCGTACTCCTTGGAGAAGCCGTAGCCGCCGTGGATGCGGAAGGAGTCCTCCACGACTTCCTTGCCGTACTCGGACGCGAGGTACTTGGCCATCCCGGCTTCCAGGTCGTTGCGGTGGCCTGAGTCTTTCCTGCGGGCCGCCATCACCATCATCTGGTGGGCCGCCTCGACCTTGGTCGCCATCTCGGCCAGCTTGAAGGCGATGGCCTGGTGCTGGGCGATCGGCTGGCCGAAGGTGTGCCGCCGCTGGGCGTAGTCGATGGCCAGCTCGAAGGCCCGCAGGGCGATCCCGCAGCCGCGGGCGGCGACGTTGACCCGGCCGACCTCGA
>PLIQ01000342.1 GCA_003140115.1 Actinomycetota bacterium | reverse complement strand
TCGCGGATCCGGGAGAACCAGAGCTGGTCGGCCAGGATCTGGTCCAGGAACGGGTCGTCGAGCGCGTCGGCCAGCCGCTGCAGCCGGTCGCGGCGCATGCGGGACGCGCCGAGCACGACCTTCATGCCGCCCCGCGGGTCGCCCGCGCTCTCACCGATCATCTGGGCGGCGAGCAGCGCGGTCACGCCCCGCTGCTCCAGATGGCTGAGGACGGGCTCGACGACCTCCCCGGGCAGGTAGATCCGCTGCGATCCCCGGTACCGGCCGTCAAGGGCCGCGAGTTCCCGTGTTACCACCTGGCCGCGCGGACCCCACATCGGGATCGCGTCGGCGAAGGCCGCGACGTTCTCGACGCCGGAGACGCGGACCTCCCAGGTCGGGAGCTTGCCGGATATCCGGCGTCCCTTGACGAGGCCGCCCCGCTGGGCGCGCGGGTCACGCCGCTGGACACTGCTGCCGATGCCCCAACGAAGCAGCAGCCAGTGAACCTGCTGGGCCAGCTGCTCCGACGTCGTGGTGAAGCCGATCCGGATTCCGCCGGTCTGCTCCCGGGAAACGTAGCCGTCGGATTCGAAGTAGCCGAAGATCAGGTTGCCTATGACTTCCGCTGAGACTTCAGGCGCGAAGAACTCGGATGGCACCTTCTTCATTGGCGCCAGGTATCCGAATATCCCGGCCCGGCGGCAGAGTTCGAGAACGCCGTTCTTTTCCCCCGGCCGGTGTGAAATGGCTACATCAATGGTCCCTGTTGGCTTCGCCTCGCAACCCAGAGTGGCCGCAATCCTCGCGACGTCTTGCATCAGGGATTCCTGCACGTTGATGAAGTGGATCGGCGTCTTCCCGCCGACGTAGCCGTCGCCGATGAGGTAGCCGAGCAACCTGGCATGGTCCGGCGGCATTGGCTCGTACGAGCCGAAGCCCAGGAAGCTGCGCGGCCGCGCGATCCGGTCGCCGCGGGCGAGTTCTCCAGCGAGGCGCCAGCCGCGCTCGGTCAGGATCTTGTGGTCAGGCGTGACCCACAGCTCGGTGTTGTCGCGCAGCCTGAGACCGATGACCTGCTGCTCGCCCTGGTCGAACCAGGACCGGACCTCACGGACGCTCAGCTCGCCGTTCTTGTCGGCGGACACGACGTGGACCGGGAGCCGTCCGTCGACGATTTCCTCGATCCGGTGAGTCACCCCGGTCGCCGGGTCGAAGATCCGTGTCCCCTCGGCGAGGCACTTGTTCTTCACGACTTTTACTTTTGTCCTATTGCCAACCGCGTCGGTACCCTCTTTCAGGGTTTCGATTCGCCGCACATCCAGACGGATAGAGGCATAGAATTTCAGTGCCTTTCCGCCCGACGTTGTCTCTGGACTTCCGAACATGACTCCGACCTTTTCCCGCAGCTGGTTAATGAAAATTGCGGTGGTCTTGGTCTGGTTCAGGGCGCCGGTGATCTTGCGGAGNNGCCTGCTCGCCGGTGTCCGGCTGGGAAACCAGCAGTGCGTCGGTGTTCACGCCGAGGTTCTTGGCGTAGTCCGGATCCAGCGCGTGCTCGGCGTCGATGTAGGCGGCAATGCCGCCTGCCCTCTGCGCGTTCGCCACGGCGTGCAGCGCCAAGGTCGATTTTCCGCTGCTCTCCGGTCCGTATATCTCGACGATGCGGCCGCGCGGCAGGCCGCCGAGGCCCAGCGCCACGTCCAGCGCGATCGACCCGGTCGGGATCACCTCCACCGGCACCCGCGTCTCGTCGCCGAGGCGCATGACCGAACCCTTGCCGAACTGCCGCTCGATCTGGAGAAGAGCGGTCTCCAGGGCCTTGTCCCTGTCGCCCGCCCGCTCAAGACCCTGCCTGCCATTTGCTGCCATCTGGGGACTCCCTGCCGGGTTAAGGGGCCTGCGGGCACCTTCCCGCACCGCCCAGGTCGTCTTCGTCGTGGTCCCGCCGGTCATCCCGGCGGATCGGTGGACACGCTACGCGCCGCCACCGACATTTCTGCCGAGCACCGCGCAGGGCTCGTCCGCGGAGAAACTTGGTGACCGTGACCCGCGGCGTCAGCGGCCGGGATCACTTACTTTGGCTCCACTATAGAGCGAACGTGTATTCGATCATGAGCGACACGCCGAAGACGACTGGAAAATTCGCGGAAACTGTGACGCCCAGCGATAGTTGCCACATCCCGGCGATACCTGTCACCAAGATCGTCTTGGGTGCTGTGGTGGCTATGACCGTGACCGATAGTTGCAACCTGCTCTCGATGGTGGCCCTGATTAAGGACGCCCTGAGGTCATTCCTCAGTTGCCCGTTCGACGGCTTACCGGAGGGCGCAGCGGCCCGCGCGAGCCTCAGTGCAGGACCTGTCGAGCAAGGGCCTCGATGACTCGGGCCACCTCGGCGGGTGCTTTGCGATTGGCGAAATGGTCGCGACGAGGCAGCGTCACCCGCTCAGCGTGCGGCATGACGGTAGCCAGCGCGTCCAGCGACTGCGCCAGGTGTGCAGGGCTGCGCTCACCCCCGAGGAGCACCGCAGGTGTGGTGATCTCGGCGTAGGCGTCCAGGCGCAGGCCGACGCCGTCAAGGTCGCGGATCTGCCGCGGGATGAGGACTCGCAGACGTGGGAGGACTGGCACTACTAGCCGGAGCATCCGTGCGGAGAACGCTGGCATGCCCACGATGTCCCGGATGAAGATCTGCGCAGCCTTGCCGGGCTTGCCGTCCGCCACTGCCGCATTGGCCATGGCGAGCGCCGCGCTTCTGGAGGGGTCAGGTAGGCCGGTGGCGACCGGGGGTTCGAAGAGGACCGCGCCCGCGAACGTGCTGGGCGAGGCCGCGAGCGCCTCCAGGGCGACCACGGCGCCGGAGGAATGGCCGACTATCACCATCGGCTCCCCGATTGCTTGCGCCAGTGCGAGGACGTCCTCGACTTCCCGCGATATCGAGTAGCTACCGGCTGGAAGGTCCAGCCGGTAGTGGTGCCGCACGATGCGCACCACCCTGAACCGGGGCGATAGCTGCGCCGCGACCTTGCTCCACGACCTGCCGTCATCAAGCCCGGGATGGATGACCAGTATGACGGGGCCGTGGCCTTCGTCGATCGCGCGCACATCGGTGCCGTCTGCCGCTCTTGCCGTGATCGTCATCCTTGCGCCTGCCATGATTGGTGCGTCGCGCCCTGGTGAGCCGCGGATAGGTTTGCAAACATCGTTCGCAAACTAGACTATCCCTTCAGGAGCAGTGTTCGGTCTCGTGCCGCCGACCTTCTGGAGTACGTCCTGGCCGTGCTGAAGGATCACCCCGCATCCGTCGCGGCCAAGCTCACGGCGTTCGCCGTCATGACCGCCCTGACTGCCGCCTATGTCCAGAACGAGATCGGCATCAGCGCGTCCGCCCTCCAACGCCAGGCGCTTACCTGCAGCACGTCGCCGACCGGGCGAGCACCCGCACCTGGCCGAGGCCCTGCACGAAGCACCGCGACCTGCCCGAACGCGAACCATTGGCGGTGCGCAACGCGACGGCACAGCTCAGGCCGACCGATTGACGTCGACGATCCCGCGCGGCTTTTAGGCCGGGGCCGACGCGGCACGTCGGCTGGCGCGGACTACCATCGGCACGAGTCAGGCCGACCGACGGAACGGCCATCAGATCTAGCTGTGAGGAGAGTTCGGATGCCGCTCGACGAGGACGTGATCCGGCTGGCCAAGGGCAGGAACCTGGCCACGGTGGTGACCCTGATGCCGAACGGGCAGCCGCAGGCGCTGCTCACCTGGATCGACACGGACGGCGAGCACGTGCTGGTCAACACCGAACCGCAGCGGCAGAGGGCCCGGAACGTGGCCCGTGACCCGCGCATCACTGTGCTGATCCGCGGCGACAGCGACTACGACTGGGCCGAAGTTCGCGGGCATGTGGTTGAGACCATCGGCGGCGAGCCGGCCCGGCAGCACATCGACGAGCTCTCGCTCAAGTACAACGGCCACGAGTACACCAACCCCATCGGCCCGCAGGGCCGCGTGATCCTCAAGGTCGCCGCGGACAAGGTCAACACCTCGAAGCGTTAGGCCGCCGCTGAACTCCTCCAACGCAGCGGCCGAACTCTTCTAGCGCAGCCGCTGAAGCTCTTTAGCGCAGCCGCTGCGGCACGTCGAATGTGTCGCAGACCGCCCGCCAGACCTTCTTGGCGTCTTCCCCGTCCGCCAGCGCACGCTCGATCGTGCGGCCGTCCAGCTTCTCGAACACGTAGTCCTTGGCCACGCTTTGGGCGTACACGTCCCCGAACTGTGCCCTCATCCGGGCCCAGAATTCCGTCAAGCGCACCTGGACAGGGTACTGCCCTCAGGTTCGGGCAGGTGCGGAGCGATCGATGGTGAGGAACCAGTAGCCACCCGCAAGATGCGCCGCCGCGACAGCCAGGAAGAAGGCTGCCCATCCGTAGACGCCGTACCCGAGGCATATGACGCCCGCAGCGGCCGCGACACTGCCACCGGCAATATGCGCGACCCCGAAGGGGCGGATGTGACGGTACTCAATGGGGCTGATCAGGCGTTGCAGGCCGGGTCGCGGAGGAGTCAGCCACCACCTGCGCAGGCGTTTCGCAGCGGTGTTGTCGTCGTATGCGTTCATCGGGATGCCTCCTGCTGAGTGTGGTGTCGGCTGCCCGATCACCTATCAATTTGATATCATATTGATAGTCGGCTTGTCAATGGTGGTAGTCGCGTTGATGAGCGAGGATGATCAGATGTCATCTCGCGCGCGTGATGTCGATCCTGGTCGCCTTGCTCAGTGGTGCCTCGAGCATCTCGGCAGCGCGCCTGCCGATGAGATCTTCAGGTCCGGTCACCTCTCTGCGGTGATCGGGCTCCGGCTGGGTGATGACCGGGCGGTCGTGGTCAAGGTGCGCCCCGGTTCGCCGCGGGTGGCGGCATGCGTGGAAGTCCAGCGTCGGCTGTTCGAGTCCGGCTATCCGTGCCCTGAGCCGCTTACGGGCGCCGTCCCCTTCGGAGACGACGTGGCTACCGCCGAGACCGACGTTCCCGGCGGCGCCATACTGCCGAGCGCGGATCGCGCGGCGTGGGCGTTCGCTGAGGCATTCGCGCGGCTGGTCAAGCTCGCCCCGCGGCCTGTCGAGGTGTCCAGTCTGGACCCGGCACCGTCGTGGGCGGCCTGGAATCACGCCGAGGCCGGCCTTTGGCCGCGTTCCGAGGACTCTGCCGTCAACCTCAACGCGGTGGCGGGGCCCGGGTGGATCGACGACGCCGGGCGCCGCGCCCGTGACCGGCTGCAAGCCGGCGGGTCCGAAACCGTGATCGGCCACTGCGACTGGCTGGCCGACAACCTGCGCTGGAGGGGCGACGACCTGCTGGTGGTTCACGACTGGGACAGCGTGACCGCCGACAGCGAAGCCGTCCTGGCCGGGTTCGCTGCCGCGCTGTATTCGACTATCAGCGCGAACGAACTGGCCACCGTCGAGGAAACTGAGCAATTCCTCTCGACCTACGGGGACGCCCGTGGCAGGCAGTTCAGCGCGGACGAACTCCAGCGGTCATGGGCGGCGGGTGTCTGGACGCGGGCCTACGACGCCAAGTACCAGTACGCGGTCGGACAACCGGTCGTCTCGCTCTCCGAGAATGAGGCCCGCGAGCGCCTCCGTCGTGCCGGGACCGGCTGACGCTGCCTGTACCACTGGCCCCGTTCCCGGGCGCGCCTCGGGCGGGGTGCGACATTCAGGGTTTTTGCTCCTGTCCGCCCAGGGCGGACAGGAACAGACTCCGTTTGGGGGAATGTGTCGTTTTTCAAATGATGGGAACTACTAGGGGCGGAGGCGCACCTTCGAGGCTGATGGTGCGTCGGCTCGACCAGAGGGCCGGCCTTGGGAACCGGACGCGGCGGGCACTGTACGTGATGGAGGGCGGATGGCTGCGCCTGCGGGGGTCAGCAGCGGGTCTGCGTCGGAACCGGCAACTCCCGAGCCGGCCGCGACCGAGCCTATGGCGCTGGAACCCATCTCGCTGGAGCCCATCTCGCTGGAGCCCATGACGCCGGAACCCTTGTCGCTGGAACCCTTGCCGCTGGAAGGGGTGGTTCCGGAGCCCTCCGGGCCAGCCCTCGGCGAGAGCACGATCGCCAGCCTGGATGCGGATCACGAGCCGGCCGCCGACGAACACGCCGGGGAAGGCCGCGGCGTCAGCCGGCTGGTCGTGGCGGGCGTGATCGTCGTCCTGCTCGCCGCGGCCGTGGCGGCCGGCGTCCTGGTCGTGTCGACCCACGGCTTCCGGACCAAGACCATCGTCACGTACCGGCCGGCCCCCGCCGTATTCGGCCTGCGAACGGGCGAGTGCCTCAATTCTTCAACGAACGGACTCTCGTTCACGATCTTGTCCTGCGCCACGCCGCACGGCGCGGAAGTGTTCGCGACGTTCCGCCTGACCGGATCGTCCTGGCCTGGCAGCGCGGTCGTGCAGCAGCAGGCGAACAGCGGCTGCGCCAACCGGATCGCGGGCTACGTGAACCCGCAGTTGCTGACCGCGGGCCTGACCCAGCAGTTCGTCTATCCGGACCAGGACGCCTGGCAGGCGGGCGTCCGCACGGTGGTCTGCGAGGTCAGCTCGGCCACCGGGCCGCTCACCGGCTCGGTCCGCAGCAGCGGCTGACCGCGCCGCCACGGGCCGCGACTGGTCTTTAATAACCGGCGGGCCCGGCCAGCCACTGGCCTCGGCGCATCACCGCACGAGGACGGAAATCGCCGTCGCAGACGACTAGGTCCGCGGCCAGGCCCGGGCTCAGCGCACCGGTGCGGCCGGCCAGGCCNNTGACGCCGGGCTGGCCGGGGCCGGCGAGGTCTTCTTGCAGGCGGGCCACTCCCCCGGCCACGGTCACGCGCATCGAACCGAGCTGGTAGCGGCCGTCCGGCATTCCGGCGGCGGCCATGGCGTCGCTGACCAGGACCAGCCGGCCAGGACCCGCGGCGCGGGCGGCCAGGCGGACCGCGATGTCGTGCAGGTGCACGCCGTCGGCGATCACCTCGCAGGTGACCTCGTCCCGGTCCAGCAGGGCACCGGCGGCGCCCGGCTCGCGGTGATGCGGCGGCCGCATGCCGTTGAACAGGTGGGTCGCGTGCGTCGCGCCCGCGTCGATGGCGGCCACGGTGACGTCGGCGATGGCGTCGGTGTGCCCGACGGCCACGGTGACGCCGGCTCGCGTGGCGGCCTGGATCACCGAGAACGCGCCGGGCAGCTCGGGGGCGAGGGTGATGACTCGCAGGTGGCCTCGGGCCGCGGCGTACAGGCGCTCGAAGACGGCCACGTCGGGGGCGATCATGTACCGCGGATCCTGAGCGCCGCGCCGGGCCGGGGACAGGAACGGGCCTTCCAGGTGCAGGCCGTCGATGAGGCCGTCGTCGACGAGCGTGGCCAACATGGCGGCGCGGGCCTCCAGTTCGGCCAGCGGCGCGGTGACCAGGCTGGCCAGCATGCTGGTGGTGCCGTAAGCGCGGTGGAACTCCGCGGCCTGCCGCGCGTCGTCTTCCGTACCCTCGGTGAACGACACTCCCCCGCCGCCGTGGACGTGCATGTCGACGAACCCGGGGAGTACCCACTGTCCGCGCAGGTCAACCGTGGGGCGCTCAGGGGCTAGCCGCTCTGGCGGGTCGCCGGTCCCGATCGCGTCGATGAGGTTCCCGGCCAGCCGGATCCAGCCGGGGCTAAGCACGCCTCGGGGGGTGACGACCCGGCCGCCGGTCAGCAGCCGGGTGTCGCGGGGAGGGCGACCCGGGTCCGGCGCCGCTGACATCAGCCCAGGATGACAGAACGTGACAGCGCGCGGGGCTGGTCGGGGTCGATGCCGTTGCGCTCGGCCAGCTCGACGGCGAGCCGCTGCGCGCTGGTCAGGGCGACCAGCGGGTCGGCGTCCGAGGCGATGACCATGGCTCCGGTGCGGCGGGCGTCGGCCAGCAGGCTGGGCGGCACCTGGCCCAGGGCCCAGACCGCGGTGGTCTCGTCGCTGACGCTGATCGGGCCGTGCCGGTACTCCATGGCGGGGTAGGACTCGGCCCAGGTGCGTGAGGCCTCGCGTAGCTTCAGCGCCGCCTCGTCGGCCACGGCGGCGGCCCAGCCGCGGCCGAGGAAGGTGAACTCGCGGCGGGCGGCTAGTCCCGGCGGCAGCGGCCGGGCCAGTTCGTGGGCGGCGGCGTCGGGCAGGGCGCGGAGGTCCTCGCCCAGGTGGGCCCTGAGCAGGACGAGCGCGCTGGTGATGAAGCGGCTCGACACCACGGACCGTTCGGCACAAAAATCGAGCAGGAGTACGGCGTCGGCCTCTTGCACGAGCGGCGAGCCTGGGTCGGCGGCTATTGCCGTCGTCCTGACCCCCGCCGGAGCCTGCCGCAGGGCGTCGAGGACTTCGGTGGTGGTGCCGGTGCGTGAAACGTAGACCAGGCGGTCGTAGCGCCTGGCGGCCGGCACCTCCGAGGCCGGGAAGGCGTCGGTCTCGCCCTGGCCGGCGACCTCGCGCAGGGCCGCGTAGCAGCGGGCGACATTGAGCGAGGAGCCACAGCCGATCACGGCGACCCGCTCGCCGGATACGGGCAGGTCGGGCCCGGCCGATGCCGCCAGCTCGATCGCCTTGGTCCAGCATTCCGGCTGGCTGGCGATCTCGTCCGTCAGGTGGCTCATCCCAGGCTCCTCGCGATCATGCATGCTGCATTTATTTGCACGTTTAATGCTCTATACGAGCATTATAGATCAGGTAGTCTGGATGAAGCGAGCTCGCCGGCTCCGCACAGGGGTGCGGGCCGGTCGGCGTTGCTGGTCGTCCTGGTCAGGCGGTGACGACGCGGATGCCGCGTTCGGTGAAGGCGGCCAGGGCGGCGGGTTCGGCGTCCTGGTCGGTGACGATGACGTCGATCTCCGCCATCGCGCAGACCCGGGCGAAGGCGCGCTGGCCCAGTTTGGAAGCGTCGGCGACGATCATGACCTGCGCCGCGCGGGTGGCCATCAGGTGGTTGATGCTGGCCTCGCCCTCGTGGTGAGCGGTCGCGCCCGCGACCGGGTCCAGGGCGTCGACGCCGAGGATGGCCCAGTCCAGGGTCAGCTGCTCGAGCATCAGCGTGGCGAACGGCCCGATCAGCTCGTAGGACTGAGTGCGGGCGACGCCGCCGGTCACCACGATCTTGATGTGCTGGCGGACGGCGAGCTCGTTGGCGATGTTCATCGCGTTCGTCACGACGGTGACCGCCGGGGCGCCGGTGCCGTCCTGCAGGTCCGGGCGGGTGGCCAGGGCGCGCGCGACCTCGCTGGTGGTGGTGCCGCCGTTCAGCGCCACCGCGGCGCCCGGCGCGACCAGGGCGGCGGCCGCGCGGCCGATGCGCTGCTTCTGCGGTGCGTGCAGGGCCGTCTTGTACCGCAGCGGCAGGTCGTAGGAGACGTGGCCGGCGACCACGCCGCCGCGGGTTCGCGTCACCAGCTGCTGGCGGGCTAGCTGATCCATGTCACGGCGGATGGTGGCGTGCGAGACGCCGAGCGCCTGCGCGGCCTCGGCCACGGTGAGCTGACCGTCGCCGGGCAGCAGGTCGAGCAGCGCGTTCCACCGCTGGTACCTGGACACGTGGCGCTCCTCCCCAGCAGGTTGCGCCACGACGATGCCTCGTGCGCAATTGTGCGCAGTTTACCGTCTTACGCGCAAACCGCGTGCGCGCTAGCTGCCGGGGATGATCCAGGCGGTGGTGTCGGCGGGCAGCAAGCCGTCCTGCAGAGGACCGCTCGCGACGNNAGCGCCTGCCGGTAGAGCACCAGGGTCGAGGTCGAGTCGTGCTCCTGCGCCTCGATGCTGAGCGGGCCGAACCAGGCCGGCTGCGGCAGGTGAGCGGAATCGGTCCCGAATCCGAACGACGGGCCGTCAGCCGTCCAGGGCAGCGGTACCCGGCATCCGTCGCGGCCCTTTTCCGCACCGCCGGACCGCACGAAGGCGGGATCCTGGATCCGCTCGGCCGGAATGTCCGCGACCTCGTGCAGGCCGAGTTCCTCTCCCTGGTACAGGTAGGCCGATCCGGGCAGCGCCAGCATCAGCAGGGTGGCCGCGCGGGCGCGCCGCAGGCCGAGGCCGCGATCGAGCTCGGGTGAGGCGCCGTTGCTGAGTAGCCAGGCCTTGGCATTCCTGAGGCTGCTGAGATCATCCTCGGTCGGCAGCGCGTAGCGGCTGGTGTGCCGGACCACATCGTGGTTGGACAGCACCCAGGTGGTGGACACGCCGTGGCGTTGCGCGTCGGCGAGGTTGTCGGTGATGATCCGCAGGAACTCACCGGCCTTCCAGTTCGCCTCGAGCAGGTCGAAGTTGAAGGCCTGTCCCAGCCCGTCCGGGCTGGCGTATCGCGACCGCCGGGACGGGTGCACCCACGCCTCCGCCACGCCGGCCCGCGGCGGGTCGTACTCGTTGAGGACCTGCCGCCATTCGACGTAGATGTCGTGCACTTCGTCGCGGTCCCAGAGCGGATGATTCCCGTGCCCGAGCGGCGAGCCGACCAGGTCCCCGTGGACAGCGAGCGGCTCGAGCGGCTCGGCCAGGTTCTTGGCCAGGCCGTGCGCCACGTCCACGCGGAACCCGTCGACCCCGCGGTCGGACCAGAACCGCAGGGTGGTCAGGAAGTCGTCCCGGACCTCGCGGTTCGCCCAGTTGAGGTCGGGCTGCTCGGCGGCGAA
>PLIQ01000006.1 GCA_003140115.1 Actinomycetota bacterium | reverse complement strand
CCACGGCGTTATGCCCGGTATGCCGTCGCTTCCGGCCGCATGCGACGCGTCGGCGGCCGCGGCGCGCGACGTGTCGTTTCAGGCCTGGGCCAACGCGCCGCGCCCGCCTCGAGGCGACGCGGCGCGAATCACCGGCGCCGGCGCGTCGCCCGGGCCCGGAGGCGACGCGTCGCGCGGATCCAGCGCCGACGCGTCGCGCCGTGGTGGTCCGCGACGGGTGTGCGACTGGTGCTCGGAACCGATTCCCGCGGCCCGCCGGGACGCGGAGACGTGCTCGAAACGCTGCCGCCAGGTCGCACGCGGCCATGGGCGACGCCGCCCCGGCAGACTCCCGATAGCGACACCGAGAGGAACCATCATGACCGACAAGCGCGTCAGCGAAATGACCGACGCCGAGATCCAGCAGCTGGCTGGCGCCCGGCCGCCAGCCACCACATACACGATCGAGGACGCTGAGCGGCGGAACGCCCTGGCGACGATCCGCAGCCTCGACTTACCTCCGGGCGTCATCCGGATGCTGGCCGGCTACGTGGATGCCACCTTCGCCGTGGTCGACATCGCGACCGGCTGGCTGGACACCTCCGAGCTGGAGGAGCACCTGGCGGTCATCCCGATGACCGACGCCGCCAAAACGATCATTGACGCGGTCGACGCCCGGCTGGCGAAACTCCTGATTGTCAGACCACCCGCTCCGTGAGCCCGGCGACACGCCCGGCCCGCTCGAATCTTCCCACCGCAGAACATGCCCGGTTCCGCTCAACGTTGGGACGGTTAAACGGGGGGCGCCCGGATTGCGCGCCGAGATGCCTGGTAGCTGACCTGTTCCTCGTCAGCACAACGGCTGCGCTGACGTGGGCCAGGTACGCGCGGGCCTGCTCGGCGGAGTCCCGCACGCCGGCCTTGCGCAGGCCACTCTCGCCGGGCTCGCGCTGCGGCTGTACCAGCTCGGCCTCGATCCGGGCGCCATGGATGCCGTCGCCCGGTGGACCGACCGGCGCCGTGAGTACGGGATCCGGGGCGGCCCGCTGTTCTGCACTCTGGCGGGCGGCCCCGTGTCGGCCGGGTACGTCCGGGACATGCTCAAGCGGCTCAAGGCCAGGGCCGGGCTTGAGAAACGCGTCCATCCGCACGGCCTGCGCCACACTCACGCCGCCGAGCTGGTCCGCGAGGGCGTCCCCATCAACGTGATCGGCGATCAGCTCGGGCACTCAAGCCTGGCGGTCACCGACCGGTACCTGCGCGACGTCGCGCCGGCTGACGTGATCGCTCTCGGCAAATCCCGCACCTGGACGGAAGGCGCCCGGTGAGCGGCGTGCCCGTTCAGCGGGGGCGGTCCCGTGCCCGGGCTGGGCAGGGCCGACCTCGGCTGACGGCTGACGTGCGAGAGCCCCCGTCACCTGCATTAGGTGGCGGGGTTTCGTTATGCGCCGTGGCCGCGCGTCGCGCTCGAGCTGCCCGGATCCGCGTTATGTAACTGTGGCCCCTCCATGTATGAGATAGAGGGGGGCCACGCGGGTGCGCCGGTCCTACGCTGACCGGAGTTCCGTAACGCGTCCTGATCCAGATCCAGATCTGGCGCCGCGGTGTATGTCACGAAAGGCAGATGCGTTATGGCAGCGGAAGACTCGCAGCGGTGCGCGTGGCCGCTGTGCGGGCGGTTAGTCGAGCGCCCGGCCACCGGGCGGCCGGCCCGGTACTGCGGCAGCAACTGCCGCCAGTCCGACTACCGGGAGCGTGTCCGCCAGGCCGGCGCCGAGCGGGACCGCGCCGCGCAGCTGGCCCGGGCCGAGGCGGAGGCGGCCGTGGTCGCGTACGCCTCCGGCCCGGCCGACACCCGTGCCGGGCTGGCCGACGTGCTGTACCGGCTCCGCACGGTGGCCGGCCAGCTCGAAGGGCTGGCGGTCGGCTACCGGGACGCGATCGACACGGCCGCCCGGCTTACCGGCCCGTGAGGACCGACGGCCGGAAATCCGGCGCTAGCGGGTGAATGTGCCGTACGTTGATCGCTCGTGCCGGCCAGATTCCTGACGGATGAGCAACTCGCGACGTATGGCCGGTACGCGGCGGGGCCTCCAGATCAGGCGGTGCTGGAGCGGTTCTTCTCCCTCGACGACGCGGACCGGGATCTTGTCGCGAAGCGGCCGTGGTGACCACAACCGGCTGGGGTTCGCGCTGCAGCTGGTCACGGTTCGTCATGTGGGGGGCGTTCCTGGGCGATCCGCTGGATGTGCCGCTGGTGTGCTGGACTATGCCGCAGCGCAGCTCGGGGTGGCTGATTCGGCCAGCTGGCCACGAAGTACACCGGCGCGCCCTATCCCCGAGGACAAGAGCGCGCCGTGGCCGTCATCGAGCCCGGACGACAGACCGTCGGCATCGGCTGAGAACGGCAGTTTCGCAAGCCGATCCCCTGACGGACGCCGGTGCGGGGTCGTCCGGCCCTGGCGGAGGCGCTGACCGAACGCCGACGCCTCGGTTCCCGAAGTCGCTAGCCGCGCACCCCGCAACCACCAAGCGCCGTCTCGCGCAAGAACAAGACCGCCAGGTCCCGCGCGAGGCGCTATCCGGCCGGCTCGACGCACGCGAGCGGGACGAGCTGCACGCCGCGATGAATGCCCCGCAGCCAGGCCATCGAGGAAGCCCGCCGCGACCTCTGCCGTGATGCCGGCGACCATGTCCGCAGGGTTCAGGGCGGACATGGTCGCCAGGCCGGGCTACGCACAGCGNNACATGGTCGCCAGGCACCACGGCGGGGACCCGGGCTTGACATGGGGGGCGCGCGGCCTCGGGGGAAGCCGCGCGCGGGGGACCCATGTCAAGCCCGGCGACCCCGGTGCCGTCCCCGGAACGGTGATCTGTCACGGTGACCCGTCACGGAACGGCCCGATTTGAAGAGTCCTACGGGTGGTTTCGGTGGTTTCGGCCTGTGCGTTGTCGTAGGCGCCGGTTTCGGCCTGTGCGTTGCCGTAGGCGTCCCCGGCCGTCCCGATCGGTCCGGGCAGCCCGGCGAGCGTGAGGGTGCCATGCAGCAGGCGGCTGATGAGTTACCGCCGCTGGGCGGGGCTGGTCGCGGGCCCGGCACGAAAGGCCCCGGGCAGCGNNCACGCGTTAAAGACATCACATTAAAGATTGGGCACCCCTGCCATCGAGCAGCTAGGCGGGGTCTGGGCCCAACAGCTAATTCGAAGCTTCCAGCTGACCCTACTCCGCTATCCCGCCCGCGTCCAACTCATGTCAGCAAAGAAATAGGTCAGAGGACCCAGGCAGATCCACGACGGATCAAATGCTTAATTTGGCAAAAGCGATATACCGGAGAGTTATGCAAAACCCTCCGAAGCGCACCATTGCAGCATGTCTTCCCAGCTCAGAGAGTTTCTTGATCATCTTCATGGGAGTTTTGCGTAGCCCTCACCGGCGGTGCGCTTTCCGCATTGTCTCGACATTGGTGTACTCGCAATGTCATGTAGTCCCCTTGTATCCCCTGCGGGGACGCCGCGAACGCGTGGAAATTGGGCCCGTGAGCCCTGCTATGTAGTCTGGCGCGTGGGCTTCGGCTTTGACGGGTCACATGCTGTTGCCTCGAGCACGCCAGCCAGAATTCCTGCTTCCCCTGCCGGGGCTCTGCGGGCATCCCGCCTCAGTGTCTGCGACGGGAAGGAGGCGGTGCCCGGTGCGCGGCCCGCGATCGTCTGCGAACGCGAATCGCCGGGAACACCTCCGGATGGACCTGGCAGCGGATCCGCACTGAGGCCAGCCGCCTGCACGCCGTCACGTTCACAGCAGCCGCCCACCGCACTGACGGGGCCGCCGCCGGGTAACCGGCGGCACACCCCGTGCTAGGCAATCACGCATTCCCGCAGGTCAGACCACGTATTCGTGGACTAGCGAGCACGTTAAACGGTGGAACCCAGGTTTAAGGCATACCTCTGGAAACGCCGGGACCAGCAGCAACCTCCGGTACCTCCGGTACTGGTTAAGACGCCAAGCCAACGGCCTGACAAAAACGTGAGACACCCCCCGGCAATGGTTTACTCGCCACTTAGAGTTGGGTAATAATCACTGTGGGTCACATGACTCACCTACGAGAGGACAACTTAATATGCGCGCACCGCTCAGCCAGCCGCTTCTCACACCAGGAGAAGTCGCGGCGATGTTCCGAGTCGACCCGAAGACCGTCACCAGGTGGGCGCGAGACGGGAAGCTGACCCCCATCCGCACACTCGGGGGTCACCGCAGGTACCGGGAAACCGAGATCCTCGCCCGGCTGGGGTCATGGCAGTAACTACGCTCTGGCCAGCCTGCTACGCGGCGTGTTCGACGCCGGCAGGCCCTGGATTCCGGCCGATGTGCTGTACGCGCTCGATCACTTCCCGCCCGGCCGTCTGCACTTGCATGGCGAGGCGATCCGGTATCCGCGTGCGTGGCTGGCCTACCGGCTGGCCCTGTGGGATGGTCACCCGCCGCACTCAGCCGAACTGGCCGAGCGGGCCGAGGCCGCCCGCGCAGCACGAGCGCGAGCACCAGGCCGTCAACCGGGCAGCGCTCCCCCGCCGGAATGGCACCGGGCGCGCGAGGCGATGAGGTCGCGCCGTGTAATCCGATAACGTGCCAGACGCCGGGGACGTCTAGGCGTCATGACGTCTGGGATTCTGCCCGCGTGGTGGGCTTACCCTCGGCGGTGCCAGCATGGGCACCCGTGGGGCCCCGGAACTAGTGATCGTCTCCTGGCGACCGCCTACCTTGCTTCCCGGCGCGCGCCGGGAAGNNCCCCCATGATCAATTAGTAATGCGTAGGTATACCCGGGGGGCGGCCGGGTTGGCCGGCCGGGACCGGGGGCCGTGTGCGTGCCAGGCGCCGTCAGCCGCGCGGGCTGGCTGGGGAAAGCAAGATATGTCTAAGCACCCCTTTACGTCACCCTAGGGTGACGCGGCACCGGGCGCGGTACCTACCCTGACCGGCATGGATGAGACCGCCGCGTGGCACGAGCTCGAGGCCGCCGTCGACGCCGCGCTG
>PLIQ01000559.1 GCA_003140115.1 Actinomycetota bacterium | reverse complement strand
CCGAGAACGGATCGGCCTCGGACGTGTCGGTCGCGCTGACCGCGCAGCCGTCGAGCCAGAAGCCCACGTTCAGCAGCGGGTGCGCCAAGGACGACGGTACCGCCTCGTGCGGCCTCAGCTCGGTGACGACGAAGGCCACGAGCCTGAACGCGCAGATCGCGGTCGCGTCGAACGCGACCTCGGTCAGTTCGGTGAAGCTGACCGCCACGGCCAGCGTGGTGACCACGACGAAGTGGACCCCGCCGGCGGCCGCCGAGACGACCGCCGTCACCGCGGCCGCCGCCTCGACGAAGAGCTCAGCCGCGGCCTCGCCGGACGTCAGCCACATGGCCGTGCTGCCGCTCGGACCCATTCCGGCTCTGAACGGTGAGGCGAGCGTGTTCATCGGGGCGGGCAACGCGTCCGGCCTGTTCCCGACGATCGCTCCGTCGCCCGGCGCGAGCCGCAGCCCCACGGTCGCGGTAACGCAACCGGCCAGACGGAACACCGCACCGGTCACCGCAGCGTCGCCGGTTTCGCTCGGCACGCCGGTCTTCACCGCTCAGGTGGCGGGCCTGATCGCGCTGGGCCTGGCCATCATGCTCACCGTGACGCGCCTGTCGGTGCGCAAGCGGTCCAAGCCCAAACCGCGGAGCTGAAC
This sequence comes from Actinomycetota bacterium, assembly GCA_003140115.1. Next base: position 8,186 of record PLIQ01000559.1, on the reverse strand, counting down.
CGCGGCGGGTTCTACTTCGTGTCCACCCGCTCCAACGAGGGGCGCATGGTGCGCATCACGCCGCCCAGCGCGTTGGCGTTCATCGTGGGCGAGACGATCTCGCCGAAGCTGTCGTTGTCGAACCAGACGCACATGGCCACCGAATCGGAGGTACCAGGCGCTTCCTCGACGCAGGCCGCCTTACCGTTCAGGGCGCCGGCGCTGACCACGGTGGCCCCGGCGAACTTCTGGGTGAAGCTGGCGATCGAGCTGGCGGGCGCGGCGTTGGCCAGGTGGCCGCCGATGAACATCACGATCTGCTCGGTGTTCCCGGCGGCGGAGTTGCCGGATTCGTACACGGCCGACACCACGTCGCTGGCCTGGCCGGAGCTCATCTTGATGACNNCGGGGTCTGCATGGTGTGCGCGGGTCCGCTGTGCGACGGGAACTCGAACCTGAGGATGCCGAAGATCGCCGCCGCGGCCGCGACTAGCACGCCGAGCAGGGCCAGCCAGAGGCGGTGATCGTTGCTGCGCCCCCGGCGGCGGCCGCTACGGCGGCTGTCGGCCTTGGCCCGGGTGCTGGCCTTGCGCCGCGGGTCGAAGTCGGGGTTCTCCCCGGGGAACAGGCCCTGGTAGTCGGCGTCGTCGTCGTCCTCGGCCCAGAAGTCCTCGAAGGATTCCGGGTCGTCGACCTGGGGCTGAGCCGGCCAGGACGAGGTGATCTCCGGCCCGTCCAGGCCGTGACCCGGCCGTATCTGCGGGGCGATTCCCTGGCTGGTGCCCAGGGCGGCGGGCAGCGCGACCGGCTGGGGCCCGGTGTCCAGCGGATTCTCCAGGCGCCTGATCGAGGGCGGGGTAAGCACCCCGACCTGCGCCGTCGGGGCGGCGTAGTAGGCATCGCCAGGGAACGCGCGATCCTGCGGGGCCACGGGCGGCGGCGAACCGGCCGGAAGCGCGGCGCTCATCCGGGGGCCGCGCGGCGCGGGGCCGTCCCGGTCATCCCGGCCCTGGCCGTAACCGGACGCCTGCGGGTAGCCGCCCGGCTGGCTCGACCCAGGCTGGCCTGGTCCAGGCTGGCCCCAGCCCGGCTGGCTCAGCCCCGGCTGCGGACCGCGACCCGGCTGCTGGCCGTAGCCGGGACCGCGCGGGTCGCCGCGCCGCTGATCCCCGCCGGACGGGCCGCCGGACGGGCCGCCGCTCGGGGCACCGGGAGGCTGGGGGAAGGCGGGCGCGCTGCGGCGCAGTTCCGCGACCCAGGCATCGTCGTCGAGCGGCTCGTCGTAACCGGGGCCGCCCGCGACGGGCTCCTCGTAGCGGATCTCGTCGTAGCGCATGCCCTCCAGGCGCGGATCGGACGCGAGCGGGCTGTCGGGACGCGCACCGCTGCCGCGCGGATCGAACACGGACGGGCTGTCCGGACGCGCACCGCTGCCGCGCGGATCGAACACGGACGGGCTGCCGGGAAACGCATCGCTGGGGCGCGGATCGTCCAGCCGCGGGTGGTCGTACCACTGCTCGGGGTAGGTCGGGCGGCTGGTCTGCGCGGAACCGGGGTCACGGCCGGGCCAGAAGTCCGCCATCGGCTGCGGACCGGTCGCGGGGAGCGCCTCCTGGGCGCCGGTCACCGGGTAGATGCCGGGCGCCATGTAACCCTGGTAGCCACCGAGGTCGGGCCGGGCCGGGCCGCGGTAGTCCGGGACCTGATACCCGGGCACGCTGCCGTAGCCGGGGCCGTCGGAGACCGGCGAGCCGCCCGGCGCCCGCGAGCCTCGGTTGTCGCCCAGCCAGGTGCGGCCGGCGGACCCGCCGCGCGGCCCGTCGTAGGCGGGATCGGAGTAGCCCGGATCCCCGTAGTCGTCCGTGACCGGTGCCCGGTAGCCGGACCCGCGGCCGCCGGTTCCGCGACCGGGGTCGACGTGGTCATAGGCCCCGCGGCCACCGGTTCCGTGACCGGGATCGACCTGGTCATAGGCCCCGCGGCCGTAGCCAGACTCCAGCAGGCGCCGGGACTCCGGGTCCAGTTCCCGGAAGCCGTTGGGCCAGGAGACGTCGGGCCCGAACGGCACCTCGCGCCGTCCGCCCGGGATCTCGTGCGGCTCGCTGCGTCGCCCTGGCCCGTACGGGCCCGGGCCGCTCAGGGCGTCATCCTGGTAGGGACGCTGCGACGATGACCATCCGTCGCCATCATGAGCCGACGAGCCACTACTCATATACCGGGTCACTCCCCTGTCTGTCGTACAGCAGGTCAATGATCACAGTGCTGCATCTAACACCCAGAAGCATCATCGCGACATACCAGACACTCTGCTACCTACTTGGATAATTCAGCGGCAAGCGTCCTCGACCGAAGTCTCACGCTACTGCCCAGCCGCCCTCTTTTTGGTGCATTCCGTCTGATACGGCAAGTCGCCCCCCCGGGCCCTCACTTACGGACAGTACACCGTGACTCTCCGCAATGTGGCTCTCTGGACTTCGCGGCGTATCTGGCGTATCTGGCGCCCCTGACGCACCGGGCCGTCGACGGGCGAGATCGAGCTCATCGACAACGCCCGCGATCAGTACGCGCCGGATCAGCGTTCCCAATTAATGGTGCCGTTGCGGCGTGTCTGTACTCGTGATGTGGTTTACGGAAGCGGCGGATGTGCGTGGTGCGGCGCCGAGTCCGAGGCTCGTGGCGCGTCGGCCGCCGCAAGAGAGCCCGTCACGCGACTGCCCGGGGCCTGGGAGTCGGATGTGCCAGTTCGCGCTGCGGGTGACTGCCGCCCCGAGGCCTGCCGTCCCCTCACCTCCGTCCGGCCGCCGCCGCGCGCCACACGTCGCCGACAGGCTCGGCCGCCGCCGCCCCGCCGCCGCGCCATCCCTGCTCGCCAGCCCCAGGCGCCCCATCAACGCGGAGCATCCGGCTTACGTGGAGCATCCGGGCAGCTGGGGTTGCCCGGATCCTCCGCTTAAGCCAGATCATCCGCGTTAATGGAACTGGTGAGCTAGCTGATGAGGGAGTGCCGCCGGGGCTCGTGCGGGCCGGGAGCCAGGGGACCAGGCGGCCAGGCTGATGCCGGGCCCGCGCCCTGCCGCACACACCCGGCGCCAAAAGGTCATTGACACCACGTCCCCCGGAGTCGCGTTACACGCTCTCTTGCAAGTACGTTGCGCCATCGACCAGGTCAGGCTTGCCGGACAAATAGTGCAATATCGTATAGAACGGACATCGGCTCGGGGCACACTGCAAAACTCGCGTTAATTTCGGGATGCTCCCGTGGTCAGGCTTTTTCCTAGGAACGGTGGTACGCGTCCCTGGTCCGCTCGGTGTGCTGGCGGGCTAGCAGCTGGGCCCGCTCCGGGTCGGACGCCTCGATCGCGTCGATCAGCTCGGCGTGCTCGACCCACGAGCCGGACCCGCGCTCCGGGGCGACCATCCGGTAGTACCACTGGACCCGGCGGCCCACGATGTCGGCCAGCTCGGCGAGCACCGAGTTGCCCGCGACCACCGCTACCTCGGCGTGGAACGCCTCGTTCGCCGCCACCGCGCGGCCGAGGTCGCCCTGCTCGGCCGCCGCCACCCCCTCGGCGCTGATCTCCCTGAGCCGCGCCGCCTCCGCCGGGCTCGCCGCCCGGGCCGCGAGCCTGGCCGTCTCGGCCTCGAGCAGCGCGCGCACGTCGAGCAGTTCGTCTACTTCGGAGTCGGTGGGCACGTGGACGAAGGCGCCCTGGCTGGGCCGCAGGTCCACCCAGCCTTCGGCCTCCATGCGGTGCAGCGCCTCGCGGATCGGCTGCCTGCTGACCCCGAGCTGCCGGGCCAGGTCGGTCTCCACCATGTGCTGACCGGGGGGCAGCTCACCGCGGACGATCAGGTCGATCAGCGCGTCGTAGACCGACTGGCGCAGCGGCACCGGCCGCTGCAGCGGCCGGATCACCGCTGTCCGCATGGTCACACTGTGCGTCATGTCGCCCGGCCTCCCCCCCACCTGGACACATGCGGAGTTTATCGACGACTGTATGCAAAGTGCGATCCCCGAACTCAGGGCTACCGGCCCACGCCGNNGGGACGACCCCCCGAGCCCCCCGTAAACTCTCAGGTCATGCGCTATCTCGTGCGGGAACGTTTGTTCTCCATCACCGACGACTTCTGGGTCACCGACGAGCAGGGCGACAAGGTCTTCTTCGTCGACGCCAAGATCCTGTCGCTGCGCCACGCCCTCGAGCTCAAGGACGCCTCGGGCCGCAAGCTGGCCACGATCAAGCACCAGCTGGTGACCTTTACCGACGCGATGGACATCGACGACGACAACGGGCGGGTGGCCACCGTGCACAAGGCGGTGTTCTCGCCCCTGCACCACCGGGCCAATATCGACCTGGCGGGCGGCGGGCGGCTCGAGGCGGTCGGCAACCTCGTGGACAAGGAATTCGAGATCCGCGACGACGGGCAGCCCATCGCGCGGGTCTCCCGGGCCTGGTTCCGGGTCCGCGATACCTACGGGGTGGACGTCGCGCCCGGCCAGGACGACGCGCTCATGATCTGCATCGCGGTCTGCCTGGACCGGATCCACGCCGAGGAGGAACGCCGGCGCTAACCCTGCGGCACCTCCGCGTCGGGGAGGGTGAACTCGCCGCCCAGGTAACGCAGTACCGGGTCAGCCGGATCGGGCTCACCGTACTCGGCGATGATCTNNGACAGCCAGGTCGACAGCATCCGCACGTTGGCGGGCCGCGGGAAGCAGGACAGGATCCGGACGCAGATCGCGTCCAGGCCGTACCGGTAGTGGTACATCGCGGCCATGGCCTCGGTGGCCGCCTTGGAGATGCCGTAGTAGGTGTCGGGCACGGGGAACGCGTAGTCGGGCACCGGGAATTCCGACCGCGGGCTGAATCCCACCGCGTGGTTGGACGAGGCGAAGATGACCCGGGGCGTCCCGGCCCGGCGGGCCGCCTCGAACGCGGCGTAGCCGCCGTTGATGTTGGTCTCCACGATGCGCGGCCAGGGCGCCTCGCTCGGGATCCCGGCCAGGTGGATGACGGCATCGGCGCCCTGGCAGGCGGCCGTCATCGCGTCCAGGTCGGTGACCGAGGCCTGGATCGTCTCCTCGCCCGGCCCGGCGGTCAGCGGCACCAGGTCGAGCAGNNCCGGCCCCGGTGATGACGATGACCGGCACCGGCCCGCCTCCTTGCGTCGCTAGCTGACCTGCTGGACCGCGCGGCGGCCATCCCAGCCTGGTCACAGACGGATACCAGGTCGCGCACGCACCCTTTTTATCAGCCATTTCCGGCCTTAGGCTCGGAGTCTGATGGGTTCGACACGGGGCGCGCTGGCGCGGGGTTCGCGGGCACGGGGTTCGCTGACCGTGCCGCGGATGAACGCTCACCGGCTGGTGATCATCGCGGCGGCGCTCACCACCGTGGTGGCCGCGGCGCTGGCCACCGCGCTGGCCACGTTCAGCAGCCAGGCGCTGCCCCGCGCGGTGCGCCACGACCTCGGTCACGCGAGCGGGACCTCGCTGTCCATCAGCGGCAGCGTCAACGCCAGCCAGGCGGCCCAGTACGCCTCGATCCTGCCGTCGCAGATCCGGTCAGCCCTGGGCGGCACCGCGTTCTCCTTCTACCAGGCCGACTGGTCCGACCCGCTCGGGTTCGTGCCGGGCGCGCTGCCCGCCACCCCGGCCGCCGGGGGAAATTCGGGCGGCACCGGCAACACGCCCATCGCCGTGGCCGCCGGGCTGGGCGACATCACCGGCCAGGCCGAGCTGGTGTCCGGCCGCTGGCCCGGCGCCCCGGTCAGCGGGCAGCCCATCCCCGCCGCCCTGCCGGCCACCGCCGCCGCGCTGCTGCACGTGAGCACCGGCGACGTGCTCCGGATGCGAGACCGGGTCACCGAGGGCTACCTCCGGTTCGTGGTCACCGGCCTGTACCGGCCGCGACAGATGTCATCGCCGTACTGGAACCTGAATCAGATCGCGTCATCGGGCTCGAGCACGGCCGCGGGCTTCACCACCTTCGGCCCGCTCACCGTGCAGCCCGCCGCGTTCGCCGGTCCCCTGGCGGTCAGCCAGGGCACCTGGCTGGCCGAACCGCAGACGGCCAGCATCCCGGCCGGTCAGCTCACCGCCGTGGCGGCCACCGTGACCGGCCTGCGGTCGGCGCTGGCGAACGCCCAGCAACTCCCCGCCCTCACGCTCGTCACCAGCCTGCCCGCGGTGCTGACCGGGACCGCGAGCGACCTGGACGTGGCCCGCTCGCTGCTAGCCATCTGCGCGGTGCTGCTGTTCCTGCTCGCCGCGGCGGCCCTGCTGGCCGCGGCGCGGCTGCTCGCGGGCCAGCGCGAGGGCGAGTCCGCGATGCTGACCGCGCGCGGCGCGAACCGCTGGCAGCTGGTCGGGCTGACCGCGGCCGAAGCCATCCCGCTGTGCGCGGCATCCTCGGCGGCCGGCGGCGTGCTCGGCGTGCTGGTGGCCCGGCTGGTGGCCGGGACCGGGCCGACCGGCAGCGCCTGGCTGGCCGCCCTGGTGGTCGCGACCGGGGCGGCGGTGATCATGCTGGTCCCCGCGCTGAGCACGGTGGCGCCGGGCACGGCGCGGGCCCGCCGGGGCCGGCAGGCGGCCATCTCCGGGGTCAGCCGGGCCGGCGCGGACCTGGCCCTGATCGTGCTCGCGGTGCTCGCGGGCTGGCAGCTACGGCACTACTCGGCGGTCTCGGCCGGCGCGAACGGCAACTTCGGCATCGACCCGGTGGTGGTGGTCGCGCCGGCCCTGGCCCTGGCGGGCGGCACCGTCCTCGCGCTGCGCCTGCTGCCCGCGGGCGGCAAGGCCGGCGACCGGCTGGCCGCCCGTGGCCGGCGGCTGACCGCCGCGCTGGCCAGCTGGCAGATCAGCCGGCAGCCGATCCGGCAGGGCGGCGCGGCGCTGCTGATCGTGCTGGCCGTGGCGACCGGGACGCTGGCCCTGTCGCAGCGGCAGAGCTGGACGCGCTCCGACCATGACCAGGCCGCGTTCAGCACGGGCGCCGACGTCCGCGTCGACACCAGCCAGCCGCTGTCGGCGGCCCAGGCCGCCGCCGTGGTCGGGCTGCCCGGGGTGCGGGACGCGATGCCGGTCGCGGTGTTCCCGCAGACGAGCGACAACAGCGAGCTGCTGGCGGTCAACTCGGGCCAGGCCGCGGACGTGGCGCTGCTGCGCGCCGACCAGTTGCCGGTGAACGCGGCCGCGCTGTTCGGGAAGATCGCGCGCACCGGGCCGCCGCCGGGCGTGGCCCTGCCCGGCCACGGGACCGAGGTGCAGCTGACCGCCCGGCTCGGCCCGGCGTCGCTGGGACTGGCCCCGGCCACGGTGACCGTGTCCGTCGAGGATGCCGACCACAACGTCTACCAGCTCGACGCCGGCCTGCTGCCCGCCGACGGCCAGGACCACACCCTGACCGTCACCCTGGCGAACCAAGCGGGCGGGGCTTCGGGCAGCGCGGGCGGGGCTTCGGGGAGCGCGGGCGCGACTCCTGGCAGCGCGGGCGGGGCTATTTACCCGCTGCGGCTGACCTCGGTCAGCCTGGACTACACGCTGCCCGCCAAACGGGCCCGCGAGTCGGCCACCTTCATCGTGGACAGCTTCTCCGCCGGGCCGGGCACGAGCCAGCTGCCCGGCACCGCGCTCGGGACCTGGCCGGCCGTCGGCTCGTCCACCGAGCTGGCCGGCGTCCGCCAGACCAACGGCACCGCCGGGCCGTCGGGCATGCCCGCGGTGACCGCCAAGGGCCCGTCGGGCAGCGCGCTCTCGGTGACCCTCGAACCCGGCTACGGGCAGTCGCTCGGCAGTTTTGCCGGGGAGGCCCCCATCCCGGTGGGCGGCGAGCTGACCCTGACCGGGACCCCGCCAGTGAAGACGCTGCCCGGCATCGCGACCAAGGCGTTCCTGGCCGCCAGCAACGTGAGGGTCGGATCCCTGGTGCAGGTCAACGTCAACGGCGCGATCCTGTCCGTGCGGATCGCCGCCGAGGTGGCCACGTTCCCGACCGTGTCGAGCGGCGGGGGCGCCCTCCTGGTCGACCTGGGCAGCGTGCAGGACATCCTGACCAGCAACTCGCTGGCCGCCGCGCAGCCGGACCAGTGGTGGCTGGCCACCACGGGGGGCGGCCCCTCGGCAGGGCCGACCGGACTGGCCGGCGACCTGCCGCCGGGAGCGACCACCACGAGCGCGGCCGCGGTGGCGGCCGGGTTGCTCAGCG
>PLIQ01000455.1 GCA_003140115.1 Actinomycetota bacterium | reverse complement strand
CGCAGCGCGGTCGGCGACAGCCGGGACATCTCCTGTGCCCAGCGCAGCGCCTCCGGCATCAGTTCGCCGGGCTCGACCACGGCGTTGACCAGACCCCATCTCTCGGCCGTCTCGGCGTCGTACAGCCGGCACAGAAACCACATCTCGCGCGCCCGCTTCTCGCCGATCACCCGGGCCAGGAAGTTTGTGCCGAAGCCCGCGTCGAACGAGCCGACCCGCGGCCCGGCCTGCCCGAACCGGGCATTGGTCGAGGCGATCGAGATGTCGCACAGGACGTGGAGCACGTGGCCGCCGCCGACGGCCAGGCCGTTCACCGCCGCGATGACGGGCTTGGGGATGTCGCGGATCAGCCGGTGCAGGCGCTCGATCTGGAACCGGCCGAGCTCGGTCGGCCCGTAGTCGCCGGTCTGCGCCCGCTGCTTGACGTCGCCGCCCGCGCAGAACGCCTTGTCCCCGGTCGCGGTCAGCACGACGACTCGCACGCCCGGGTCGGACCACGCTCGCTCGAAAGAGTTGACCAGTTCATCGATCGTCCGGCCGCGGAAGGCGTTGTAGCGTTCCGGACGGTTGATGGTGAGCACCGCGGTCGTTCCTTCGATTGAATAAAGTGTGTCCTCGTTCTCGCTCATCCGATGTCCTTTCCTAACGGTCGCGTACGGTGGGTGAGTGCCCGATCCAGAGCCTTTCGACCCTATTGCCGAAGCCCATCGCCAGTGGGTCATCCGGTGGCCCGCGCACGCCGACCACATGGCGGCGGTCACCTCCGTCATGCGGGTCCAGCAGCTGCTGCTGGCCCGGGTCGAGGCCACTTTGGCGCCCCATGGCCTGACCTTCGCCGCGTACGAGGCACTCCGCCTGCTCGCCTTCACCCGGAGCGGATCCATGCCCATGGGCAAGATGGGTGAACGCCTGATGGTCCATCCGGCCTCGGTCACCAACGCCATCCGCCGGCTGGAGCAACGCGCACTGGTCGAACGGCACGCCTCGACGCAGGACCGGCGCGTCGTGCTGGCCACCATCACCGACGGCGGCCGCACCGTCGCCCGCGACGCTACCACGGCCCTCAACCAGACGAACTTCGGTATCGCCGCCCTGTCCGGCGACGAAACGGCCCAGCTCGCGTCCATACTGCGGCACGTCCGCATCGCGGTGGGCGACATCGGCGGCCCAGCCGAGCGCCGTAGCCCGGCACCGCTGGGTAGTTCCTTATTCAGGCACCGGCCGAACGGCCCGTGGTGCGGCGGCCGCGAACCGGATAGGCATCGCCTTGAAGGAGTAGAACAGCAGCCCGGGGTTGCGCTCGACCTCCCGGCCGGGGTCGAGCCGGAGGTCATCGAGCCGGGCCAGCAGGCGCTCGAACGCGGTCACCATCTCCTGCCGCGCCAGCGGCGCGCCGACGCACGCGTGCGGTCCCTGCCCGAACGACATGTGCCGCATGACGTGCTCGCGGGTGACGTCGAACTCCTCGGGCGCGGTGAACGCCTCGCCGTCACGGTTCGCGGCGCCGTAGCGGACGTGCAGGATGCTGCCGGCCGGGATCGTCACGCCGTGCATCTCGACGTCCTTGGTGGCCTTGCGGAACAGGCCCTGGACGGGGGCGAGCATCCGGAGCGCTTCCTCGGCGAAGGACTTGACCAGGCTCGGGTCGGCGCGGACCCGCCGCATCTGCTCCGGATTGTCGATGAGTAGCCACATCGCGGAGGTGATCCCGTCGGCGGTGGTGATGTAGCCGCCGGTGATCAGTTGCTGCAGCAGGTTCTGCAGCTCGGCCATGGACAGCGGCCGCTCTTCCTCCTCCGACGCCGCGACCAGGGCGGAGATCAGATCGCCGGTCGGGTGAGCCCGGCGGGCCTGGAATACGTCCGCGAGGTAGTGCTGCGCCTCGGCCTCGATGTCCGCGTTCGCGATCGCCGAATCCTCATCGACCAGCAGGCCCTGGGCGGGCGCGAGCATGGCGTCGGCCCAGCGCCGGAACGTGCCGATCTCGCCGGCGGCCAGGCCGAGCTGCTCGCTGATGACGATGCCCGGCAGCGGGAAGGCGAACTCCGATACGAAGTCGCACCAGCCGCGGCCGGCGAAGGAGTCGATGAGCTGGTCGCAGATGCGCTCGACGTCGGGGATCATCTGCCGGACCCGGCCCGGCGAGAACACCTTGTTGAGCAGCCGGCGGTACCGCGTGTGCTCGGGCGGATCGGACTGGTGCAGGGTCGGGACGTGCGGCCAGCCCTGCTCGGCGAGGCGCTGGAGGAACAGCGCGCCCAGCCTGCGGCCCTGGTCACCGGACTGCTCCTCCAGGTCCATCGTGTTGGAGAAGGTCTCGGTATCCCGCAAGATCATGCGCAGGTCCTCGTACCTGGTCAGCACGTAGAAGCCGGTGCCCGGCATCCGCAGCACCGGCTGCTGGGCGCGCAACTGCTGGTAGTACGCGAACGGGTCGGCCTGGACGGCTGGATCCAGGAGGAGTTCGGCGTCGAGTTCGGCGGCGGGTTCGGTCAAGTCGGCTCCCTTAAAGGCCGCGCTCGATGGGCAGGACGCCTTGCTTGGCGGCCGTGACGAGAGCGGCGTGATCGGCTTCGGTCTGGTCCGCGTACAGCCGGGCGAACCGGGCCAGAGCGGTATCGAGGCGGTCGGAGGAGCCGACGTACCCGACGATCATCGATGCGCCGCTGGTCCGGGCGTGGCCCTTGGCCAGCAGGTGGCCGGTGATGGCGGCGTAGTCGGCCAGGGCGCCGGCGTCGATGGAGTCCAGGGCCACAGTGCCCTTCATGTTCCGGAACTGGCGGACGTAGTACTGCAGCCCGTCGACGGTCGTCCAGCCCAGCAGCGGATCACTGACCGTCTGCAGGGCCTGCTGGTACTCCACCACCCGCTGGCCCTGGTGCGCGTGCCAGGCCGAATCACCGTGCACGTAGCGGGCCAGAACCGACCGGCGGGCCTGCTTGAGCTGGAGGAACAGCACGTCGTCGGGGCTGCTGCCCTCGAGCAGCGCGACGTAGGCGCGCAGCCCGACGCTGCCCACGCCCACCACCTTGTGGGCGATGTCGATCAGCGTGTACCCGCCCAGGGCCCGCCGCCAGTGCGGGGCCAGCGTGCCCAGGTACTCGTCCAGCCCGCGGGCGATCTGGTCCGCCTCGGCGTAGTTGATCCGGGTCACCAGCGGCGGGTCCTCCACGATGCGGCGCTGCCCGTCGCGCTCGCTGGTGAACCTGGGCAGCGCGCGGTCACTGGTCCGGCGCCGCGCCTGGGCCGCGGCGCGCTTGATCTCGGCGCGCAGCGACTTCCCGATCGCGCGCTGCTGCAGGTGGTCCGCGTCCATCCGCTGATAGGACCGGGCCAGCAGCGGGGTGGCGGCCAGCGCGCGGACCTCACTGCGGTACCCGTCCACGCACTGCCGCACGGCCGCCTCGCACTGGGCCTCGCTGGCGCCGTTCTGACGGCCCGCGACCCAGATGCTGGCCACCAGCCGACGCAGATCCCATTCCCAGCCGCCGGGGTGCGCCTCGTCGAAGTCGTTCAGGTCGATGACCAGATCCCGCTCCGGGGAGGCGTAGAAGCCGAAGTTGCCCAGATGCGCGTCACCGCAGATCACCGGGGTGATGCCGGTGGACGGCAGCCCGGCCACGTCCTCCGCCATCACGACCGCCGCGCCGCGCAGGAAGCCGTACGGCGTGGCGGCCATCCGGCCCACCCGCACCGGGATCAGCCAGTCCAGCCGGCCCTGGTGGGACTCGATGATCAGCTGCACCGGGTCGGGCCGGCTGGCCGACGCGGACCAGTCCCCCAGCGAGTGGCGCGGAACCTGGCGGCGGAGCTCCCGGCCCATCCGGTACCGGTCCTGCCGGGAGGTCGACCGGCGCCGGAGCGAGGTGAACGCCTCGCTGTCCGCCGAGGCCAGGACGACATGGTCGCGGGGCGGGGTCACAGATTGCGCCACTGGCGGCCGTCCCGCTGGATGAGCTGGGTCGCTTCCTGGGGTCCCCAGGTGGCCGCGTGGTACAGCGGGATCGGGTCCGGGGATTGCTCCCAGTAGGCCAGCAGGGGATCGACGATGCGCCAGGACCGGGTCACCTCGTCGGCGCGGATGAACAACGTGGCGTCGCCGATCAGCGCGTCGAGGATGACCCGCTCGTAGGCGTCGTCCCGCGATTCGCCGTAGCCCTCGGAGTAGGAGAAATCCATCGACGCCTTGCGGAGCCGGAACTCGTGGCCAGGCACCTTGGCGCCGAACCGCAGGCTGATGCCCTCGTTCGGCTGCACCCGCGCCACCAGCGCATCCGGGGCCAGGGTGGTCGCCTCGGCCGGGAACAGCGGGAGGTGGGGCGGGCGTCGGAACTCCATGACGAGTTCGGTGGTGCGGCGCGGCAGGCGCTTGCCGGTCCGGACGTACACCGGGACGTCGGTCCACCGCCAGTTGTCGATGTGCAGGCGCAGCGCCACGAACGTCTCGGTGGCGCTGAGCGGGTCGACGCCCTCCTCCTCCCGGTAGGACAGGATCAGGTTGTCGCGGGTACCGCCCCGGGTGTACTGGCCCCGGACCGCGTCGCGGCCGATGACGTCCGGATCGGTCAGTGGCCTGATCGCGCGCAGCAGCTTGACCTTCTCGTCGCGGATGGCCTCGGGATGGAAGGAGGTCGGCGGTTCCATCAAGAACAGCGACAGCACCTGCAGGACGTGGTTCTGGACGATGTCGCGGACCACGCCGGTGGTGTCGTAGAACCCCCCGCGCGAGCCGACGCCGAGCGTCTCGGCCACCGTGATCTGCACGTTGTCGACCCAGGTCCGGTTCCAGATCGGCTCGAAGATCGAGTTCGCGAAGCGCAGCGCCAGCAGGTTCTGCACGGTGTCCTTGGCCAGGTAGTGGTCGATCCGGAAGATCTGCGACTCGGTGAACGACCCGCTGATGTCGGAGTACAGGCTGCGGGCGCTGGCCTCGTCCCAGCCGAACGGCTTCTCGATCACCAGCCGCGGCCAGTCCCTCGCCGCGCTGACGTTCAGCGAGGACCGGCCCAGCTGGAGGGCGATGGTGCCGAACAGGCGCGGCGGCGTGGCCAGGTAGAAGACGTGCTGGCCGGCCGTGCCGAGCGTGCGGTCGCAGTCCGCCAGCACCTCGCCCAGGCGGTGGTAGGTGTCCGGGTCGTCGTAGCCGCCGCTGATGTAGCGGAAGCTGGCCTTGGGCGCCCACTCTGCGCCTTGTGCTTGTGCTTGTGCGGCCTCCCCGGCTTGTGCGGCCTCCCCGGACAGGCACTTATCTGCCCACTCCGCATCGCTCATGGCCGTCCGGGCCACGCCGATCAAGGCGAACTCGGGCCCGAGCCGGTGCCGGGCGGCGAGCTGGCGGATCGCCGGCAGGAGCTTGCGCTCGGTCAGGTCGCCGGACGCGCCGAAGATGACCAGGGCGCAGGCCGGGGCGCGCCGGACCGCGTCGTCGTAGGCCGCTTCGTTCACCGCTCCATCATCCATCTCATTAATGCAAGGTAAAAGGCCTTGGGGCGAAGAGTTACTGGAGTCGGTCTCTGGCCCGTGAAGGCTTACTGGAGTCAGGGTGCGGGCGTTACACTCGCCGTTGGTGGCCGTATTGCCGCGGTCGCGCGCGCGGAGGAGATGCCCGTGGACCGATGGTCGAAATCCCCGCTGAGGCTCGATCGCCAGAGAGCGCTGGCATGACCGCCGGAGGGCCGACCGGAGGGCCGCCCGGTACCGAGGACGAGGCGCTCGGCATCGTCGAGGCCGGCGAGGCCATCGGCATTCCCACCGTGACCCTGCTGCTCCAGGGCGTGGGCATGACGCTGGCCCAGCCGCGCAGCGTAGCCCGGGAGACGCGCCGGCTGGCGGGTGACACGCTCCGCATCCTGGCCGGGAAGTCCGACCGCGCCCCCGCCAAGGGTGACCGCCGCTTCGCCGACCCGGCCTGGGCGCAGAATCCGGCGTTCCGGCGACTGGGCCAGGAGTACCTGAGCCTGTGCGAATCGGTCGGACACCTCGTCGACGACCTCGACGGCACCGAGCGGAGCTGGCAGGACGCCGAGCGGGCGCGGTTCGTGGCGAACATCGTGATGAGCGCGGCCGCGCCAACCAACTTCCTGGGCAGCAACCCCGCGGCGCTCAAGCGGGCCTTCGACACGGGCGGCCTGAGCGTGGCCCGGGGCGCCCGCCAGTGGTGGCGCGACGTGCGTCAGAACGGGGGCATGCCGTCTCAGACCGATCGCAGCGCGTTCGAGGTCGGGACCGATCTGGCCGTCACGCCCGGCGCGGTCGTCGATCGCGACGAGCTGGCCGAGGTCATCCAGTACACGCCGACCACGGCCACGGTGCGCCGCCAGCCGGTGCTCATCATCCCGCCGCCGATCGGCCGCTACTACTTCCTTGACCTGCGCCCGGGCCGGAGTTTCGTCGAGTACGCGGTGAGCCGCGGCCTGCAGGTGTTCATGCTCAGCTGGCGCAACCCGGACCCCGGCATGGGCGGGCTCGGCATGGATGCCTACGCGGCCCGGATCCGGTCCGCGATGGACGTGGTCAGCGAGATCTGCGACACGCCCGACCTGAGCACGATCGGCTTCTGCGCGGGCGGGATCTTGATGTCCACGGTGCTCAACCACCTGGCCGCGACCGACGCCGGCCGGGTGCGCGCGGCGTCGTTCGCGGTGACGCTGCTCGACTTCGATTCCCGGGCCGCCCTGGGCGCCTTCTCGGCGCCCCGCCTGCTGGAGCTGGCGCAAAAGAGGTCACGCCGCGCCGGGGTCATCACCGGACGGCAGCTGGGCAATGTGTTCTCCTGGATGCGACCCGATGACCTGGTGTTCAACTACTGGGTCAGCAACTACCTGATGGGGGATCCGCCCCCGGTCTTCGACATCTTGGCCTGGAACGCCGACAGCACGAACCTGCCCGGGCACCTGCACGCCGAGTTCCTGGACATCTTCAAGAACAACACGCTGTGCCAGCCGGGCGCCGTCCAGGTGCTGGGCACCGGCGTGGACCTGAGCCGGATCACCGTCCCCACGTTCGTGACCGGCGCGATCACCGATCACCTGACCCCGTGGAAGGGCTGCTACCGGACGACCGAGCTGCTGGGCGGCTCGTCGACCTTCGTGCTGAGCAACTCGGGTCACATCGCCAGCCTGGTCAATCCGCCCGGCAACCCGAAGGCGACGTACTACATCAACGGCGAGTCGGGGGCCGGCCCGGACACCTGGTTCAAGTCGGCCGTCAAGCAACCCGGGACCTGGTGGGAGGTCTGGGCGGACTGGACCGCCTCGCGCTCTGGGGACGAGGTGCCCGCGCCCGGGTCGCTCGGCAGCGGTACGCATCCGGCGCTCGAGCCGGCGCCCGGCGGCTACGTCCGCGACCGGGTATAGCTCACGGCTGGGGCTCGGGGGGGTCGGCGAAGCCGGTCGAGACGCGGCTGAGCTTGGCCAGCTCGGCACGGAACCGGCGCGGGCCGAGGGTGCGGTAGGCATCGGCGAGCCCGAGGTGGGACCGGGCGCCCATCTCGTACAGGACGATCATCGCCACCCCGTTGACGTGCGCGTGGGCCCGGTCGCGGTCGGGATCAAGCCGGCGGACGGCCTTGGTCGCCGACCGGATCAGCCGCTTGCGCGCGTCGGTCCTGATCCGCTCGGCGAGCAGTGGCTCCTTTTCCGTGCTCAGGAAGAAGATCTTGGCCACCGGCCCGGACTTGTCGATCTCGTCCAGCAACTGCCCGGCCACGTCATTCAGCGCGTCCGGGGTGTCGGCGGCGGCCAGCAGCCGCTCGACCATGTCGGTCCATTTTTGCGCGAAATCCTGAACGATCTCCTCGAGCAACTGTTCCCGGGATGAGAAATGATAGTAAAACGTCGCAGGCGTCATTCCCGCGCGCTCGACGATGTCGGCGACGGTAATGAACTCCCACGGCTCAAGGGAGAACAGCTCCACGGCCGCGTCGATGAGGTAGTGCCTGCGAGACGGCCGATTTGCCGGTTTCCGCGCGCTGGCGTCGACCGTCATAATATGTATACTATCGGACCCCTCAAGAGGACGAACGTGACTCCCGGACAAGACAAGCGCCCAGCCCACCGGCCATCCCGGCGCAAGGAGATCATCGAAGCCGCGACCAAGACGTTCTCCCGTGATGGATACGTGGAAGCCCGGATCGAGGACATCGCCCGGGCCGCGGGGGTCGCTCCGACGGCGATCTATTATCACTTCGGCGGCAAGGAAGAACTTTTCACCCAGGCCCTGCGGGCCGCCATGGCCGGGTTCAGCGAGAAGATTTTCCTGGCCCGCCCGGATTTCGACACGCCGAATATCGACGGCCTGCGCAAGGTCCTCGCCGCCGGCTGGGAATTCTGGAGCACGCACCCGGACGAGGCCCGGCTGGTGGCGCGCTACTCCGAAGGCCCCACGCAGCATGCGCTGGAGCTGCGCCAGGAGTGGGAGGAGCGGCACCTGCAGCGCGCCTACGACTACATGCCCGCCGTCCGGTCGTCCGGCAGCGCGCGCAAGGCACGCGAGCAGCACGCGGCGCACACCATGGCGATCCGGGTGATGCTGGACGTCATCCTCATCACCCAGGCGACGGTCCTGGAGGGCAAGACCAGCAGGGTGGCCCGCGGTCCGCTGGTGGCCGCGGTCGAGGAGATGTGCATCTCGCTCATCATGTCGCTGACCTGACGGCCCATTTAGGGGCCTACGTTGCTGCCTATGTTGCCGCGCCGACGGCCACGGCGGCGTGGGCCGCGGCTAGGCGGGCGCCGGGCACGCGCGACGGCGAGCAGGAGACGTAGTCCAGGCCGAGCCGCTCGCACAGTTCGATCGAGGCGGGGTCACCGCCGTGCTCGCCGCAGATGCCGAGCTTGATCGCCGGGTTCACGCGGCGGGCCGCGGCGATGGCCGTCCTGAGCAGCTCGCCGACGCCCTCTGGGTCCAGGCTGGCGAACGGGCTGACCGGCAGCAGCTTGCGTTCCACGTAGGCCGTGAGCAGCTGCGCCTCCACGTCGTCGCGAGAGAACCCGTAGGTGAGCTGGGTGAGGTCGTTGGTCCCGAAGGACAGGAACTGCGCCATCCCGGCCAGCTGGCCGGCGATCAGCGCGGCGCGCGGCGTCTCCACCATCGTGCCCACGGTGTACGGCACGGTCACGCCGGTGCTCGCCTCGACCTCGCCGGCGGCGCGGTGAATGCTCTGCACCGCCGACGCTAGCTCCCCGGCCAGGGCCACCAGCGGCACCATCACCTCGAGCTGAGGCTCGACCCCGGTGGCGGCCAAGTCGACCCAGGCGCTGAACAGCGCCCGGGCCTGCGCCGGGTAAAGCTCGGTCCGCAGCAGCGCCAGCCGGACGCCGCGCAGTCCCAGCATCGGGTTCACTTCGTGCGCCGACTCCCCCAAGAACTCGTGCAGCGGCGCGTCGAGCAACCGCACGGTCACCGGCCGGTTCCCGGTCACCGCGAGCAGGTCGAGGAAGTCTTCCTTCTGGGCCGCGGCCAGTTCGACCAGCGCCGCGGCCTCCTCGTCGGCATCGGTGGCGAGCAGGTACCGCCGGACCACCGGCAGCCGCTCGCCGAGGAACTGATGCTCGGTCCGGCACAGGCCGACGCCCTCCGCGCCGTACTGGATGGCCAGCGCCGCGTCCCGGCCGTTGTCCGCGTTGGCCCGGACCCCGAGCCGCCGGACGGTGTCCGCGCGCCGCAGCAGCCCCTCGAGGTCACCGCCGGGCCGCGGCGGGACGACGTGCACCGCGCCCGCGTAGATGATCCCGCTGCTGCCGTCGACCGAGATCAGGTCGCCTTCGGCCAGTGACAGGCCGGCGCTGGTCACGGTCCCGGCGGCGTGATTGATCCGCAGCGTAGTGGCGCCGCAGACCGCGGGCCGCCCTAGGCCCCGGGCCACCACGGCCGCGTGCGCGGCCAGCCCGCCGCGCACGGTGACGATCGCTTTGGCGGCGAGCATTCCGGGCAGGTCACCCGGCGAGGTCTCGTCGGCGACCAGGATGACCGGATCGCTCTTCTCGCTCCATTCGACGGCCCGCTCGCTGCTCAGCGCGATGCGCCCGACCGCGGCGCCGGCCGCGGCGGGCAGGCCGCGGGCGAACTCCGCCTCGGCGCCGGTCAGCTGCATCTGGGGATGCAGGAGCGTCTCGATGTCCAGCGCCGTGACGGAGCCGACCGCCGTCACGTCGTCGATGATGCCCGCGTCGGCGAGCTCGACGGCGAGGCGGANNCCCGGCCGCCGGGCAGGCTATCCAGCGGTTCGCCAGGCCGGTTGTCGGCCGCGCCGCGGCGGATGCTGCGGCGGAACGTGCCGTTGGGCGCGAACTCGCCGGTGGCCGGGTCCCGGCTCTCGGCCACCCCGTGCCCGTACCGCTCGGGCGCCCCGACCCGGATCGCCTGGACGTGCAG
>PLIQ01000507.1:14253-17003 GCA_003140115.1 Actinomycetota bacterium | reverse complement strand
AGCAGCGCCATCACCCCCGCGACGGCGCCGATCGCCGACGGGATGACGTCGCCGGCCCGGCTCTGCGGCCTGGTGACGACGATGAACGCCGCCAGCAGCCCGAACGCCGCGATCCCCGCCACCCCGGCACTCGGATTGCGCCGCGCCATGCAGCCGAGCACCATGGCGATCACGCCGATCGTGGCGTACATGCCGAGCAGCAGCACCGTCCGGTCGTGCGCGCCGAAGTGCGCCATCACCGAGTTCTTCAGCACCGCCGGGATCCGGTCGACGAAGATGTTGCCCACCACTGCGGTTGGCGAGGCCTGCGGGCCGACGAACGCCGCGGCGAACGTGGCCACGCCGATCGCGACCGCGGCCGCGAGGATGCCCGTCACCGCGCCCACGACCGGCCCGCGGCCCAGGTCCCGGCCAACGCCCGCCTCCGGCTGCCGCCACCAGTCCTCGAGCATGTCGGGGGCGACCAGTACTGAGGAGACGCCCGGCTCGAGCGCGGGGTACCTCTCCTGCTCCTGGTAGCCGGCTCGGCCGCTGAACTCGTGCCCGGGCTGGGCATACCCGTCCCAGCCATTGCCGTCCGGGTAGTACTCCTGCGTCTGGCCGTACCCGGCGCTGTACCCGTCTGCGCTGTANNCGCGGTGCCGGAGCCGCTCCCGCCGCCCGCCAGGGCATCTGCCGGTGCCCGGGAGCGCTCGCCGTCACCTTGCTGGTAGGCCGGCCAGCCTTCTCCCGGGGTCGCGTTCGGCCACCGCTCCTGACGGGGCGGCCTGCGGTGCGACGGGTCGTAGCTCATATCTCCATTCACGGCCCTAGTGGTCCCTGTCGTTTGATGTTTGGCTCACGGGTAACCAAGCGGTAAGAAAGCGCTCCCGGAAGGCTCGGCCGGCTCAGACCCGGATGCCGGCGTCCCGTGCCGGGACCGGCACNNACCGGAACAGGCACGGAAACAGGCACCGGCTCGAGGCTCACCCCGCCGCGCCGGCGACGGACCAGCTCACGCACCAGCCACCCTGCCACCACGACCACCACCGGCACCCCATACGCCACGGCATCGTGCAGCCGGACCGGGATCGTGTACCGGCCCAGGTCCGGCTCCGCCGCGTAGTACGCGCCCGCGGCAAAAGCCAGCCACTCCGGCTTGCCGTCCAGCGCGACCAGCATCACCAGCAGCAGCGCATACCACTGGTAGCGCGGGGTGGTCACCGCCAGCGCGGTCGCGGTCATGACCACCGCCCCCTGCCAGGGCCGGTCGGGATCGGAGAACTTCAGCACGGCGAGGCCGGCCGCGGCCAGTATGAGCGCCGCGACGGCCAGGGCCAGCTTCCCGGTCAGGAACAGCCCGATGATCCCGAACCTGGTTCCGTTGTCGTACCCCTCCTGCTGCAGGTAGCCGGGCAGGAACCCGATCACTTTGCTGCCCACCGCCACCACGTGCGGGATGTAGACCACGGTGAACGCGCTGCCCGCAGAGATCGCCACGGTCATCCACCGGCGCCGCAGGACCGCCGGCACGGTCAGCACCGGCGTGACCTTGGTCGCGATGGCCAAGCCGAGCAGCACCCCGCCCAGCGCGGTACGCCGTCTAGTGCGCGCGGTGGCCAGCACCAGCAGCGCCGCCGCCGCGATGCCCACCGCCACCACGTCCACATGGGCCGAGTTGCCCGCCTCCAAGGCCACCGTCGGGCACCACGACCACAGCGCGGCCATCCGCACGTCCCGCCCCAGCCGTCCCAGCCCGAACAGCAGCAGCACGGTGGTCAGCACCGCGACCAGGGCTGTGGTGACCTGGATGGGCGTGGCCGAGTTGCTGCCCGAAGGCTCGTAGTGCACGGCGAGGAAGTACGCCTCGGCCACCGGTGGGTAGATGGTCGGCACGCTCGGCCGGTTGATCAGCGTGCAGCCCGGCACCAGGTCCGCGGAAGCGTGCGCATTTACGAACGAAACAGACAGGCAGTGGTCGGTGCCGGGGTGCCAGAGGAACTCATCCCGCAGCCCGGTCAGCTGCCGGGCGGCGGGTACGTACGCGTAGGGGTCGATGCCCGCCGCCTGCACCCGGCCGTCCCAGATATACCGGTAAAGGTCATCGCTCTCCCGCGGCGGCGCGGACAGCGCGGCCAGTTGGATGGCGATGCCGCCGAGCAGGATGAGCACGACCGAAGTCCGCCGCGGCACCAACCGCAGCAGCCAGGCCGCGGTCAGGAAGACGATCCATCCGAGCGCGATGACCGGCAGCGGCCGTACGTGCGCCGGGTTCAGGCTCGGCCGTACCACCAGCAGGACCAGGCCGGCCAGCGCCATCAGGGCGAGGCAGATGGCGGTTACCCGCACCTTGGCGTTCATAGCGCCAGCATCTCGGCCTCAGAAGGCCCGTCCGGCAAATCCGGCGGATCCGGAAGCGGCAAGCGCCCGATCGACGCGAACCAGCGCCCCTCCACCGTCCAGGTCTCCACCTCGCCGAGCCCGGCGTCCCGGGCCACGTCCTGGATGTGATCCGCTCCCACGAACGCCCACGGGAACCACGCGCTGGCCAGCCCCGCGTAGGTCAGCCGGACCTCCTCCTGGCGCAGCGGCGATCCTGGTGGCTCGACTTCGACCAGGGCCCGGCCCTCGCGCGCGAGCAGTTCCCCGGCCCGGCGCAGCAGCGCGGCCGGGTCGCCGCCGATGCCGATGTTGCCGTCGGCGAGCAGCACCGTCATCCATCGCCCGGTGCCCGGCACCCGGCCGAACACGTCGCGCAGCATGACCAGCGC
>PLIQ01000507.1:0-14244 GCA_003140115.1 Actinomycetota bacterium | reverse complement strand
CCGGCCAGCGCGCTCTCGTAAAGTTCCCCGATCACGCCGAACTCCTTCGTGGTTCTTGATCCCGGGCGGAGACACCCACCAGTGTTAACCGGCCGGATGGCCAGTTCAGGGTTCATCGGGCGGAGCTCACCGAATCGTCATTGTGCTTACGTACTGATGACGGGCCGGGCGGTTCGCCCGGTTTGCTGGCCTGGACGGCCGTTTACGTCTTAACTTGTAGGCGTAACCATTACCGCGCGTAAGAATGGCGGCCAGCGTTGGCTAACAATCCCGATCCTCCGGGGCGGATCGTCGTCGTGGACGACGATCCCACCGTCGCGGACGTCGTTGGGCGGTACCTCATCCACGATGGGCACACCGTCGAGTGCGTGTCAGACGGATATCAGGCGCTGCGCCGCGTGGCCGAGGAGCCGCCCGATCTGGTCGTGCTCGACCTGATGCTGCCGGGCATGGACGGCCTCGAGGTCTGTCGCAGGCTGCGGGCCCGCTGGCCGATACCCGTCGTGATGCTGACCGCCCTNNCCAAGCCGTTCAGCCCGCGCGAGCTCGCCCTGCGGGTGCGCTCCGTGCTCAGGAGATCCCGCGGGGTCGGCCTGCCGGAAAGGGCTGAGCTGGGCGCCATGACCGATGGCGACCTGGTCGTGGACCTGTCCGCGCACGAGGTCCGGACCGACGGCAAGCTGGTCCAGCTGACCTCGCGGGAATACGATCTGCTGGTCTTCCTGATGCGCAACCCGCGCAAGGCATTCACCCGGGAGCAGCTGCTCAGCGAGGTCTGGAGCTGGACCTTCGGGGACACCTCCACGGTCACCGTGCACGTCCGGCGGCTGCGCGAGAAGCTCGAACCCGACCCCACCCTGCCCCGGCGCATCGTCACCGTCTGGGGCGTCGGATACCGGTACGAGCCGGAGGCAGCGTGAGATTCCTCGCCGGAGGCACTTTGGCCCTGCCCGCCGGCATCCAGTGGTCAGACGTCCTCTACATCACCGAGCGCGTGCTCGGTCTGGCCCTGATCGTCACGCTGATCGGGATCGCGGTGCTGAGGCAGTGCGCGGCCCGTTCGATCAAGCTGATGCTCACGGTCGTGGTGGCCGTCGCGGTGATCTGCTCGCTCCTAGGGGTGGCCGTCATCGCCTACCGCATGATCGGCACCGCTGAGGAGCGCGACGAGATCCTGGACCTGATGGGCATCGCCGGCCTGGCCGCGCTGGTCGTGGCGCTGTTCCTGGCCCGGCGGCTCACCAACGCCAGCCGGGCCATCTCCTACGCGGTGCAAGGCGTCGGCCAGACGGGCGTCTACATCGCCCCGTCGCCGCCCCTCCCGGCCGAGCTAGCTGAACTCTCCGAGGGTCTCACCACCGCCCACGAGCGCCTGGCCAAGGCCCGCTCGCGGGAGCGGGCCCTGGAGGCCAGCCGCCGCGAGCTGGTGGCCTGGGTCAGCCACGACCTGCGCACCCCGCTGGCCGGCCTGCGCGCGATGGCCGAGGCCCTCGAGGACCAGGTCGTGATCAACCCGCGCGAGGTCTCCCAGTACCACACGCAGATCCGCCGCGAGGTGGAACGGCTGACCCTGATGATCGACGACCTGTTCGAGCTGTCCCGCATCCACGCCGGCGCGCTCCGGCTCTCAAGGCGCATGGTCGGCCTGGAGGACGTAGTGGCCGAGGTCGTGGCCAGCGCCGAGCCCGTGGCCCGGGCCAAGAGGGTCAGGCTGACCGGCGCCGCCGTCCGCAACATGCCCGTATTCATCGACAGCGCCGAGATGGGCCGCGCCCTGCGCAACCTGGTGACCAACGCGATCCGGCACACGCCCTCTGACGGGGTGGTCGACGTGCTGGCCGAGGTGCGAAGCGGGATGGCGTGCGTCAGCGTGTCCGACGCCTGCGGCGGGATCCCCCCCGCCGACCTGCCCCGCGTCTTCGACGTGGCCTTCCGCGGCGAGTCCGCCCGCACACCGGGCCCCCAGGAAGGCGCCGGCCTCGGCCTGTCCATCGCCCGCGGCATCGTCGAGGCTCACTCCGGCCAGATCGCGGTCCGCAACACCGGCCCCGGCTGCCAGTTCCTGATCCGCCTCCCGCTGGTCCGCCCCGGCGCTCCGATGCCGAGCCACACCGGCCCCCAGGCGGCCGCCACCGGCCGCCGCGCCATCAACGCGAACTAATCCACGCTCGGATTTTCTCAGCGGAACGGATTGACGACCCGGACGCCGTCATATTCCTGCCCGTCGTTGAGGTCTTCGGACAGGACCTGCGTGCAGCCCAGCGCGCGGGATGCCTCGATGATCGCGGCGTCCCAGTACGAGAGCTGGAAGCGCTCGCGGGTGTCCAGGGCCGCCATCATGATCCCGTTCGTGATGTCCTGCACCGGGAAGCGCCGGAACGATTGGATGAGCAGAACCGCCTGCTGGTGACCGATGGCGTCCAGGCGGCTCGCGCGGGTGGCCTGGACATAGAACTCCTGAAGGACCTGCACTGACAGCGCCAGGTCGCGCTCGGCCAGGATGTCGTTGGCGCGTTTGGCCTTGTCCAGCTCAGCCGGATCGCGGGAGATCGCGTAGAGCAGGATGTTGGTGTCAGCGAACCGCACGATCGTGCACCTCGTCGCGGCTCAGCCGGTCGCCGGCGCGGAACTGGCGGATCCCGGCCTGGACCTCGCGCTGCAGCATCTCGAGCCTGGCGGACTCGTCCATCCGTCCGGACAGCTGCTCAAGGTAGGCCACGACCAGCGCGCTCACCGAGGTGTCACGCTGCGCGGCGGCGACCCGGGCATTGCGGTAGACCTCATCGGGAACCGAGACCGTAATGTTCTTCACAGTTTCACAGTAACACGTTTTCTGTGAGTCACGGTGTCACAGCTCGCGGGCCTTGCGGAGTAATGGCGGCGGCGCAGCGATGGCTGGCTGGTCGTGCCGGGCAGGCCTACATGCAGGCGGAGGCAGCCAGCGCGGGCTCGCGGAGGGCGGCGCGAGCGAACTCGGCCATGCCCTCGGCGAACCCGACCTGGGCCCGGAAACCGAGGTCCGCGTCGGCGGCCGCAGGGGAGGCCACCACGTGCCGGACGTCCCCGAGGCGGTATTCGCCGGTAACGACCGGCTCGAGCCCGCCGCCGAACGCACCGGCCAGCGCGACGGCCATCTCGCCCACCGTGTGCGGCTCGCCGCTGGCCACGTTGTAGCACCGCAACCCGCCAGGGTCCGCGCTGCCGGCCGACCGGTCGACCGCCTCGAGGGCCAGCAGGTTGGCCCGGGCCACGTCACGGACGTGCACGAAGTCGCGCCGCTGGCCGCCGTCCTCGAACACCCGGGGCGGAACCCCGTTCTCCAGGCAGGAGCGGAAGATCGCGGCCACCCCGGAGTACGGCGTGTCGCGCGGCATCCGGGGGCCGTACACGTTGTGGTAGCGGAGCCCGACCGCGGCCCCGCCGGTCATCCGGGCCCAGCTCGCCGCGAGGTGCTCCTGGGCGACCTTGCTCGCGGCGTAGGCGTTGCGCGGGTCAAGCGGCGCGTCCTCGGTCACCGTCGCGGTGCCGAGCGGCTGCGCGCACTGCGGACAGCGCGGCTCGAAACGGCCCGCGGCCAGGTCGGCGGGATGCCGGGGCGCGGGCTGGACCCGGCCATGGGTCGCGCAGTCGTAGGCGCCCTCGCCGTACACCACCATGGAAGAGGCGATCACCAGGCGCGGTATGCCGTGGCGTCCCATGGCCGCCAGCAGCACGGCGGTGCCGGTGACGTTGACGTCCGCGTAGCGGGGCAGGTCGGACAGGTCCACGCCGAGCCCGACCATGGCCGCCTGGTGGCAGACCGCGTCGACCCCGGCCAGCGCCGCGTCGACCGTCGCCGGGTCGCGGACGTCACCGACCACGAGGTCGCCGCTGACCTGCTCGGGCCTGCCGTTGTGCACGGCGGGGGAGAGCGAATCGAGCCCGCGGACGTCATGGCCCGCGGCCTGCATCAGCTCCGCGATATGAGATCCGATGAACCCGGCCGCGCCGGTCACGAGAACGCGCATGACTGCAGCAAAGCACGAGATGCGAGCGGATCGGCCTCCCGGCCGAAACCGTCATACCTCCGTAAGGGCCGATCGGCTCTTTTCCGGCCGTGCTCGGCCTGCGGCCCAAGTACTGTCTGGCGCCATGGAGATCGATGTCGTTCTGCCCTGCCTCAACGAGGCGGGCGCACTGCCCTGGGTGCTGTCCCGGATGCCGCTTGGCTACCGGCCCATCGTCGCGGACAACGGTTCCACCGACGACTCCGCCGCCATCGCCGTCGGCTTCGGGGCCCGCGTCGTGCATGTGCCCCAGCGCGGCTTCGGGGCCGCCTGCCACGCCGGCCTGCTCGCTGCGACCAGCGACATCGTCTGCGTCATGGACGCTGACGCCTCCTTCGACCCGGGCGACCTGCCCGCCGTGGCCGACCCCGTACGGGCCGGCCAGGCCGATCTGATGCTGGGACGGCGTTCGGTCCAGGGCAAGGGCGCGTGGCCGCTGCACGCCCGGATCGGCAACCGGGTCCTGGCCGCCGAACTGCGCCGCCGGATCGGCGTCCCGCTACAGGATCTCGGCCCGATGCGCGCCGCCCGCCGGGAGGCCCTGCTCGCGCTGCCGATGTCGGACCGCCGCTTCGGGTACCCGCTGGAGATGGTGGTGCGCGCCGCGCAGGCCGGCTGGCGGATCGTCGAGACCGACGTGCCCTACTACCCGCGGACCGGGAAGTCCAAGGTCACCGGGACCCTCGGCGGCACGGTCCGGACCGTGCGTGACATGCGCCGGGTGCTCGCCTCCATCACGTCGCCCGCATCAGCGTCGCCCGCATCATGAACGGCCCGGGCGGCAGCGGCCGGGAATACGCCGGCAAGCACCGCACGCCACTAGGAAAGACAAAGCTGGAAAACAACACCCTGGCGGCCCAGCTCATGGTGATCGCCAAGGAGCCCGTGCCCGGCCGGGTCAAGACCCGCCTCACCCCGGCCTACACCCCCGCCGAGGCGGCCGAACTCGCCGAGGCCGCCCTGGCCGACACCCTGGCAGCGGTCGCGTCGACGAGCGTCACCCGGCGGATCCTCGCCCTGGCCGGCACACCCGGCCGCTGGCTGCCGCCCGGCTTCGATGTCATCGCCCAGCAGGGCGGCGGCCTCGACGAGCGCCTGGCCTGGGCCCTGGCTGACGCGCGGGCGACCTGCACGGCTCCGCTGGCGTTCATCGGCATGGACACCCCGCAAGTGACGCCCGCGCTGCTGGCGCAGGCCGTCGAGCCGCTGGTCGCCGGGACCGCGGACGCCACCTTCGGGATGGCCGAGGACGGCGGCTTCTGGCTGCTCGGCCTGCGCGAGATCGATCCGGCCCTGGTGCTCGGCGTGCCGATGTCGCGCTCGGACACCGGTGCGCTGCAGCTGGCCCGGCTGCACCAGGCCGGGCTCCGGGTTCGCCTGCTGCCCGAACTGGCCGACGTCGACACCGCCGACGAGGCCGAGCGGATCGCGGCGGCCACGCCAGGTTCCCGCTTTGCGTCCTGCGTGCGGGCGCTGGGCGACCGGGCCGGCCGACCGCTCGTACCCGCGGGGCTGAACCGCGGAATACCGATCATTTCCGCCGGTTGGCATTACGGCGGTAGCTGAGAGTGGTTAAATACAACTGGTTGTACGAAGTTCGTGAACGTGTCACAGCGCCTGCGAAGTTCTGACCGTGGGCGTCCTGGATTCCCGAACGCCAGCCCGTTACCGGGCCGTCCGCATGGGCAGTGGTCACAGCAACCCGGGAGCACACGCCCGTGCGCTTCCGAAGTCGTCTCAGTAGGAGAAGTACATGCCTCAGGGCACCGTGAAGTGGTTCAACTCGGACAAGGGCTATGGCTTCATCGCCCCTGACGACGGCTCGGCCGACGTCTTCGTCCACCACTCCACCATCAAGATCGACGGATTCCGCACCCTTCAGGAGAACCAGCGGGTCGAGTACACCGCTGGCCGTGGCCCGAAGGGGCCGCAGGCGGAAGAGGTCCACCCGCTGTAACACGGTCACGACACACGCCAGAAGGGGCGGCCCCGGGTTCCGGAGCCGCCCCTTCAGTGTCTTCAGGTTCTGGGCGTTCAGGCCACCGGGCCGGTAACCGTGACCAGGCTGCCGTAGCTGAGGTAACCGTACGCCGTCTCGGCCGCGTCCCAGGGCAGCTCGACGCAGCCCAGGCTCTGGTACCACCCGTAGCTGCCGCGGGGGAACTGGTGCACCGCGTCGCCGCCGTTGAAGTAGTTCGCGTAGTACACCGGATCGTCGTACTTCGTGCCGTCCGGGTTGGTGCCCTTCATGTAGGTGAAGTAGAACTTCAGGTAGACGGGGAAGGTGCCGTCCACGGTGGGGGCGGCGGCGATGCCGGTGTTGGCCGGGCTCGTAAGCACCACGTGGCCGTTGTGCCAGACGGTCAGCGTCTCCGGGGAGTTCTGGTTCGCCAGCGCGTAGGTGTAGCCGTTCGGGTTGTCCTTGCCCTTCGCCACCGCGCTGAGCAGGCGGGACCACACCGTGTTGCCCGCGATCCCGTCCATGGTCAGCCCGGTCACCGACTCGAAGGCCCGCACCGCGCCGACGTCGAGGATGTTGCCCGAGCCGGCCTTCCACTGGTCGGTCAGGGCCGACGGGTAGCCGGACTTCCAGGTGAACGTCCCGGCGGGGGCCTGATACGCGGCGGACAGCTCGGCGTTGGCGTCGGTCCGGCTGATCGCGGCGGTGTTGGCCTTCTGGGTCCAGGTCAGCGGCAGGTAGCCCAGCTGGCTGAGCACCTGCTGCAAGCGCATAGTGCTGAACGACCCGGTGGTAAAGCTCTGGGTCACGTTGGCGGCCAGCAGCCCTCCGGCGCCCGCACTGGCTCCGTCGACCGAGATCATCCCGTTCGCGCCACCGGGGATCTTCAGCGTCACCTTAGTGTTCTGCTTGTAACCGATCGCGGGGGTGAAGACCGCCGTGTCGCCCTCAACCTGCCAGCTGCCCGTGATGTGCGGCGAAAGCGTCGGCATCGGGGTATTCGCCGCGAGCGGCGCGGAGAACTGCACCCGGATCGGGTCCGCCCCGTTGATGCCCTTCGCGCCCGCGGCCGGGGTGACCGACAGCGTCTGGAGCGCGATGGCCGGCTGGTCCGGCCTGGCCGCGGCTGCGGCCTGGGCGGGCGTCACCTGCGCGGCGTGGCTGCCCGGAGACGCGAAGGCGACGATCGCGACCCCGGCCACCAAGACCATCGCCGCGCTGGTGGCGGTCAGGGCCATGCCCCGCCGCCCTTGCCATCGCGACCCGCTCGGTTTGGCTGCGGTGGTCCCGTCACCCTCCAGCACTGGCTGGCGTTTGCGGAACCATCCGGATCGCGACACGGCGCCGTCCCTTCCACAAGATTTCACAATTGAACAACGGTTGGAACGCAGACTTTCGTAGCAAGCAAGGCCGGATAACGGCTCCTCCAACACACAGCTCCTCCAACACACAGACGCGCATCTACACCAAAAGGTTGCCGGCCGGCAGCTATCTCGGCCCGGCAAATGAGCAGACCGTCCGGACCAATCTTATGCTTGCTATGCGTGATCAAGCGATCACCCGTGGTCTGGTCGGGCAGGTGCCGGTTCGTGGTGCGGTCCGCGGCGGGAGGCCGTGCTGGTCAAGAGGATAGCCGCCACCGCCGCTTCGCACCCACCGGGTCGGCCCGGTCACCCCGTCGGCCGGAGCGGACCACCCGGCCGGGCCGCCGCTCGCGACGCCCGCCGCGCGGACCCGCCACCCTCGGCCGGCCATCCGGCAAAACGCACGCGCAATTGCATCCGCCGACGATTACCGGCGGATGGCAATGGCTTTGTTATTTGGCGCGGCATTTGGCGCGGCATCGGCCTGGCGGTCAGCGCCCGAAAATGCGCGGCCCAGCCCGTTAATACACCCGGCTGACGGCCGCTGGCCCGTAATTGCCGGGTCGCGGCGACGGCCCTCAGGGCCGACCGCACCGAAATCTCCGCCCTACCAACGCGAAGCACCAATCGTCAGCAGCGGCCCGGGCCGCCCTGCTTCGCGAGGCCTCTGCTCACCGCCGCACAGCCTCGTGACCTGCCCGGGCAGGCTCCCGGGCGGCCGACGCCGTAACTCTACCGAAAGATCTTTTGACTACTTAAAGAGACGTAATAATTACTCTTCGTGCTTATCGCCCGGCCGCCGTGGCATCCACGGCGCGGGCCGTCCTATCACGGGCGGATCTCGGTCCAGCTACATCCTCGTCACCTGCGGCGTAAGAACTTCGCAATGAATTGGCGAGGTTCGGGTGGCCCTTCACTGCTTAAAACGGACAAAACGTGAATCTTCTCGATTTCCTGCTGGCGTCCTCGTCGCGGGCTTAGCGTGATCCACCGGGAGCGTCACAGCGGAAATCCATGGAGGTGGATTGAATGCTCAGCGGGCATCGGTCCGCATGGCGCCGGCGAGGTAGGAACAATCGCGCGGCGCGCATAGCGATACCACTCGCCATACCGATGGCGTTGGGATTGACCCTCGGGATCATCCTCGCGGTCTCGGGAGGTCCAGTTTCGACCATCAACCAGTCGGCGATCGGCGCGTGCGCCTCGCCGTCCGCGAGCCCGGCGGTGTCCGGCAGCCCCGCGGCGGCCGCCAGCGCCTCGGCTTCGCCCTGCCCGTCGGGCAGCGCGAGCACCGGCACGACGACCACCGCGATGGTGCCCCCGGCACCTACGTTCGCGAACGGCCGGACTGCTTTCTTCCAGCTCGGTGACCTGGCCACCAACCCGGTCGACGGCACTGGAGCGGCTATCAACCTAAACCAGACCGCGGCGGAGGCCGCCGCGTCGATGAACTGCACCATTACCGTGCCCGCCAACCCGCTCAGCGCCAAGGGCCTGGCCACACCGTGGCAACTCGGCGACGGCTGCTCGGAGGCGACCACCGGTACCGAGGGCTCGTTCGTGGAGGCGACGATCCTGTCCCCGAACGGGGCGCTACAGGTGTACAACCCGCTGGTCATCACCGCGGGCACCACCCCGGCCGAGGCACCGGTCGTGCCCACCATCGCGCGCGGGTCGCAGGTCATCATCGACGTCGGCTTCAACGGCACCAACCTGGTGCTCGAGGGTCGCGGTGCCCGACAGGGCAACTGCGTCGACGCGCTAGGCCAGTCGGTTATCGGCCAGGTCTCGGCGTGCAACGCGGTGAACTTCTACCGGCTCGCCAACTCCGAGATCGCCAGCGGACGGCTGCAGGTACCTGCCCTCGGCACCTCCGAGGACGGGCAGCCGTGCCTGACCGTGCGTGACTTCGCGGTCATCGACCAGGACCAGAGCGACAACGTGGTCACCTCGTACCTGATGAACGCCAACGGCCAGATCGCGCAGGACACGGCGGCCAACACCGCCGCCCTGACCGGGGCCACGACCCTGGTCAACGGCAGCGACGACAAGCTGCTGGCCGCGTTCCTCGACCCGGCCAACGGCTGCACTCCGTTCACCGCGCCGGACATCACGGACCCGGCCGGGAGCTCGGCGTCGCAGGCGCTGAACGAGCTCAGTGCCCGGGTCAACCAGCAGGGCGTCATCGCGGTCGTCCCGCCGAACGACGAGATGACCCTGGTCAACGGCGCGTACAGCATCGCCAAGACCAACGTCTACCGGTCGCTGGTGGACCAGCCACTGCTGGCCGCCAACACCAACGCCACGCAGGTTGCGATGGACTACTGCCAGAACATGTCGAACATCGCGCCGGCCCGCAACCAGCTGGACATGGCGCGCGAGCTGAACTTCGGCACGCCGGTCGCGGCCATCGGCAACACCCTGGCCACGTTCATGGGCAACCGGCTGGCCATGTCCTTCGCGAACCTGGGCTGCAATAACTTCGGCCTGACCGACCCGGTGAACGTCACAGTCGACGGCAACCAGGTGGCGACGACGGTGGCCTACAGCCTGACCCAGCAGAAGGCCGTGGCCCCGGTAGCCGCCGGCGCGTCGGCCTCGGCCTCGGCCAGCGGTACGGGCACCGGCACTACTAACACCGGCGGCCAGGGCGGCGCGTCGAACGGCCCGCCGAGCAAGCACCACCGCCGGGGCAGCAGGTACCAGAACCCGTCCCGCGAGTAGGTACGGACCTTCGCCCGGCTAGCTGACGCTCCACCCGCGAGGTGGCCCTGAGTTTCCGGGGCCACCTCGCTCTTTTCGGCGCGGATATCGTGGACACCAGGGAAACAGCATTTCTCCCCCAAGCCCAGCGTTTTTCTCCCCGCGCCCACCCTTTGGAGGCCAGCATGAGCTCAGTCTTCGTGGTCGATGCGTGCCGCACGCCCATCGGGAAGATCAAGGGCGCGCTGGCCGAGGTGCGCCCCGACCACCTGGCCGCCGACGTGATCAAGGCCCTGCTTGAGCGCAACCCCGGGCTGGACGTGGCCGCCATCGACGACGTCTACTGGGGCGCAGCCAACCAGGCGGGCGAGGACAACCGGAACGTGGCCCGGATGGCCGTGCTGCTGGCCGGGCTGCCGGTGGAGATCCCCGGCGCCACGGTGAACCGGCTCTGCGGCTCCGGGATGGAGGCCGTCGGGGACGCGGCCCGGGCCATCGCGGCCGGGGATGCGGACGTCTGCCTGGCCGGCGGGTCGGAGTCGATGACCCGGGCGCCGTTCGTGCTGGCCCGCTCGGCCGATCAGTTCCCGCGCGCCCTGGACCTGGCCGACACCCGGCTCGGCTGGCGGCTGGTCAGCCCGCGCATGCAGGAGCTGTACCCGCCGATCACCCTCGGCGAGACCGCCGAGAACGTGGCCGACAAGTACGGCGTCACCCGCGAGCGCCAGGACCAGTGGGCCCTGCGCAGTCACCGGCTGGCCGCCGACGCCCGCGACGCCGGACGGTTCGACGCCGAGATCGTCCCCATTTCGACCGAACGGGCCATGGTTCGTCACGACGAGGGCATCAACGCCAGCCTCACCGCCGAGGAGCTGGCCGCCAAGAGGCCCGCCTTCCGCAAGAACGGCACGGTGACCGGCGGCAACTCCTCCCCCCTGAACGACGGCGCGGCCGCGCTGCTGCTCATGTCGGAGGATGCCGTGCGTCGGGCCGGGGTGACCCCGCTGGCCCGTTACGTCGGCTCCGCGGCGGCCGGAGTCCACCCCGACTACATGGGGATCGGTCCGGTGCCCGCCATGCACAAGGCGCTCGGCCGGGCCGGCTGGCGGCTGGACGAGGTGGGCCTGATCGAGGTCAACGAGGCGTTCGCGGCGCAGTCGGTGGCGGTCGTGGACGAGCTCAAGGCCGACCCCGCCCTGGTGAACGTCAACGGCGGCGCGATCGCCATCGGCCACCCGCTGGGCTGCTCCGGAGCCCGGATCGTCACCACCTTGCTGCACGAGATGCGCCGCCGCGGCACCGCGCGCGGCGCCGCCACCATGTGCATCGGCGTGGGCCAGGGCATAGCCTCCCTCTGGGAAGCGGCCTGATCCCGGACTTACCCGGGTCAGGATCGGGGCTTCCAGGAGCGCTTTGTGCACCCCCCGACCCCCTAGGGGGTCGGGGTGCCACGAGCCCCACCGGGCAGCGCACGGCGGGCACGTTAGTGCAGGCAGGGCTGTAACTGCGGCGCGCAGCGCCCGCACGCGGGGGCGTGGCGCTGTACGGCCAGTGTGCTGCATCTAGTCGGCCAGTGCATGGCGGGCCGGGCCGCCCAGCGGGCCCGCTGCGCGCCGTAAGCCCGTTATGTCTCTTGTGCCGTAACTGCGTATTAAGACATTCCGGGCGCCGATCATGGAACAGCCTGCCCGCCCGGCGCCGATCCGCTCACAAATCCACCGTGGCCTCGATGACCAGCTGGCCGCCGGGCTGGGCGTGGGCAGAGCTGGCATGTCCCGTTGACATCTAGGGGGCAGGGGGAGTCGGCTTGCAGGCTGGGCATCCAGCACGGCAAGGATCGCTTCGGGGCATTCCCGGGGTGCGGCTATCGAGGTGTCGACGTTCACGTCGTACTTCCTGAACGTGTGCACCCGAGCGCGCTGACCCCGCATCGTGCCGACGGTACGGGTCGCCGCGCGGTCACCGGGGTCCAGCTGAACCCGGCCACTACACGCCCGTCGCTGGCGAAGAAGCGCGCACTCTGCGATGCCAGGAAGGTGTCTACACCACTCACCTGAAGGGCCTTGGTCAAAGCTCCTGCAACACTGCCGCGATGCTCGACTTGCCGGAACAGCCCGTCCGTTCAGGACAATGCAGATTGCCTTTACCCCGTAAGGACGCCTCAAGGCTCAATTGTCGCGGCCAGGGCCAGAGCCACCTCAACCTGGCCGTTGACACCGGCCGGGTTCTTTGTTCAGGTCTGCGCAACCCACGAGGAGGCGATGGCGTCTACATGGCAGCCGGGGATTCGGAGGCCAGCATGCGGACGATCACGGTAAGACTGCGGGTGCTGGCTTGGCTCGGCTTGCTGGCCACAGTGGCAGTGGCCGGATGCACGGCGACCTCGACGTCAAGCCCCGACGCGCCAGGCCACGGCCGGTCAGCTAGCCCTGAGGCTGCCACCGCAGTCTCGCCTGCGGCATCCAGTTCTCCGCCAGCCGGGACGGGGGGCGTCCGCGATCTGCCGGTCAGCCAGGATGTGCGTAACGAGCTAACCGCCGCTTATGTGAACGCTAGAGGGATCTCGCTTTCTGATGTGGCGGGCACCATACCTGGCAGCGTCTACTACGCCTACGATCCGGCTACGGACACGTACTGGGCCGAGGCCGCCTTCTTGCCGTCCCGCACGGCTCCACAAAAGGTCTTGGTGGGTTTCCAGGATGGTGGGTCCATGGGGCTGTTCGCCAGGGCCGCCCGCAACAGCTGGCAGGTGGAACAGGGCGGGGAACCCGTCGTCTGTGCCGAGGTGCCGTTCTTCCCGCCCGCAGTGCTGACGGCCTGGTCGCTGCCGACAGACGCCGAACGAACGGCAGCTAACGGCTGCAGTTCACGGCCGGCCCGCCAGGTGAGTTCGGCGACCTTGGCCGTCACCATCTCGATACCCGCCGACTGGCAGCCGACCCCTGACCTGGGGGCAGGCCGGTTCGGCTACGACGGCGCCTCGGGGTGGGTGCAGCTGAATGCCATGGTCGAGCCCTCAGGGCTGCACTATGCGTGCACCGTAGCGGCCACCGGCAACGTCTTGAACCCCTACGGCCTGCACCCGCAGATCATCTACCGCAGCATCGACGGTCGGCCGGGCTGCCTGATCTTTCCGTTGTCAAGTGACGCTCCCCGTCAAGCTCACCGAACCGGGTACCCTGCGTTCCAAAATAGCGCCGCGCTGGTCGAATACCGGCAGCCGGTATTCGCGGGGGGTGGTTGTCTTACCCCAACGGGACAGCACTGCCTGTATCCTCTGCTACTCATCTACGCTGACCCTGCGCATCTTGCGGCCATCGTGGATAGCGTCCAGCAGCATCACTAGACGGCGGTGCGTGCGATCAGAGGTTGATCGTGGCGTCGATAGTCAGGCGGCGGGCACAGTTGGCGCACCCCCCTCTTGCGGGCACCGGGTGCCCCCGTGCTCCTTCTTGCCTGGTGGCCTGAACGGGCTCTGTGTGCCACAATTCCCGTTCTGCCAAGTTCGGCTGACCTAGGACCTGGTAGTGCTGCCGTAGTGCAGCAGTGCGCCGCCGGGCGGCGGGGTGGTCGGTGCGGTGCTAGTGCAGGTGTAGGAGTTCGTGTCGATCAGCGCGAGCGCGGTGTCCTGGCCGTGGGCTAGCTGGAAGGTGCCGACGCTGAGTTCGGCCGCCGCGGGCATGGCTGACGGGTCGACGGTGACAGTCGGGTTCTGTACATGCTGCTGACCGCTGTCGCCATGGAAGGGGGGTGAGAACGTCACGACCTGCGGGAAACCCTCGGGGGTGGGGTCAGTGGAGCAGAAGCTGCCGGTGGTGACCTTCGCCGGGATGCCGTAGTGGGCCAGGTCGTTCTGCAGCGTGATGGGGTCGAACAGCACCTTCGGGTTGATGGTCAGCGTGTCGGTGCCGTTGGCGTTGCGGGTGAGGATAAAGGCGGCGGTGCGGATCGTGCCGGTGCCGCGAGCCGGTGCTGAGCTGAGCGCGCCGGATAGGCCCAGGCCGAGCACCACTGATCCGGCTGCCGCTACGGCGGTGACGCCTGCGGCGAGCCTGCGGTGGCCGCTGGCGCGGATGGCGCGACTGCGGCTGACGATCTGATCGGTCGGGACGTTCATGTGCACACCGTGGACGGACTGCCGCACGGCCGTGATCAGTTCTTGGTCGTTCAT
>PLIQ01000444.1 GCA_003140115.1 Actinomycetota bacterium | reverse complement strand
CCTGATCGGGGTCTTTGATGGCCTCGCGGAGCTCAGCTTTAAAGATGCGCATCTCTGGGTCGTTTCCGCGTTTCGCGAGCCTCTGCAATGATTCAAGGTCGTCCGCTTCGGGATGCAGGTATGTCGTCGAGATCCGGATGAGCGTCGCGAACGGGCCGTCGGGATGCCGCTTCCAGTAGAACTCACCCATCGATGTCNNTCGCGCCTTGTTATGGCCCATGACAAAAATGAAGTCCCCGCCCTCGAATGTAGGTACTGGCCGTGCCTTAGGCCTCGGGACATCCGGCTGGCGGTTTTCTGCTAGCGCGAGGAAATGGACCGCGCCTAAGCATGAACCTGGCTGCCGCGTGGGGTACGGGCTCCAGCGGCTCAGCTGGCCTGGTCGCTGCTGTCCGGGATCAGCCCGGCGAACAGCTCGGCGTAGTCGTAGGCGGCCTCGGGCTTGGCCCGGACCCGCTCGTCGATCATCTTGGCGTCCTCGCCGATCAGGATCCGCCAGGTCCCGGCGCGGACCGCGTCCAGGATGATGGTGGCCGCCTGGGCCGCGCTGACCGGGGCTTTGTCCCGGAAGTCGACGTTGGCCTGCACCAGGAACTGCCGCAGGTCCGCGGCGGTCGGCTTCTCGGGCAGCACCCCGGCCTGGGCCAGCTTGTCCCATACACCCGGCGGGAGGATCTCCTCCGCCTGGGCGTCGCTCAGGTGTTCCGGCGCGGGCAGTCCCCGGGCGATGAGGCTGTTCCTGACGATGTTGGTGCCCACGTGCCCCGGCAGCACCACCGCGACCCGGACCTGCGGCGCATTCGACCGCAGGTCCTCGATCAGCGCCTCGGTGAACCCCCGTACGGCGAACTTCGCCGTGCTGTAGGCGCTCTGGGACATGCCCGGACCCAGCGATGCCCAGAACCCGTTCACGCTGCTGGTGTTGACCAGCACCCCGTCGCCGCTGGCGATCAGCAGCGGCAGGAACGTGCGGGCGCAGTAGTANNGAAGACCAGATCGACGTGATCGATGGCGTGTGCCGCGAGCAGCTCGTCGCGGAAGTGCAGGACCTGCGCCTCGTACGCGACGTCGCACGTGTGGCCGGTGACCCGGACGCCGGGCGGGGCCTCCGCCTGTGCCAGGGCCACGGTCTCCGCCATGGTGTCCGGATTAAGGTCGCAGGCCGCCACCGAGCAGCCCTGCGCCGCGAGCTGGCGGGTCAGCTCGCGACCCATGCCCGACCCGCCGCCCGTCACGACCGCGAGCTTTCCCGTGAACGAATCCATGACCATGATGCTTACCGCCCGTGCTACTGCGGGTCAACGGCCCAGGAGCCTGGACCTGTGGCCAGTTCTCCGGCCGTCACCCCAAGGTACGGCCGAACGACCCGGCTATGGCAGGGGTCGAACCACCCCTACGGCCGCGTGGCAAGGAGACCGGCTGGGGTCATATCAGGCCGGCTGGGTCAGACCACGCCCGCCGGGTCAGAGCAGGTCGGCTGGGTCAGACCAGGCCGGCGCTCAGGGCCAGCCGGGTCAGGTCGGCGCGGCGCCGGCAGCCGGTCTTGTCCCGGACCCGGTCCAGGTGCGAGCTGACCGTGCGCACGGTGATGTATAGCTGGGTCGCGATCTGCGCGTCGGTGCGGCCTCGCGCGACCAGGGTGACCAGCTCGCGTTCCCGGGGGCTGAGCCGCGCCAGCGCCGCCGGGTCCGCTATCAGCCCAGGCCGTGAGGCGTCATACCCGGCCGCCGAGGCGTCGTCCCCGAGGTGCGAGGCGCCGTTGCCCGGCGGCAAGGCGACGTCCCCGGATGGCCGTACTGGCTCGGCGGCGAGCAAGACCGCGTACTCGGTGGCCGTGGCCAGGCTCATGGCTGCGCCGCGCTCCTCGGCGGCCCGGGCCCGAGCCGGGCCGATCTGCTCCCGGGCCTGCCGCCGCAGCTCCTCACGGTGGTCCGGATTCAGGCCCCCGTGTATGGGCCACGGGCTGGCCAGGGCGGACATCGCCGCCCACACCGTGAGCGCCTCGGCTGGGCGCCCGGTGGCTGCGCACAGGTGGCCGCAGCAATCCAGACCGGACGGCAGCAGCGGCCGCAGCCCGGTCTGCGTGGCGATCTGGAACAGCTCGCGCAGGTGAGCCGGCGCGTCCTCGATGCGGCCGGTCCGCAAGTCCAGGATCGTCCGGTTCCACAGCACGCCGCACAGGTTGGTCAGGTCGCCCACGTCCCGGCACGAGGTCAGCGCGGCGGCGCAGGCCTGCTCGGCGGCGGCCAGGTCGCCGGCCTCGGTCAGGACTGCGGTCACGATCTGGCTCAGGCCGCGCTGTAGTGACCCCGCGAACTCCTCCGCGCTCGCCAGCGCCTGGCGCGCGAGCCGGAGCGCGCCATCCCGGTCGCCGTCATGCCAGATGGCCACGCTGAGGTGGGCCAGGGCTACCGCCTCCAGGCTCGCGACGCCGACCCGGCGGGCCAGGTCCAGCGCCCGGCGGCCATCTTCGATGGCCTCGGCGATCCGGCCGACCCGGAGCAGCGACGACGACCGGCCGCCCAGGCACATCGACAGCAACCAGGGCCCGGCCGCATCTTCCGGGTGCGAGGCGTCCTCAAGGGCGTCCCGGGCCGCGGTGAAGTGGTCCAGCGCCGCGGGCGGATCCTCGATCTGCGCGGCCACCTGGCCGAGGAACATGTGCGCCGTGGACCACTCGTCGCTGCCGACGTCGGCTAGCTCGGCCACCGTGACCAGCAGCGGTGCCTGGCTGGCCAGCCGTCCCCGGAGCCCCCACCAGGGCCCGAGGGTCAACGCGAGCCGTACCGCCGTGCCCGGATCGTGCTCCAGAGCCCAGTCCAGCACGTGGCGCAGGGTAACGTCCTCGGCGTCCAGGTGCCTTAGGCCGTCCAGCTCGCGCGTACGCGTGTACACCTCAGCCAGGGCCTGCCCGGCCATCTCGCCGGCGTACGCGGCAAGGGCGGCCAAGACTTCGCGGTCCTCACCGGCCTCGCCTAGCAGAACGGCCCCGTAGGCGCGCAGCGTCTCCAGCATCACGTAGCGGGCCCGGCCGTCCGGCCCGGTCCGCGGCGGCAGCAGCAGCGAGCAGTCCACCAGCCTGAGCACGGCCCGCCCGGCCTCGCCGCCCGCTACCGCCTCGGCTCCTTCCAGGGTGAACGGTCCCGGGAACACCGATACCGCGCGGAACACCCGCCGCTCGGCCTCGGCCAGCAGCTGGTAGCTCCACCGAACGGTGGCGGCCAGCGACCGCTGCCGCTCCTCGGCTAGGCGGTCACCGTCGGTCAGCAGCCCGAACCGGTCGTCGATCCGGTCCAGCAGCTGCGTCACGCCCAGTGCGTCGACCCGCGCCGCGGCCAGCTCGATGGCCAGCGGCATCCCGTCCAGCCGGGCCACCAGCCGCGCTACCGCGGCGGCCGTCTTCTCGTCGAGCTCGAACCCCGGCTCGACCTGCCGGGCCCGGTCGGCGAACAGCGTCACCGCCTCGCATTCCGCGACCGCGGCCAGGTCGCCGGGATCGGGCAGGGCCAGCGGGCCCAGCCGGTACCGCACCTCCCCGGCGATCCGCAGCGCCTCCCGGCTCGTGGCCAGCATCCGTACGTCATCGGCGCCGAGCAGGAGCCGGCCGCACAGCTCGGCGGCAGCGCCGATCACCTGCTCGCAGTTGTCCAGCACCAGCAGCAGCTGGCGCCGGGCCAGCGCCTGGGCCAGCGCGTCGGCGGCCGCCACCGGGGGCAGGTCGCGGATGCCCAGCGCCGCCCCGACCGCGGCGGCCACGTGCGCCGGATCCCGTACCGCCGCCAGCTCTGCCAGCCACACGCCATCGGCGAACCGCCCGGCCACCTGCCGGGCTACCTGGCCGGCCAGCCGGGTCTTGCCGGCGCCGCCCGGCCCGGTCACGGTCACCAGCCGGTGCTGGGCCAGCTGAGCGGCGACGTCGTCCACCACCTGAGCCCGGCCCACGAAACTGGTCAGCGCAGCCGGGAAGCCGTGCAGGTTTCCCGCCGCGGACCGGTCCACAGCGGCCACCATAGCCTTGCCCGGCAGCGCGGTACAGGTGCTACCGGGGGCCGTTGACCGGCCGGTCGCACAACGGCGCCGCGGCGTGCGGCAGCTGGGCCTCGATGGCGGCCAGGACGATCCGGGCGTAGACCTTGGCGCCGGAGGGCTGCGGGTGGACACCGTCCGACCAGAGCAGGCTGGTATGGCCGGCGATCGCCGCGTGCCAGTTGGCCAGGCTCACGTGGGCCGTGTGCCGGGCGGCGGCGTCCAGCACCGCGTTGACGGAGGCCTCCCAGGGCATCGGCCCGAAGGTGTTGACCAAGATGAGGTCCCGGTTCGGCCCGATCAGGTGCCGCAGCTGCCGGATCTGCGCCGTGCTGACCGGCCCGTTGGTACCTAGTCCGACCACGACGTAGCGGCGCAGCCCGTGCTGGGCGGCCAGGCTCTGGATCACCGC
Source organism: Actinomycetota bacterium (assembly GCA_003140115.1). The sequence goes on along the minus strand of PLIQ01000444.1, from coordinate 7,317 downwards.
CAGCCCGTTCACCATGGCCCGGCCGACCTCCGCGTTGATATAGATGCCGGGCAGGGTCGAGTTCAGCGCCGCCGCCGAGGCGACCATGACCGAGTCCCCGATTGCCGTGACCTGCCGGCCGGACACCTTCGGCAGCCGCGCGGTCGCGGTCTGGCAGGCCGACGCCGGCGGGGGCAACTTGGCCTCGGGCGACGCGGAGCGCCCGGCGGCGGCTGGTCTCAGGCTGGCGGGCGGTCTCAGGCTGGCCGGCGGGCTGCTGGCCGCAGTGGCCTGAGCCGAGGCCTGCGACGCCGCGCTGATCCGCTGGCCCTCGGCCACCTGCCGCAGCAGCCCAGACGCGGTCGGCGGCCCCGGCGGCCGGGCGACGCCATAGCCCGCCATCGTGGCGGCGATCAGCGCGGCCGCGGCCACCACTATCGGCACGACCCGCCGGCGCGCGCCCACCGGCCGCAGGCCCTCGTCGATGAGCAGCCGCCACCGGCCGCAGGTGGCCACGAAACCGTCCCGCAGGATGGGGGCCTCGACAAACCGCCACGACCCGCAGGCCAGCGCGATCGTCACCCCGGCCTCGATGAGCCACAGCCACGCCGAAGTAGGTCCGGGACCGGTGATCGCCCCGGCCAGCGCGATCACCGGCCAGTGCCACAAGTAGATCCCGTAGGAGCGGATACCCACCCAGCGCAGCGGCGGCAGGCTGGTCATCGCGGCGATGACGCCGGTACTCGCGGCCGCGGCGACCAGGCCCGCGGCGCCCACCGCGGCCATGATGAGGCCGCCCGGGTAGACGGCCCGGTCGGTGCCGGAGAAGTGCCCGGCGGCCCAGGCCAGCAGCACGAGCCCGACCACGCCCGCCGCGTCCAGCCGCCTGACCTGCGCGGCCGGCAGCGACGCCACCATGGCCAGCGGGAGGGCCAGGGCCAGCGCGGCGCCGATCAGCAGCGCGGACGCGTGCGTGTCGGTGCCGTAGTAGACCAGCGAGGGGTCGGCCGGTGAGTATTGGAGCGCCATGGCCAGCGCCGACAACGCGGCCAGGATCAAGGTGGCCGTGACGCGGGCACGCCGGCCGTTCAGTCTGATAATGAGCAACCACAGGATCACGGGCCAGATCAGGTAGAACTGTTCCTCGATGGCCAGCGACCACAGATGGTCCAGCGGCGGGGGCGCCTTGAACAGCCCGATCGCGGCGAAGTACGACACGTGATGCAGGATCTGGTACCAGTTGCTGGTGTAGGTGACCGCGGCCAGCAGGGCCAGCCGGAGTGAGGCGTCCTGGCCTGGCTCGATGACGGTGGCCGCCGCGGTGACCACGATCAGCATCAAGGCCAGCGCCGGGAACAGGCGCCGGGCCCGCCGTGACCAGAAGTCCCTCAGGTCCAGCCGGCCCAGCCGGTCGTACTGGGTGAGCAGCAGGTCCGTGATCAGGAACCCGCTGAGCACGAAGAACACGTCTACGCCGAGGAAGCCGCCGGACAGTTCCGACACGCCCTCGTGGAAACCCACGACGGCCAGCACGGCTAGCGCCCGCACTCCATCCAGCCCGGGCGCTCGTCTGGGCGAATTTGTGGTGGTCGTGTCCTGTTCCCGCCGGATTGGGTGTTCGATCAGGCCTGTCCGGCAGTCATGCTAACGAGCGAATACCGCTCTAGCCAGGAGAAACGCCGCGTAACGGCGCTACAACATTCCAGCGGGCTCGCCGCTAGGATCATACGGGCATCACAACCAAGAGGACACGCTGTGCTGGAGTCGAGTGACCTGGTGGCCTTCGTGGCCGCCACTGACCTGCGGCGGGCGCGGGTCTTCTACGAGCAGACGCTGGGCCTGCCCGTCCTCGAGCAGGACGACTTCGCCTGCGTCATCGACGCGCACGGCACGATGCTGCGCGTCACGGCCGTGCCCGAGGTCGCCCGCGGCGGGTACACGGTGCTCGGCTGGCGGGTCGCGGACATCGCGGCGGCGGTCCGGGAGCTCACCGTCCGGGGGGTCAGCTTCCTCCGCTACGACGGCATGAGCCAGGACGAGCACGGCATCTGGACCACCCCGAACGGCGCGCGGGTCGCGTGGTTCGCCGATCCGGACGGGAACACGCTGTCCCTCACCCAGGACGGATAGCGCCTGCCGCGCCGGGGCCTTCCTAGCGGAGGGTGGCCGCATCGAGGACCGCGGTCAGCAGTCCCAGCGGGCTGGGCGCGGCGTACTCGATGCTCAGCGCGGCCGGGTGCGTGATCGCCGCCCGGGCCGGCAGGAAGGGCGGGACCTGCGCCTTCAGGAGCGCAAGGGCGGCCGTGAGGTCCTTGCCGTCAGCGGTGATGGTCACTTCCCGGTACAGCACCGCCACGCCCGGGGAGGCATCGCCGAACGCGGGCACGCTGAAGGAGTACTGCGAGGACAGCGCGGCGAGCGTGGCCAGCAGGCGGGCGTCGACCTGGCCCGCGCGGAGTTGCGCGGCGTCCTGCGCGGTGAAGTGAATCCGCTTGTTCCGCAGCAGCTGCGAGCCCGCGCTCATCCGGGCCGCCTGGTCGGCCCGCAGCGCCGTCGCGTAGGCTGCGGCTCCGCCGGGCTCGGTCGCCCGGACGTCGATCTGGGCCGCGCCCGAGCCGAAGCTCGCGATCACCGCGGGCGCGTACTGGGCGGCCGCCGGATCGGCGGTCACCACCACGGTGGCGCCGTGCGGACCCGGCGACCCGGGCTGCAGCGGCATCAGCCGGGCCGCGGTCACGCCCTGCGCCTGCAGCGCCGTGCACATGGCCGGATCGCAACCGATGATCGCGTCGCCGCTCAGCTGGCTCGCGATCCACGCCGCAGCCGCGGTCTGCACGGGGCTGGGCGGTACGGGGGCGGGGTGGGCCCTGGCCCGGGCCGGGGAGGGCGTGCTGGCCGCACGCGCCCGAGCGGCCGGGGCCGCCGTTCCGCTGAACACGCCGCTGAGCGCCAGCGCCGCCACCGTGACCACCGCGGCGGCCGCCACCACGCCGGCTGTCCGCGAGCGCCGCAGGGTTACCTGCCGCGCCAGCCACAGCCGCAGGGTGGTGGCCAGCACCCGGCCCCACGAAGGCTCAGCCGTCGGCCGCCTGACCGAAGTGGCCACGGATGGCACGGTACCGGCCGTCGCCCGCGGCCCGTCTGACCTGGCCTCGGTAAGCTCCTCCGGCCCGTCTGGCCTCGGTCGCGGGTCGATGTTTAGCAGCATGCCTCCGGGCGGCGCCGTACGGTTGTCCTCACCCACGTTCGCCACCCTTCGGCCGCACGTATCGGCGGCTCACGCGCCACAGCAGAGCACACGAACCGGTCGGTATCAACGGAAAACGCCTATTGGTAATGAATGCATAGCACAATATGCCGAGACCTGGGCATGATTGCGCATTAGCGCACCGTTTCGGTCACCGAAAGCGACGAATCGGTTTCCGGATGTCGGCGCTGGCGGCGGCCGGTGCCAGAATGGAAGCCGCTGGCGCGAAGGGGCCTTTAGAGGTGAGCGTGGCCGACGAACTGCAACCCCGGGATCCAGACCCGATCGGGCCGTCCCGTCCGCTCCCGCTCCGCTTCGCGTTGGCCGCGACGCTGGCCGTCCCGGGCTGCCGGGCCGTCTACGCGGTGGCGTTCGGACTAGGCGGTGCGGCGCTGGCCGCGGCCGACGGCAACGGGTCTACCTACCTGTGGGACATGGCGGGCGGGTTGGCCGCCACCTTCGCCCATCCCGGCAGCCGGGGCGTCATCGGCGTCGCGTTCGCTCCCGACGACGAACTGCTGGCCGCCGCCGACGCCAACGGCCGGGCCTACCTGTGGGACCTGATCAGCGGTGAGCTGGCCCGCACCTTCGTCTCCCGGCGCAGCGGGGGCCTGAACGGCGTCGCGTTCGGCCTAGGCGGTGACCTGCTGGCCGCCGCCAGCGGCGACGGGCGCGTCTGCCTCTGGGATGTGGTCAGCGGCCAGGCCGCGGGCACCTTCGTCATCCCGGGCAGCACCACCGTCTACGCGGTGGCGTCGGCTCCGGGCGGCCAGGTGCTGGCCGCCGCGTGCGGCAACGGCTGGGTCTACCTGTGGGATATGGCCAGCCGCCAGCTGGCCGGCGCCTTCGCCGGCCCGGGCAGCCAGGGCGTGAACGGCGTGGCGTTCGCTCCTGGCGGTGACCTGGTGGCCGCCGCCGACGGGAACGGCCAGGTCTACCTGTGGGATACGGCCAGCGGTCGGCTGGCCGGCGCCTTCGCGGGCCCGGGCAGCCGGGGCGTGAACGGCGTGGCGTTCGCTCCTGGCGGTGGCCTGGTGGCCGCTGCGGACGGGAACGGCCAGGTGTATCTGTGGGATACGGCCAGCGGCCGGCTGGCCGGGGCGTTTGCCGGCCCGGGCAGCCGGGGCGTGAACTCCGTGGCGTTCGCTCCTGGTGGTGCGCTCCTGGCCGCCGCCGACGGAAACGGCTGCACCTACCTGTGGGAACTGAGGCGGTCCGCTACCTGACCAGGCTGAGCTCCAGGAGACAACACCATGACCACCACGCCCTCATCCGCCCCGCTGATCGCCGTGAGTGGTGCCAGCGGCCGCCTCGGCAGCAAGGTCGCTCAGCGCCTGTCTGCCCGCGGTGTGCCCCAGCGCCTCCTGGTCCGCGACCTCGCTCGTGTTCCCCGGCTTCCGGGAGCAACGGCCGCGGTGGCCGCCTACTCCGATGGCGGAGCCGCGCGCGCCGCACTGGACGGGGTACACACGCTCTTCATGGTCTCGGCCTTCGAGTCACCCACCCGGGTACCAGAACACCGCACATTCATCGACGCGGCGGTAGCCGCCGGCGTGCGGCACCTGGTCTACACCTCCTTTTACGGCGCGGCCGAAGACGCGATCTTTACCTATGCCCGCGACCACTGGCAGACCGAGCAGCAGCTGAGAGCCCGCGGCGCCGCCGGACTGCAGTGGACCTTCCTGCGAGACAACTTCTACGCCGATTTCCTGCTCGAGCTCGTCGGCCAAGACAACGTCCTGCGCGGCCCCGCGGGGGACGGGCGGGTCGCGGCGGTGGCCCAGGACGACATCGCGGATGCGGCGGTGGCGGTGCTCCTCGATGCCCCGGCCCACGCCGGGCGTACGTACAACCTCACCGGTCCGCAGTCCCTGACCCTCGCTGAAGTGGCCAGAATCCTGAGCGCGGCCACCGGCCGCGACATTACCTACTACGCCGAGACCCTGAGCGAGGCGCGGGCGTCGCGCGCAGGCGAGAACACACCCGACTGGCTCATCGGCGCGTGGATCTCTACCTACACGGCCATCTGCGCAGGCGAGGTCGCCGCGGTCACGAACGACGTCCCCGCCCTGACCGGGCACCCAGCCACGAGCCTCGAGGAACTACTGCGTCTCCGGTAACGGTCGCCCGCCGGACCTCAGGCGGCCTAGGCGACTTGCGGGTAGAGCCCGGCGACGCCGAACGACAGCCCGGCCTGGACCCGCTGGCTGACCTCGTCGGCGATGATCTCCGCGTCACCGGCCTCGATGCCGTCGATGGCAAGTTTCGCGATGACCGCCGGGTCGGATTTGGGGGCGTCGACGTTCCTGGTCATGTCGGTGTCCATGTACCCGACGTGCAGCGAGCTGACCCGGGTGCCTTGCGGCGCGAGTTCCAGGCGCAGGGCGTTGGTCAATGACCATTCCGCTGACTTGGCCGCGCAGTACGCCCCGGTACTGGGGAAGGTCAGCCAGGACAGCGCCGACAAGATGTTCAGGACCGCGCTGTTCTCCTGCTCGGCCAGCTGCGGGGCGAAGGCCCGGATCACGGCCAGGGTGCCGAAGAAGTGCGTGTCCATCTCCAGCCGGATGTCAGTTGGGTCCCCGGTGAGCAGCGAGGACCCGGTGGAGGAGCCGGCGTTGTTGACGAGGATCGCCACGCCGCTGGTCGTGGCGGCCGCGGCGGCGACCGAGGCGGGATCGGTGATGTCCAGGGCGACCGGCGTGACGCCGGGCAGGTCGACCGTCGCCGGGTGGCGGGCGGCGGCGTAGACGGTCGCGCCCCGGTCACGGAGCTGGGCGGCCAGGTGCCTGCCGAGGCCGCGGTTGGCCCCGGTCACGAGTGCGGTCTTCCCGTTGATGTCCATCGGGCCGGTCCTCTCCTGAGTAGGTTTTCCCAACCTAGCATTCTGGGTATGAAAGGACAACTCAGGGTATGGTGGCACCATGGCCAGTGTTCCGGAGCCGAGCTGTTCGATCGCCCGCAGCCTGGGCGTGCTCGGTGAGCGGTGGACCTTCCTGATCCTGCGCGATGCTTTCCTGGGCAAGACCAGGTTCGCCGAGTTCCGGGAAAGCCTGGGGGTGGCCCCGGACATCCTGTCGGACCGGCTGGCGACGCTCGTCTCCCACGGGGTGATGGAACGCGAGCCGTACCAGGAGCCCGGCGCGCGGTCCCGGTCCGGCTACCGGCTGACCCCCGCAGGCCGGGAACTTCATGTCGTGCTCAGCGCGCTCCAGCAGTGGGGCGATGAGCACCTGCCGCGCACCGAGGGCCCGAGCATGCTGCGCCGGGTCAAAGGCACCAGCCGCCCGGTCCACGTCGGATACATCGACGAGCGCGGCCGGGAAGTCGACGCCGCCGACGTCGCCGTGATCCCGGCCCCGGCCCCCCCGCCTAGCGCGTGGCGGGAACCTGAGATTCCCATTATCGATCCGAACTGTCCGGCGCAGCCCTTAGCGTATTGCGGCGCTGGCGCACGGTCAGCGCTTGTGATGCCTCCCAGAGTTGCCTGCTGCCATGTGATCGTTGAGTCGTTGCGTTGCGGCCTGGAGCACCCGAACAGCTGTTGCCAGTTCCGCGGCATCCGAGCCCTCGAACGCGATCGCCCGAATGAGGGCGAGCGGATCGGGCAGTTCTTCCCAGAGCTTCATCCCGGCGCAGGTGATCCGAAGTACCCGCTGGCGCTGGTCTTCGGAGCCGTGCACCTGGTCCACGAGTCCCTTCCGCACCAGCGTCGCCACGATCCCGCTGAGCGTTGCCCTTTCGACCTGGAGCATTGCGCCCCAGATCACGCTGCACGGTCGGTCCGACGTTGGCCAGCTGGTACAGCACGTACCACTGCGTGGACCCAAGGTCGTATGGGCGCAAGACCGACTCCATCGCGGCCCGGACTGCGAAGTAGTAACCCTTCGCCCACGCCCCCACCGATCCTGGGGTGTCCTGTTCTTGAGCTAGCGAATGTGTCAAGCGCATGTGAAAGCGCGGACGGTCTGAACCGGGTACACCCCTGGGTCCTGGACGCGGTATTGTGCAGGGACTGCGCTCGTAGCTCAACGGATAGAGCATCTGACTACGGATCAGAAGGTTGGGGGTTCGAGTCCCTCCGAGCGCGC
>PLIQ01000026.1 GCA_003140115.1 Actinomycetota bacterium | reverse complement strand
CTGCTGCCGCCAGTACTCGACCTGCCCGGCCAGCACCCCCGCGCCGTCACCATCTGCCACGTCCCCGCCGGCACCGCCGAGCAGCTCCCGCTGCCACAAGGTGTAGTCGGCATACTGGACCGGCAGGTCCGGCCAGCCCGGTGCCCGCCCGTCTCGCCGCGCTGCGTACGCCGCGGCCAGGTCCGCCATCAGCACCTGCACCGACCATCCGTCACTGGCGATGTGATGACACAACAGCAGCAGCACATGCTCCGGCTCCGGCTCCGGCTCGGCCAGGGTGAACAGCCAGGCCCGGACCGGCAGCTCGGCGGCTAGGTCGAACTCATGCCGCACGGCTTGTGCCAGCAGCGCGGGCAGCTCGCCCGCCGCCGCGGCCGTCACCGTTACCGGGACGGTGGCTTCCCCCGCAGGGATGATGTGCTGGTAGGGCTGCCCGTCCTCGACCCCGAATACCGTCCGCAGCGACTCATGCCGGGCCGCCACATCACCCAGGGCCGCGACCAGCGCGCTCGGGTCGAGCCGGCCCCGCAGCCGCCAGGCGAACGGCAGGTTGTACGCCGTCCCCGGCCCGTGGAACTGCTCGAGGAACCACAGCCGCTGCTGCGCGAACGACAGCGGCACCCGCTCCGGCCGCGGCATTCTGACCAGCGCCGGACGGGCCGTCCCCGCCCCGTCCAGCACCTGGGCCAGGCCCGCCGGCGTCGGGTGCTCGAACACCNNGAATGCCCGCCCAGGTCGAAGAAGCTATCCTCGGCCCCAACCTGGGCGATGCCGAGGACCTGCCCGAACACTTCGCACAACGCCCGTTCCCGGGCGGTAGCCGGGGCCCGGCCGCGGCCGGCGGCGTACTCCGGGGCGGGCAGCGCGCGCCGGTCCAGCTTCCCGCTCCCGGTCAGCGGCAGCCCGTCCAGTATCACCACCGCGGCCGGGACCATGTACCCCGGCAGCATCCGCCCCGCCGCCGCCCGCAACCCCGCCGGATCCAGCACCGCCCCCGCCGCCGGGACCACGTAACCGGCCAGCCGCCGGTCCCCCGGCCGGTCCTCCCGCACCGCCACCGCGGCCTGCGCCACCCCCGGCTGGGCGGCCAGCACCGCCTCGACCTCACCGAGCTCGATCCGGAACCCGCGGATCTTGACCTGATCATCGGTCCGGCCCAGGTACTCCAGCTGGCCGTCCGCGTTCCACCGCACCAGGTCCCCGGTCCGGTACATCCGCTGCCCCGCCGCGGTGTTGGATTGGCCTGGGCCTCCGGCCGCGGCGAACGGGCACGCCACGAACCGTTCCGCGGTCAGCCCCGGACGGCCCAGGTAACCCCGCGCCAGCTGCGCGCCCGCCAGGTACAGCTCCCCGGCCACCCCCGGCGGGACCAGCCCCAGCCCCTCGTCCAGTACGAACGCCCGCGTATTCCACACCGGCCGGCCAATCGGGATCCGCGACCGGGCCCCGTTGCTCCTGAACGGCCCGGAAGATATCGCGACTACCGTCGTCTCCGTCGGCCCGTACTCGTTGCCGAGCATCACGCCGGGCAGCACCGCGGAGAGCATGTCCGCGGTGGCGGACGGCAGTTCTTCTGCACCGCTGAGAACCTGGCGCAGCGAGCGGCACCGCCCCGCTGCGGGCTCGGCCAGGAACAGCCGCAGCATCGACGGCATGAACTCGGCCACGTTCACGCTCTGCTCGTGGATCAGGCGGGCCAGGTAAGCGGGGTCCCGTTGCCCGTCCGGACGGGCCACGACCATGGTCGCGCCCGACATCAGCGGTCCGAATAGCTCCCAGACCGACGCGTCGAAGCTGGCCGAGGCCCGGTACAGCAGCCGCTCCCCGGCCACGATGTGAAATTCGGCCAGATGCCAGCTGAGGAAGTTCATCATCCCCGCGTGCTCGGCCACTACTCCCTTCGGCCGGCCCGTCGACCCCGACGTGTAGATCACGTACGCCACGTCCCGGGCCCCCGGCCCGCCTGCCACCGGCCCGGCATCCAGGCCCGCCAGCTCCGCCACGACCGCCGGGTCATCCAGCACCACCAGCGGCACGCCCCGCGCCGGCCACCCGGCCGCCACCCGGCGCGAAGTCACCACCACGGCCGGCGCCGCGTCCGCCAGCATGAACTCGATCCGCTCCGGCGGGTAGGCCGGGTCGACCGGCAGGTACCCCGCCCCGGTCATCCACGCCCCCAGTAGCACCGCCACCAGGTCCGCCGACCGCTCCAGCGCCACCCCCACCAGCGTCCCCCGCCCCGCCCCCCGGTCGATCAGCAGCCGGGCGAGGCGGTTGGCCCGCGCGTGGAGCTCGGCGTAGGACACCTGGGTGCCCTCAAAGATCACGGCGGGGGCGTCCGGGATCCGGGCCACCTGCGCCTCGAACAACTCCAGCATCGTGGCGCCGGGGATGTCCCGCGCGGTGTCGTTCCAGTGCGCCAGCCCCCGCCGTTCGGCAGGGGTGAGGACGTCGAAGGTGCTGAGCGGCCGGGCCGGGGCGGCGGCGGCCTGGCCCAGCAGCCGGGTCAGCCGGGCCGCCAGCGCCTCGATGGTGGCGTGGTCGAACAGGTCCGCGGCGTACTCGAAAGTGGCGCTGATCCCGGCCGGGGCACCGCGGGCGTCGCGGTCCTGGGCGAACGCCAGAGTCAAGTCGAACTTGGCGGCCCCGGCGGGGACCGGTTCGGCCTGGATTCGCAGCCCGGGGAGCTGCCAGTTGACCGCGCCGACGTCCTCATCGGCCAGCATGACCTGGAACAGCGGATGCCGGGACGGGGACCGGGCCGGGTTCAGCACCTCGACCAGCCGCTCGAACGGGACGTCCTGGCGGGCCTGGGCGGCCAGCACCGTCTCCCGGACTCGCCCCACCAGCTCCGCGAACCCCGGGTCACTGGCCAGGTCCGCGCGCAGCACCAGCGTGTTCACGAAAAACCCGACCAGGTCATCCAGCGCCTCATCGGTCCGCCCCGCCACCGGCGCGCCGACCGGGATATCCGCCCCCGCCCCCAGCCGGGACAGCACCGCAACCAGCCCCGCCAGCACCACCATGNNGCCGGCAGCACCAGCTCCTCCGGCAGCCCCGCCAGCTGCCCCCGCCAGTACCCCACCTGCCCGGACATGAGGCTGCCCGGGTCCTGGTCACCTCCGAGCAGGTCCCGCTGCCACAACGTGTAATCCGCGTACTGCACCGGCAGCTCCGCCCAGCCCGGCGCCCGCCCCTGCCGCCGTGCCGCGTACGCGGTGGCCACGTCCGCCATCAGCACCCGCACCGACCAGCCATCACCCGCAATGTGATGCAACAACAGCACCAGCACATGCTCGTCATCGGCCACCGTGAACAGCCACGCCCGCACCGGCAACTCCGCCGCCAGGTCAAACTCGTACCGCGCCGCCGCCGCCACCAGCCCGGCCAGCTCGCCCGAACGGGCCGTGGTGATGGTGACCGGGACGGTGGCTTCCCCCGCAGGGATGATGTGCTGATAGGGCTGGCCGCCGTCGACAGTGAAGATGGTGCGGAGCGACTCATGCCGGCCCACCACATCCCCTAGCGCCGCGACCAGCGCGCCCGGGTCGAGCCGACCCCGCAGCCGCCATGCGAACGGCAGGTTATACGCCGTCCCCGGCCCGTGGAACTGCTCGAGGAACCACAGCCGCTGCTGCGCGAACGACAGCGGCACCCGCTCCGGCCCCGGCACCCGCACCAGCAGCGGGCGGGCCGCCCCCGCCCCGTCCAGCACNNAGCCGCGTCGCCAGCAGCGAATGACCGCCCAGGTCGAAGAAACTATCCTCGGCCCCCACCTGGGCGATGCCCAGCACCTGAGCGAACACCTCGCACAGGGCCCGTTCCCGGGCCGTGGCCGGAGCCCGGCCGCTACCCGCGGCCGCGTACTCCGGAGCCGGCAGTGCCCGCCGGTCCAGCTTCCCGTTCCCGGTCAGCGGCAGCGCATCCAGCACCACCACCGCCGCCGGGCCCATATACCCCGGCAGTACCCGCCCGGCCGCCGCCCGCCGCCCCGCC
>PLIQ01000299.1:3648-4940 GCA_003140115.1 Actinomycetota bacterium | reverse complement strand
CAGCGGCGGCGGCGGTCAGCCGGCGGCTCATGGTGTCTCCATCGTGTCCAGGCGGGCGACGCCGATGCTGGAATCGGCCATTCCGTAGAAGACGAACCGCTGCCCGTCGATCTCTTCGATGGCGGTCGGGAATACCACGTTGGGTGCGGTGCCCTCGCGTTCCTCGAGTGCCAGCGGCTCGAGCAGCGGGCTGGAAGTGCGGGCCAGGACGGTGCCCGGATCGTCCAGGTCGAGCAGCATCGCGCCGGCGCTGTATCGCGCGTGAGGCTGCGGACCCCATCCATTGGCCAGGGTTCCCGAGACGCCGTGATGGATGAGCAGCCACCCCTCCTCGAGGCGCAGCGGCGGTGGGCCGGCTCCGATCTTGACCGCCTCGTAGTCGTACTCGGGTAGTGCGACGAGTCGGTGCGACCTGACATGGGTGAGCGCCCGCAGATCCTCATCCACCGCATCGGCCGGCGCGTAGGAGATCCAGATTCCCGGTCGCGGGTCACTCAGGCCGGCCGGCAGGAAGACCTCACTGCCACCGAGGATGGCGCCGAGGTCCCACGTCGGGCGGTGCAGCATGGCATACGCGAGCCGGCCGTCCGGGCCGGGGACCGCTTCGGGGAAGTACACGACGTCCTTATTCGTGAACAGGTTCAGATCGGTGTCCAGCTCCGGCTGGTACTCGAAGTGCACCGGGCCGAGGCGCCGCCAGTTGCGCAGGTCCTCGGAGATGGCCAGGGCCGGCCTGGGCCCCAGCGGCCCGAAGGCCACGTAACTCATGACATGGACGCCGAGGCTCGCGATCCAGGTAATGCGCGGGTCTTCGACCCCGGCATGGTCGTGGGATCTCTCCCAGCCCGCAGCGGGGGCGAGCACGACGCCGTCGCGTCGCACTCCGGTCGGCTGGCCGTCGCGTACCAGGATCTCCGCGATGCCGATCCTGGACACGTTTCCGGCGGCGACCAGGCGGGGTAGCAGCCACAGCCTGCCGTCCGGGGTGCGCCCGCTGGCCGGGTTGAGCACACCCTCCGCCTCGAAGTCGGCACCGGGGTCGGCGGACATGACCACGCCCAGCCGGGTCAGCCGGCCGGGCACGCTCGTGGTGCCAGCGCGCGTCACGGTCAGCCTTTCACGCCGGAGCCGATATTGGTGGAAACGAAGTACCGCTGGAATGCGATGATCAATGCGACCGCGGGCACGGCCAGCACGCACGATCCGGCCAGGATCGCGCCGTACGGATTCGACGCGGTCGCCGCCACGTTGTCGATGTAGTTCGCCAGGGCGACCGCGAGTGGCTGCAGGCT
>PLIQ01000299.1:1887-3590 GCA_003140115.1 Actinomycetota bacterium | reverse complement strand
AGCGGGATGATCAGCAACTGGAATGGGACCGTCAGCACCAGCAGCATCAAGGCGAACAACAGGCCGCGGCCGCGAAAACTCAGTCGCGCCAGCGCGTATCCGGCCAGTATGCCGAACACGAGGGTGGCCAGCAGGACACCACCGGTGAAGATGCCGGAGTTGATGATCGCCTTGCCGATGCCTATGGCCGCGTTGATCTCGGCGTAATTGTTAAGCGTGATATTGCCGGGGTTCGGCAGTACGCCGCTCAGCGAAGTGTTCTGCGTCTTCTGCAACGAGCCGATGATCATGTAATAGAACGGGAAGAGGAATACCAGCGCTCCGAAGAGCAGCGCGATCAGACGCCACCACGAACGCGAGGCACGCGGTTCAACTGCCTCCGTGACGCTGTCCGATCTGGCGGTGACCTCGGGCTGGGCGGGGTCCGCCTTGATCATGCCCGTCTCCTTTGCACTAGTTGCTGGAGGCCGGCGATCAGGAGCACTCCGATGACCAGGATGATCCCGAGGGCCGAGGCGAAGTCGGGGTGGTTTTGCTCGATGCCGGTCTGGTAGATCTGCAGCACCGGCGAGGCGGACTTGCCGTTCGGACCGCCGCCATCGGTCAGCAGGTAGGGCTCGGTGAACAGGTTCGCGCCGGTAATGACCGCCAGCAGGGTAACCAGCGTGGTCACCTGCCGGACGCCGGGGACGGTTACCGATCGGAGCCTGTGCCACCAGGACGCCCCGTCCATCGCCGCGGCCTCGTACAGTTCCTTCGGAACGCCCTGCAACGCGGCCAGGTAAAGCAGGATGTAGAAACCGAGCCCTTTCCACGTGACGTATATCGCGATCGAGGGCATGGCCCAGTTCTGGTTGACCAGCCAGGACGGAACCGGCGCCAGGGGCCCGAGCACGGTGTTGAGAATTCCGGTGGGGCTGAGTATGAACAGAAACACGCCGATCATCGCGACGCTGGCTGTCACGTACGGCGCGAGGAAGCTGGTCCGGAAGAAGGCGCGGAACGGGATCGCCGCGTTGAGCGCGGTGGCCAGCAGCAGCGACACCGCCACCGTGAGCGGCACGTTGATGACCAGGAAGATCAGCACGTTGAGGAACGCCTGGCGCACCGCGGGGTCGGCGAACACCGCTTCGTAGTTGGACAGCCCGACGAACGGCCGGGGCACGTTCACCCCGGGCGCGGTGAAGTAATAGCGGTGCAACGACATGTACACCGCCAGGCCCAGGGGGTAGGCGAACAGCACCGCGATGAACAGCAGGTACGGTGCGCCGAAGATCATCCCGATGGGCTGGCGGCCGAACACGGCGCGCCCGAACCGCCTCGCCGTTGACTCCTGCGCCGCGGACCTGTGCGCCCCGGACTTGTGCGCCCTGGGGGCCGCTACGCTGGTCATGGCTCACCATTCCCTGTGACAAGCTGGTTGATCTGCGACGCGGCGGCGGCCAGCGCCTTATCGGGACTCTCCTGGCCGAAGATGACCGAATCCGACCAGGCATTGCGGAAGGCCTGCCAGATCTCGATCGAGTTCGGGACGATGGGCACCTCGATCACGTGGGCTGCCTCCGCCGCGAACTCCGTGTACGCCGGGTTCGCCTTGAAATAGGACGCGTACAGCTGCTGTATCCCCTGGCGCATCGGCATCTGCCCGGTCATGGCCAGCAGCTTGCCGTCCTCTGCGACGCTCGTGGAGTACTTGAGGAAGT
>PLIQ01000299.1:0-1878 GCA_003140115.1 Actinomycetota bacterium | reverse complement strand
GCCTTGTTGTTCGCGACCAGTTCCTTTCCGCCGCTCTCGGCCGCGTACAGCGGGTAGAAGTCGTACCAGGCCTCGAAGAACTCACTCGACGGCGACGGGTAGATGGCGTACTTCGCCGCACCCGAAGACACCAGCTTCTTGGCGGTGGCCAGGAACTCGCTGTAGGTGCTCAGTGGCGGGTTGGTGGTGCTGATACCAGCCTTGGCGAATTCCTTCTTGTTGTAGAAGATCATGACCGGGTTCGATTTCCACGGCAGCTGGTAGTACTGGCCGTCCGGCGACTTGTAGACGCTGGCGCCGGACCCCGTGCGCGCCTCGATGTAGGCGGCACCGCCGGGGAAGTCGTTGAGCGGCACCAGGCCGCCCTGCTTCTCGAAGTCCGGCACCGACGCGGGAGAGGTGTTGTAGATCAGGCATGGCTCGGTGCCTGCCGTGATCGCGGCACCGATTACCTCCTCCGAGGACTGCCCAGACGGGATCTGCTCCCCGGAGACCTGCTGGCTCGGGTGGCTCTTGTTCCAGGAAGCGACCACCTGCTCGCCCCAGGCGACCTCTTCGGCGTTGTTGGAATACCAGATGGTGATCGGGCCGTAGGCGTCGGTCGCGGTGCTGGCGTCTACGCCTCCTCCGCCGCCGCAGGCGGCCACGCCCAAGGTCAACACCAGGGCTGCGGCGATCCGAGTCCGCGGCTTTATCATTGGCTCCATCCCTCCCAAGGATCAGAGTCGCCAGCGAACCCAGGGCAGCAACCGACCTGACCGGCACACACGAAGGCAGCGGGACAACGGGGCCGACCGAACGGCTCGGTCAGGCACCGGACGGCCCGGGATCAGGCCGTGAACGTGAGCACGGGGGCATGGCGGAGTCCGCGACAGTTAGGTCATGCCCGGCTTGATTCGGTAGGGCGGGCGGGCCAGAAACCGCGGTGACCTCGGCGCTTCCCGGCGCGGTTGCCCACGGGTCGGCCTGCGCACCGCTGGCTCGGTGAAGGATAGGTGCTGGCATACCCACCTCGGCTCGGCTGGGCGTTAGCGACTACCGAGGTCTGGAGCAGCCCGAAAAGAATTTCAATCTTGTTGCCCGTTGATAAACGAGCACACTCTTAGCTGGACGCTACGCCCCGTCCGCTGAAGACGCAATAGCAGGTCGCACCGTCCTGAGATGGTGTATAGATGGCCGCCTCGCGGCTCCCGGTAGGCCATCCGCCCGATCACGAACGGGCCGAACGGCGAGACCACGGTGCGAGCATGATCGCACTCCGCGCGGGTTCGCGGCACCCGCCTGCTGCTCGCCCAGCCCGGTCAGGGGTGAGTCGAGCTGGCCCTGGCATGCTGCTGCAGAAGCGCCGTAGTCGACCTCCCAGGTTCCCCAGTGAAGCGTTTCCGCAGGTCAGCGCGCCCGGCAGGATTCGAACCCGCGACCCGCTGCTTAGAAGGCAGCTGCTCTGTCCGGCTGAGCTACGGGCGCTCGGAGATCATTGTGCCCGGCGAATATCACGCCTGGGCCACGTGCAGGTCGCAGTGTGTTGCTCCTCCGGCCCCCGCGGATAGCCAAAGTCTACGAACAATGCGTGGCCTTGGCCACTTCGCCGGTCAGCGCGTCGAGGCCGAACAGCCGCACCCGCGGATCGGCGCCGGCCATGCGGCACGAAGAACCTGGGCCCGGGGAGCAACCGGACGGAGCACAATAGCCTGATGCCGAGGTGTTCCCGCTGGCCGCTCGCGGCCGGGCTCGCCGCCGGAGTGGCGCTCGACGCGCTGCTCGGCGACCCCCGCCGCTTTCACCCGGTGGCCGGGTTCGGCCGGGCCGCCGCCGCGCTCGAGGCCCGCGACTACGCCGACAGCCGGCTCCGCGGCACCGCGCACGCGGCCACCTGCG
>PLIQ01000420.1:1395-3670 GCA_003140115.1 Actinomycetota bacterium | reverse complement strand
CTGGCCCGGGTCATGCTCGGCGAGCGGCTGACCGTGCCGCGGCTGGCCGGACTGGCGCTGGCCGGCGTCTGCGTGGCCCTGATCGCGGCCGGCGGGGCAGGCTGAGGACAGGATCGGCGGAGCCGGCTAACTGGTCGGGAGCGGCCAGCTGTGGACCGGCTCGTTGGTGTGCATGTGCTCGATGTAGCGCTGGGTCATCTGGCGCAGCGCCTCCCAGCGATCCAGTCCGCCGCGCCGGGACAGCTCGGCCACCGTGGCGATCTGCCAGGCGGCGCCGGTCTGGCCGGTCAGGCAGCGCTGCTCGACGATGCCGAGCAGCCGGTCGGCGTAGGCCTGGCTCACGTTCCACTGGCTGAGCCCCTCGCGGGCCTGCGGCAGCAGGCGGCGCAGGATGAGCTCGGCGGCCGGGGTGTCGCCGACGCCGGGCCAGTACAGCTGGGCGTCCAGGCCGTAGCGCGCGGCCTCGTGCAGGTTCTCCGCGGCGGTGGTGAACGACATCTGGGTCCAGATTGGCCGCTGGGCTTCGGCCAGGTAGCGCACCAGGCCGTAGTAGAACGCCGCATTGGCCATGACGTCGGCGATGGTCGGGCCGGCCGGCAGCACCCGGTTCTCCACCCGCAGGTGCGGCGTCCCGCCGACCACGCCGTAGACCGGCCGGTTCCAGCGGTAGATGGTCCCGTTGTGCAGGCTCATCTCGGCCAGCTGGGGACTGGCGCCGCGGTCCAGCACGTCGAGCGGTTCCTCCTCCTCGCAGATCGGCAGCAGCGCCGGGAAGTACCGCAGGTTCTCCTCGAACAGGTCGAACACCGAGGTGATCCAGCGCTCGCCGAACCAGACCCGGGGCCGCACGCCCTGCTCCTTCAGCTCGTCCGGCCGGGTGTCGGTGGCCTGCTCGAACAGCGTGATCCGGGTCTCGTGCCACAGCTGCTTGCCGAACAGGAACGGGGAGTTGGCGCCGAGCGCGACCTGCACGCCGGCGATGGCCTGGGCCGCGTTCCAGTAATTCGCGAAGGTGTCCGGGCTGACCTGGGTATGCAGCTGAACGCTGGTGCAGGCCGCCTCGGGCGTGATGCTGTCGGCGTGGGTGAGCAGCTGCTCGGCGCCGTCGATGGCGATCCGCATGTCTTCCCCGCGGGCGGCGAAGATCTGTTCGTTGAGCACCTTGTAGCGCTCGTTGGCCGACATCGCGCTCTCGTCCACGTGGTGCTCGTCCAGCGTGGGCAGGATGCCGATCATGACCAGGTGGCTGCCGACCGTGCGGGCCTTGCCGTCCGCGGCGTTCAGGTCGGCCCGGACTTCCGCCTCCAAGCCGTGGAACGCGTCGCCGCCGAGCTGGCGGGGCGGCACGTTGATCTCCAGGTTGAACTGCCCGACCTCGGTGGCCCAGGCCGGATCGGCGATCGCCTCGAGCGCCTCGGCGTTGCGCATTGAGGGCATGCCGGTGTCGTCGACCAGGTTCAGCTCGATCTCCTGGCCCACCATCGAGGGTTTCTCGTCGAACTGGCGCTCCCGCAGCATGCGGGCGAACGCGTCCAGCGAGCGCCGGACCTTGTCCCGGTACCGGCGCCGGTCCTCACCGCTGATCTTGATCGCCTGGATGTCACGGCCCATGGAGGTCTAGTCCCCTTTTTTACGCAGTCGTACGCAGTCGGGCGGTCTCCTCGCGGACCCACAGTTCCATGAGTCCGCGCAGGTGGGCGACGAACTGATCGTGCTCATGTTCGGGATATACCGAACGAACGGTCCGGACTAGCAGCTGGTCGAAATCAGGGCTGGCGATCCAGTCCAGGACCACCTCGTCCAGGCGGGCCTGCAGGCCGGACCAGAAGTCGTAGTAGCGCGCGGAGTCGAAGTAAGCGTCGGCTAGGTCCCGGTAGACATCCAGCTTGTCCGCGTAGGAGAGGCCGGGCTCGTCCGCGACGGCGAAGAACCGGTCGGTGTCTAGGTCCAGGCGGGGCCGGCGGCCGGTCACCAGGGCGAACACGCACCACTTGACCAGGGCCTTCATAGCCCAGGGGAAGTAGTAGTGCAGGCTGGTCAGCGCGACGTCCGGGCAGGCGTTGGCGTAGTCGATGGGGTATACCTGGTCGCCGTAGACCAGCGTCTCGCACGAGTTGAACTCCCACCGGAAGAACGCGTTGACCAGCCGCCCGATCGCCACCACCTCGGAGCCGACCTCCGGGGTCAGGAAGCTGTGGTCGACCGCGTAGCGCGAGTGCATGGGCTGGTCGGGCTGGAAGCGCATGACCATGGTCTCGGCGCCGATCGACAGCGA
>PLIQ01000420.1:0-1385 GCA_003140115.1 Actinomycetota bacterium | reverse complement strand
AGGTCGAAGGACTTGTTATAGCGGGCCGCGGTGTACGCGTAGCGGGCGTTGTCGAGCGGGTTCTTGAACGGCACCAGCACCGTCTCGGGCACCTTGAGCCCGAGCCGCATCATCGCGCAGTAGGCCGCGTGCTTCTCCATCGACTGGAAGGTGAAGGGGCTGTTCAGCAGGTAGACCCCGTCCATCATCGAGATCTTCTTCAGCCACTCCCGCGGGTGGTAGTACCAGTACGCGAGCCGGTCGATGACCAGGTGGTACCGGGGCCGGTCACGCAGGTTGAACGGCTCGATGGTGATCCGCTCGGTGTCGAAGGCGTGCTGGCTGCCGCCCGGACCCGGCACCGGGCCCAGCCGGCGCAGGATCTCGGTGAACGCGGTCGGCCAGTCATCTTCGGTACCAAGCAGCATCCCGATCAGGTGCCTAGTGCTGGTCGTGGGCACGGTCAAGGCAGGCTTCCTCTCAGCAGAACCGCGGCATGTGATGGGCGAACTGAGCGCGCCAGGACGGCCAGTCATGCGGCACGTCGTAACCCCACACGTCCAGCTCGTGCTTTATCCCCTTGCTGGCCAGCAGCGATGCGAAGCGCTGGGTGCTGGCCTGCGCCCCGGTGGTGTCCTCCCACTGACCCTGACCGCACACCAGCAGCAGGCTGACCTGGCTGCGCAGCCACTCCAGGTGGTCGCCCGCCAGGTGGCCGACGTAGTCGACCGGGTTGTTGAAGTACACCTCGTTGCCCTGCTCGCCCCAGGCGTGCCAGGCCGACGGGTCATAGTTGCCGGAAAAGCACATGGCCAGCGGGAACAGGTCAGCCCGCTTGAGCGCGAAGTTGGCCGCGTGGAAGGCGCCCATGCTGCAACCCAGGGTGATGACCTCGGCCGGCCCGCCACAGTCCCGGTAGATCCACGGCACCACGTCGCCGACGATCCACGACTCATACCGGCCGTGCCTACGGGCGCGTTCCTCGAGTGGCAGGTCGCGGTTCGACCAGGACGCGGCGTCATAGCTGTCGACGCAGTAGAGCTTCAGCCGACCCTCGTCGATCAGCCCGCGCACCGCGTCGACCATGCCGTTGTTCTCGAAGTCCCAGGCCCGGCCCCGTTCGGTGGGGAACACCAGGACCGGGCGTCCCCAGTGGCCGTAGCGGATGAGCGTGCCCGCGGCGCCGAGAGCCGCCGACCATAGCTCGGTAATCTCCCGGTTCACGCGCGTACCTGCACTCGCACATCGTGCCTGTTCCGCGCGGGTCATGACAATAGCGCGGGTCCGGGCTACGGGAGGATGCCGGTGCGATCCGGCGCGACTTGGCCCGACGGCCGCCGGGCGGCCCTCGCCGGGGCAGAGGCGGGGGCGGAGGCGGAGGCGGAGGCGGGAGCAGAGGCGGGAGC
>PLIQ01000284.1:7486-7641 GCA_003140115.1 Actinomycetota bacterium | reverse complement strand
CAGCTGTTCGCCGAGCACGCCGCGCTGCACCAGCGGGGCTTTGTCGTCGATGACGCCAGCGCCGCGGCGGTGACGGCGATCTGCGTCCGCCTCGACGGGATCCCGCTGGCCCTCGAGCTCGCCGCGGCCCGGCTGGGCTCGCTGTCGGCGCCGGA
>PLIQ01000284.1:0-7345 GCA_003140115.1 Actinomycetota bacterium | reverse complement strand
CTACGCCGCCGAACGCCTCGCGCGGCGGACCGGCCCGGACCTGCAGGACGCCCGCGTCGCCCACCGCGATCATTTCCTGGCCGTCGCCGAGGCGGCGGCCGCTCATCTGACCGGGCCGGACCAGGGCAGCTGGCTGGACCGGCTGGACGCCGACCAGGCCAACCTGCGGCGCGCTGGCGAGCATGCGATCCACGACCCCGATGGGACCGCACTGGTCCTGCGCCTAGGCGTCGCGCTTTACCGCTACGGGATAGTGCGTTCCCGGCAGCAGCAAGTCCTCGAGTTGCTCGTGCCAGCGGTCAGGCGGCCGGACGCCGATGCCGGCCCCGCACTGTTCGCGGCGGCACTGGTCACCGCGGCGCACACCGCTTCCTGGGTTGACATCGGCGCAGCACGGCACCTTGCTGAACAGGCGGTCCAGGTCGCCCGCCAGCTGGGGGACGACCGGCTGCTCAGCAGGGCCCTTGCGGCGCTGTGCACCGCATGGCACTTCGCCGGCGAGACGGAGGCAGGGCGCCCCTTCGGGCAGGAGTCTGTCGAGCGAGCCCGCCGCCTCGGCGACGACGTCCTGCTGGCCGAGAGCCTGGCCCACTATGTCCTGACCCTCGACCCGGCACGGTCCCCGCAGCTGGTTAGCGAAGCGATCGCTTGCACCGAACGATCCGGTGACCATCTCCACAACTGCCTCCTGCACAACAACGCCGGCCTCCATGCCCTGATGGTCGGAGACATCCCCGTCGCCCGGGCTCACCTGGAAGCCGTGGCACGAGCCGCGCAGCAGGTCGGGTGGGAGAGCGCCGAACTGCCGGCGAACGTGGGCCTGATGCTGCGCGCGGAGGGAGACCTCGATGGCGCCCGGTCCATGTTCGAGGTCAGCCTGCGGTCCAGCCGCCAGAGCGGGTACCGCAGAGCCATGGCCTATGGCTTCTTGTACCTGACGTGCGTGACCGGCGATCTGGGCGACTGGGACCGGGCTGCCGTCCTCCACGGCTCCGTGCAGGCGTTTCAGGACCAGACGGGCACCCCGTGGGACGACTTCGACGCGCGCTACCGCCAGGACAGCCTCGTCCAGGCGCGTGCGCACCTGGGCGACGAGCAGCTGGAGCGAGCCTACGCCCAGGGCCTGGCCCTTAGCCTCGAGCAGGCCCTCGACCTGGCTCTGTCTTCAGAAGCGGGGCGGCGCGACCGCGACCATGCCGCTGCGCGCGCCACCCTGGGCGATGCTGTGTTCGATGCTGCCCGTCGGCCTGGTCCTGCGCTTAGCCAAGCCGATGCCATAGCCGTGGCCCTGGGCACAGCCCAGCCAGCTCCGGGGCCTGCGCCCGCGGTGACCGTTCCAGTCGCCCGTCGCGTCCCGGCGGACAGCCCGACTGGCCCGCTGTCGGCACGAGAGCGGCAGATCATGGCGCTACTTGCCGGCGGAGCGAGCAACGCCAAGATCGCGGAGACGCTCTTTGTCACGCCCAACACAGTGCGAACGCACCTGGACCGGATCAGGGACAAGACCAGCGCGCGCAACCGCGCCGAACTGACCCGCTACGCCATCCAGGCGGGCATCGAACCGGTCGTCCCTTCCCCTTGATATGGGCCGGCCGGCCCACACCTGCGCGCGTGTGGTAGGTCGCTCGGCCTCTGCCGCGCGGCGCGAGCCGGACTTTATGTTCGGCTTATGAAACTTACATTCAGCAAGGCACCGACCTTTACGAAGGCAATTACCGCCTCGGCGGTATTCGCGATCGCGTATCTGGCGTCGACCTCCAACCTCCCGTCATGCAGCGACACCGTCGCGATACTCAGCTCGGGCGAGTGCATAGAACGCCAGAGCTTCCTGCACACGGCTTCCGGCTGGCTAGCGCTGATCTGCCTGGTCGCCGCCGTGGTGCTGCTCGCTCTCAAGCACAAGAACTCCATCCTGGGATGGCAGGCGTCGGCACAGCAGGCGCACCAAGGGCCGTCGGCACAGGCGCCGGTGCCGACACCGGTGCCCGGGCGGGCTTCGAGCTTCTGCGCCAAGTGCGGCACCCGCATCATCGCGGGAGACAGCTTCTGCCAGGGATGCGGAGCATCAATAGGGTCCTTGTAATCCTGGCCGAAATACCTGCAATTACCGAAAGAACGAATCCTGTCCAGACTGGACCGGCTCGGATAAAGGGGAGAACCATGGTATTCGTCAAGGCGCACAGGAAGCAGTTCCTCCTGGCTGGGTCGCTGGCCGCCGCCGTGACCGCATTTACCGTCACGGCATGCGGCGGCGGGAGCGCCGCAGCCCCGGCCCAGGGGTCGGCACCTGGCCAGTGGACTCAGGCCGAGGTCAGCCAGTTCAAGACTGCGGCCGGCTCGGGCGGCAGCGCCAGCCAGGACTCGTGCGTCGCGGGCTACTTCGAGCGCGACATGTCATTCCGGAACGCGATGGCTGTAGTGTCGGTGGACCCGGCATCGGGCCCGAGCCTGTCGGCCGCCCAGATCAAGGCCGCCCTGGTCAGCAAGTACGGCACGACCGAGGGCGACGTCATCAACGCCCAGTTCGGGCAGGTCGTCACCGCCTCGGACGACAACTGCAGCGGGTCGGCGGCACCAGTGGCGGGCCCGGCACCGTCAGCAGACCCAGCCGCGACGTCGGAGTCATCGTGCACCGTCGACTGCGTCGACCCGATCGCCAGCGGGGAGAGCGGGTGGGCGGCGCAGGTTCAGGCCCCGCTCCAGCAGGTGTCGCAGGATCTTTCGCAGATCGCATCCGACGAAAGCAGCAATCCCGCCGACCTTACTGTGGACGGCGCTAACCTGACCGGGGACGCGCAAGCGGTCTTGAATGACGAGGTCGACCCGGCCCCGGCCGACAATTCCGATTTCGTCGCCGCAATGAATGACTATATCGCGGCCGGCAATGACTATTCCGGCGACAACTCCTCGGGGCAGCAGAATGTCGCCCAGGCCGACCAGGAGGTCGCGGCGGGCACTGCCGCCTTGAAGTCATTTGAGGCGGCGAATACGGGATCTAGCGCCGCCCCGGCCACCTCAGCGCCGGCATCATCGGCCACCGCCGGCACCACGCCAGTGGCAGCAACCACGGCCAGCTGCGGGACTCAGATGAAACTCTGGTACATCCAGTACGGTGGGAAGAACCAGATCGCCGTCTTCCACGGGACATGGAACGGCCCGGGAGGCATCACGACCGACACCACGCTCGCGAACCTGCACGCCGCGGGGCAGGCCCTCCTGGGAGCCACGCTCGGCCCCGCCTCCGGCTCACCGTCGGCCTGTGATGCTGTCGCCGCGCGCGCCTGGAAAACCGCTATGACGGACCTCGGCGAGGCCGGGACCATCGAGCAGCACGTCACGACGATCACCGTTACCCCGGCAGCCACGCAGGACGCCAACGCAGGCTTCGCTGCGCTCGCCACCGTGACCGCGGAGGGCACCAAGTACGCAGCGCAGCCTTAACACCACCCACCCAGCCGGTCCGGCCTGCCGTAGAGCAATTATTTCATAGTCGTAGACATATCACACGAATTCGAGTTACAGTATGTGACCAGGAGCTCGACCAGGTCTTGGACTATGCATACCTTTTATGTCGGTGACCGCGCGATACAGTACCGCCGGACCGGAAGCGGCCCGCCCGTCGTCTTGACCCCGGGCGGGCGCCTGGGCTACTCGGCGCTGGCCTCGCTTGCTCGTGCGCTCGAAGATCACATGCAGCTCATCGAGTGGGACCGCAGCAACACAGGGTCATCCGACCTGTACCTGGATACGCGACCGGAACAGTACCGATGGGCTGACGATGCAGCATTGCTGCTCGAGCACCTAGGCCTCGGCAGCGCCATCTTCATCGGAGGCTCGGCCGGTGCCCGGCTGGCCTACCTGACCGCTATCCGGCACCCTCAAGTTGTCAGCGGGCTCATCCTGTGGTCCGTATCGGGGGGCGGCTACAGTTCCCAGTTGCTCGGCTACCAATATCACACGCCCTACATCGAGGCCGCCGTCCGCGGGGGCATGGCCCAGGTCGCCGAAACGCCGCACTTCAGCGAGCTAATCCGGGCGAATCCGGGTAACGCGGCGCGCCTGCTGGATCTGGACCCCAGTACATTCATTGCCGTCATGAAGTCGTGGAACAACGTTTTCTACCCCACGATGGCAACACCCGTGATCGCCGCCACCGTCTCAGAACTCCGCGCAGTGACAGCGCCGACGCTTGTTTTCAACGGCAACGACGACTTCCATCCGGACTTCGCGGCGCAGGCACTGCATGAGGCGATTCCTGGCTCGCGTCTCCTGCCGTGCGCATGGACCCGCGAGGACTGGATGTTGCGCTACGTGGGCCGCATCCCGGAGAGCGTTGTGGAACTCTACCCGCGCATGTCTGAGCCGATCATCGACCACATCCGCGAGATCTCCCCTGAAGGCCAAGCGGCACGCTGAATGTCAGCGGCGGCCCGTACGCTCCGGTCATGGCCAACTTCGCGGTCAGGCTGGTGCACGGCCCATGCTGGGACCCCTCGCGCCCGATTCGGGAGCAGGACGGCTGGGATGAGCACGCGGCCTTCATGGACGGGCTGGTCGACGACGGGTTTATCATCGTCGGCGGCCCGATCGGCACCGGCGAGCAGACCCTGCACGTGGTCGAGGCGCCCGACGAGAGCGACATCACCGCACGCCTGGCCCGGGATCCCTGGGCATCAGCCGGACTGCTCCGGATCGGCACGATAGAGCCCTGGGCGCTGTGGCTCGACAGCCGCCCGAAGCCGCCGCGCTGACCCGCCCGCCGCGCTGACCCGCGCGCCGCGCTGACCCGCCCGTCCGGGTCCGTGCCAGGATGACCGCATGAGGATAAACCACCAGGTGGTCGTCTTCGACGCCGCCGACCTGACCGCCGAGAGCGCCTTCTGGGCCGGCGTGCTGGGCGGCGAGGTCCACGCGGATGACGACTGGCACATGATCTACGCCGATGGCCAGCCGCAGGTGGGCGTTCAGTTCGCGCCCGACCATGTTCCGCCGGAGTGGCCTGACGGGACGCCGCAGCAGGTTCACCTCGACCTGTACGTCGAGGACATCAAGACCGCCCACGACCAGGTCACGTCGCTGGGCGCCAAGCTGCTGAAGCCCGCCGATGACATCGAGTCGGCCAGCGGTTTCCAGGTCTACGCGGATCCGGCCGGGCATCCGTTCTGCCTTTGCTGGGTGCCGCGGTCCCGGCCTTCAGGCGCCTAGCCCCTAACGCGCCAGGCGACGCTGGGTTCAGCGCGGCTCGAGGATGACCAGCGGGATGTCGCGTTCGGTGCGGCGCTGGTAACCGCCGTAGCCCTGGTAGGCCGCCACCACGCGCGGCCATAGCTCCGCCTTCTCCGCCGCCGACGCCTGGCGCGCCAGCATCGGCCGGCGTCGGCTGCCCATGGTCAGCTCGACCTCGGGATGAGCCATCAGATTGCGGTACCAATCGGGGTCGCGATCATCTCCGCCCTTGGAGGCCACCAGCACCACCTGGTCACCATCGACCACCGGCGCGGTCAGCATGGTGGAGCGCGGCCGGCCCGATTTGCGTCCCGTCGTGTGCAATTCGACCACCGGCATGCCGAACGCCGAGCCCAGCAGTTGGCCGCCACTGAGATGAACGATGGCCCGGTGGACCCGGCTCATGGTCTTCAGGCTGAGATCGGCCAGGTACTGCTGCATATCCATGGCGTGACAATAGATCCCGGCGGGCCATTCGCCAACCGCGGGCGGGACGTCCTCAGCCACGCCTAGGCCGCGAGCACCTTGCGCATTCGGATCGGCTCGGGTTGAGTACAGCCATGTCTGAGCAACCTCCGGCCGTGCAGGCCTGGCACGCCGTCGTCGAGTCCGGGGACCCGGCCCTGTTGGATGACCTGCTCGCCGACGAGGTAGTGTTCCGCTCGCCGGCCGTGTTCGCGCCGCAGCCGGGCAAGGACCTCACGGCGGGCTACCTGCGCAGCGCGATGGCGGTGCTGGGTCCCTCGCTTCGCTACGTCGGCGAGTGGTACGGCCCGTCCAGCGCGGTGCTGGAGTTCGAGGCCGAGCTCGACGGCCTGTACGTTCACGGCGTCGACATGCTGTGCTGGAACGATGCTGACCGGCTGGTCGGCTTCACCGTGATGGTCCGGCCCATGCGCGGCCTGACCAAGCTCGTCGAGCTGATGCAACGCCAGCTCGCAGAGGACTCTTCATGAGCGTCCAACTGAACCACACCATCGTCTCGTGCCGGGATCAGGAGCGCTCGGCGGCGTTCCTGACCGAGATCCTCGGCCTGGCCCCGGCGACCCGTTTCGGCCGCTTCCTCGTGGTGCACGCGGACAACGACGTCTCCCTTGATTTCGCCGAGACCAGCGGCCCGGTCACCCCGCAGCACTACGCGTTCCTGGTCAGTGAGGTCGAGTTCGACGGCGCCTTCGACCGTCTCCGCGAGCGGGACCTGCCCTACTGGGCCGATCCCAGCCGCACCCAGCGCCAGGCCATCAACCACCGCGACGGTGGCCGCGGCCTGTACTTTGAAGACCCCGACGGCCACCTGCTCGAGATCCTGACCCGCCCCTACGGCAGCGGCCCGCCGCCCGCGATCTAGGAAGCCCGCCGGTACGCCCGGACCGATAGCGGCACGAACACGATAAAGATGCCCGCCAGCCAGACCAGGCTCTTCCACAGGTTGTCCGCGACCGGACCGCCCAGGGCCAGCGCGCGCATGGCGTTGATGGTGTAGGTGACCGGCTGGTTGTTCGCGAATGCCTGCAGCCAGCCCGGCATGGTCGCGATCGGCACGAACGCCGAGGACAGGAACGTGAGCGGGAAGATCCAGATCAGCCCGAAGGCCTGAACCGATTCCTCGTCGCCGATGGCCAGCCCGGTGAACGCCGAGATACAGGCGATGGCCACGCCGAACAAGATCGCCAGCGCGACCATCGCGATGGCCGGGCCGACCCCGCTGGAGAACCGGAACCCGACCGCGAACCCCACCCCGAGGACGATCAGGATCGTCACCGTCATCCGCAGGGTGTCAGCCAGCAAGCGCCCGGTCAGGACCGCCGAACGCGCCATCGGCATCGACCGCAGCCGGTCGATGACGCCCTTCTTCAGCTCCTGGGCCAGTGCGATGGCCGTACCGAAGCAGGCGAACGCCGCCGTCTGAGCGATGATCCCCGGCAACAGGAAGTCTACGTAACCGCCCGCCGAGCTCACCCGGATCGCGCCGCCGAAGACGTACCGGAACATCAGCACGAAGATCACCGGCTGGACCACGGTGAACACCAGATATGCGGGCACCCGCAGCCAGACCAGCAGGTTACGCCGGGTGATGGTGAGCGTGTCGGTCACCGCCCAGCCGAACCGCACGCGCCAG
>PLIQ01000213.1 GCA_003140115.1 Actinomycetota bacterium | reverse complement strand
CCCCTGGAATCGTCAGCCCGGTCAGCCCCAGCTCGGTACCGAGCCGGGCGTGCAGGTCCGGGGCGTAGCCGGGCTGGGTGTCGATCATGGCGCGCAGCGTGGCGGAGGGAAGCTGGTCGGCCAGGAAGCCGCGCAGGGTGTCCCGCAGGGCCCGCTGATCCTCGGTAAGGGCGAGGGCGTCGCGGATGGCCATGAAAAGCTGCTCCTCACGCGGAACGCGGAACGCGGCAGGCCGAGGGCCCGGTTCGCGATGGCGTCGGCAAGGCGATCTTATGCAGCGCGATCGCCGGCCTCTGACACCAGGATCGGCCGGGGTTGCGGGCCGCGAGACACTGGGGGGACAGCGTCGGACGGGCGAGGAGGCCGGGTGGAGGGTACAGCGCGGGAAGCTGCGGCGCGGGAAGCTGCGGCGCGGATGGCGGCCGCGGCGGCCGACTGGCTCGACTCGCTTGATCCCGGGCAGCGGGCGGTGGCCGGCGGCGGCGCGCCCAGCCCGGATGCCGAGGCGGACGCGGAGCGCAGGCGCTGGTTCTACACCCCGACCGACCACGGCGGGCTGACCCTCGGGGCCCAGCGGCCGGCCCAGCAGCGGCTGGCCCACCGGCTGGTGGCCAGCGGCCTGTCGACCGCCGGGTACGTCACGGTGGCCACCATCGTCGGGCTGGACAACGTGCTCGATCAGGCCGAGGGCTGGAGCGTCAACTGGGGGCGGGAGCGGGGGCGGGACCCCGGGATGTACTACCTGAGGGTGTTCGGCGAGCCGGGCGGCACGGCGCCGTGGGGCTGGCGCTTCGGCGGCCACCACGTCTCGCTGAACAACCTTGTTGTCAGTGGCATGGTCCGCGCGGTGACGCCGTGCTTCCTGGGCGCGGACCCGGCGGTCTCACCGCTGCTGGGTTCGGCGCCGCTGCGCCCGCTGGCCGGGGCCGAGGACCTGGCCCGGGAGCTGGTCCGCTCGCTGGATCCGGGCCAGGGCGCCCGCGCGATCCTGCTCGACCGGGCCCCCTCGGACATCGTGGGCGGCAACCGGTCCCGGCTGGCCGAGGGGGACCAGATGATGTACCTGCGCGAGCTGTGGCGCCGGCCGTTCACCGATCCGGAGCTCGCCGGGCCGATCGCCCGGATGGACGCCGACGGCGAGCGCGCCTCGGGCTACGACGCCGCGGACTACCGGCGGATGGCGCTGACCAGCGCGCCCAAGGGCCTGCCGGCCGCGGACCTGGACGGCGGCCAGCGGGACCTGCTGCGAGCGCTGCTCGGCGCGTACCTGGGGCGGGTCCCGGACGGGCTGCCGCCCGATTACGGGGACGACACGGCGCTGGACGGGGTCTGCTTCGCCTGGGCCGGGCCGACCGGCGCGGGCCAGCCGCTGTACTACCGCGTACAGGGCCCGCGGCTGCTCATCGAGTACGACAACACCCAGCGGCGTGCGAACCACGCGCATTCGGTGTGGCGGGACCCGGCGGCCGACTTCGGCTACGACGTGCTCGGCGCGCACCTGGCCGAGCACCACCTTTAGGAGGCTAAGAGGCCGGGTCGGTGAACCGGGGCGGGCGCTGCTCGAACTCCGCGGTGACCGCTTCGGCCTGGTTGGGACTGCCGACCAGCGCGCCGATCTCCTTCTGCTCGGCGGCGAAGCCGGTCTCCAGGTCCACCCGCCCGGCCAGGTCCAGCAGCCGCTTAGCGGCCCGGATGGCGTGCGGGCTGCGCCCAGCGATCGAACGCGCCAGCTCGAAGGCGGCCTGCCGCGGGTCAGGGTCGACCCTGGTGGCCAGGCCCAGCGCCGCGGCCTCCTCGCCGCTCACCATGCGCCCGGTGAAGGTCAGCTCCTTGGCCACGTCCCGCCCGACGAGCTCGGGGAGCAGCTGGCTGCCGGTCATGTCCGGTATCAGGCCCCACCGGATCTCCAGCACCGACATCCGGGCGTCCGGGGCGACGATGCGGATGTCGGCGCCGAGCGCGATCTGCAGCCCGCCGCCCAGGGCGTTCCCGGTCACGGCCGCGATGACCGGGACCGGGACCTCGGTCCATACGTACGCGGCGCGCTGCCCGGCGGCCCGGGCCGGACCATCGCCCGGGGGCAGGTCGAGGAGGGCGCTGAGCCGCTCGCCGCCGCGCATGGCCCGGAACCACCCGAAGTCCAGCCCGGCGCAGAAGTCCGGTCCCTCGCCGGACAGCACCACCGCCCGGACCCGGGGCTCGGCCTTGAGCCGCTCGCCCGCGGCGACCAGGCCGGCGAACATCGCCCCGTCCAGCGCGTTGCGCTTCTCCGGGCGGGTCAGCCGGACATCCGCCACGCCGTCGGTGATCGTCACGCTGACCCGCTGTTCGGTCATCTGCTGCTCCGTTGTTCTGGGTCCTCTTGGTCGGGAACGTACCACGCTGACCGCCGCGGCCCGGCTGGCGTCAGCCGGCGTTCAGGTCACCGGCTGACGGTGGGGCGTGGCAATATTCGGAGCGACATGTTCCACGCCGATCTGCATATCCATTCCCGGTTCTCGCGCGCGTGCAGCAAGGACTGCGACATCGAGCACCTGTCCTGGTGGGCGCTGCGCAAGGGCCTCACCGTGCTCGGCACCGGCGACTTCACCCACCCGGCCTGGTCCGCGGAGCTGAAGGACACGCTGGTCCCGGCCGAGCCCGGCTTGTTCCGGATCCGGCCCGACCTCGAGCGCCGGCTGCACCGCGATACCCCGGCCAGCTGCGCCGGGACCGTGCGCTTCCTCCTGTCGGTGGAAATCTCCACCATCTACCGCCGNNCTGGAGGCCGGGCCCGGCTGCTTCCTGGTGCCCGCGCACGTCTGGACGCCGTGGTTCGCGGTCCTGGGGTCCAAGTCTGGCTTTGACGCGGTGCGGGACTGCTACGCCGACCTGGCCGACCACATCTTCGCCGTGGAGACCGGGCTGTCCTCCGACCCGGCCATGAACTGGACCTGCTCCTCACTGGACGGCTACCGGCTGGTCAGCAACTCCGACGCGCACTCCCCGCCGATGCTGGGCCGGGAGGCGACGGTGTTCGGCACCGACCTGGACTACTTCGCGATGGCCGAGGCGCTGCGGACCGGACGGGGCCTGGACGGGACGCTCGAGTTCTTCCCCGAGGAAGGCAAGTACCACCTGGACGGGCACCGCAAGTGCGGGGTCCGCATCGACCCCGAGCAGACCACCGCGCTGGAGGACCGGTGTCCCGCGTGCGGCAAGCCGCTGACCGTCGGCGTGCTGCACCGGGTCGCGGAGCTGGCCGACCGCCCGGCCGGCTTCCGGCCCGACGGCGCGGCGGGCTTCACCTGCCTGGTCCAGCTGCCCCAGATCATCGGGGAGATGGTCGGCACCGGGCCGAAGAGCAAGAAGGTGGCCGCCGAGGTGGGCCGGCTGGTCGGCGCGCTGGGACCGGAGCTGAGCATCCTGCGCGAGGTCCCGCTCGACGACCTGCGCCGGGTCGGCGGCGCGCGCCTCGCCGAGGGCATCGGCCGGCTCCGGCGGGGCGAGGTGACCAGGGAGGCCGGCTACGACGGGGAGTACGGCACCATCCGGCTGTTCGGTCCGGATGAACTGGACGGGTCGGCCCTGTTCGCGATGACCGACCTGCCCGCGCCGGCTCAGCCCCCAAACAATTCAGCCGAACGGCCCCGGCTATCCCACCCCGCCCCCGCCCCCCGAGCTGGCCGTGGTGGCGCGGCAGCGTCCCCAGCGTCCCCCGGGACCGGGACCGCCTCGGTACTGGATGGCCTGGACCCTGACCAGCGCGCCGCGGCCACCGCCGCCGGGCCGCTGCTGATCATCGCGGGGCCGGGCACCGGCAAGACCCGGACGCTGACCCACCGGATCGCCCACCAGGTCACCGAGCTCGGCCGGCCCGCCCGGCAGTTCCTGGCCATCACGTTCACCCGGCGGGCCGCCCAGGAGATGCGCGACCGGCTGGCCGGCCTGGGCTCCGGCCCGGGCCCGGCCGGAGTGGACACCGCCGACGAGCTCACCGTGACCACGTTCCACGGCCTGGGCCTGCGGATCCTGCGCGAGCACCCCGAGGCGGCGGGGCTGCCGCCCTCGTTCGGGGTCGCCGATGAGGCCGCGCTGGTGCGGGTCGCGGCGGAACTGACCGGGTCCGAGCGTGAGGGACGCAAGCTGGCCGACGACCCGCAGGGCCGGCCGGCGCTGCGCGCGGAGCTGATCGCGCGCGGCCTGGTGGACTTCGACGGGCTGGCCGAGCTGTCCGCCGCGCTGCTGGCTGGTGAGCCGGGGATCGCGGCCGGGCTGCGGGCGCGGTGGCCGTTCGTCAGCGTGGATGAGTACCAGGACATCGACCCCGTGCAGTATGACCTGCTCCGCGCGCTGAGCGGGGACGGTGCCGGGCTGACCGCGATCGGCGACCCGGACCAGGCCATCTACGGGTTCCGCGGCGCGGACGTCGGCATCTTCGGCCGGTTCGCGGCCGACTTCCCCGGGGCGACCACGGTGGAGCTGACCAGGAATTACCGGTCGAGCCCGGCCATCGTGACCGCTGCCCTGCAGGCCATCGCGCCCTCGACGCTGGTGCCGGGCCGGGCGGCCGCGGCCGCGGCNNGACGAGCACGCCGAGGCGGCGTGGATCGCCGCGGCCATCGACCAGCTGCTGGGCGGTGCGTCGTTCCACTCGCTGGACAGCGGCCGGGCCGACGGGCACGGCCACGGCAAGCTCGGCCTGTCCGACATCGCCGTGCTGTACCGGACCGACGCGCAGGCCAGCGCGCTCGGCCAGGCGCTGACCCGGGCCGGGCTGCCCTACCAGAAGCGTTCGCACGACCTGCTCGCCCGCCGTCCCGCGGTGAGCGACATCATGCGCGAGATGGCACTGGCCGACCCGGATCGCGGCGGCTTGGTCCTGGGGCAGCTGACCGCGGCCGTCCGGGCGCTGGCCGCCGCCCGCGGCGAGCGGGACGCGACCGTGGTGGACATCCGGGCCGCGGGCGAGGTGCTGGCCCCGCTGGCCCGCCGGTGCGGCGACGACGCGGAGCGGTTCCGGACCGAGATATCCCTGGGCGCGGAGACCGACGCGCTGGATCCGCGGGCCGAGGCGGTCACCCTGCTCACCCTGCACGGGTCCAAGGGCCTGGAGTTCGACGTGGTGTTCCTGGCCGGCTGCGAACGCGGCCTGCTGCCGCTGCGGCGGCCCGGATCCGGGCCGCTCACCCCGGACGAGACCGCCGAGGAACGCCGGCTGCTGTTCGTCGGGATGACCCGGGCCCGCGGCCAGCTCGTGCTCACCTGCGCGGGCCGGCGGACCAGGCACGGCGCCGAGGAGGCCGCCGGCCGGTCGCCGTTCCTGGCCGCGGTCAGCACCGAACTGCTCGGCGCGGTCGCGGCGCCGCGCGCCCGGCGGACCGGTGACCGCCAGCTGCGGCTGCTCTGAACCTCGATTTCCCAGAAGTGTCCGGCTTCAACCCATAAGTGTCCTACTGGCTACTGGACGGCCCCGCGCAAGTGTCCTACGGTGGCTGTCATGGCATCGCAGGAGACAAGGGCGACTCAGACGGGCCAGGGGTTATGAGCGGGCCGGGCGGGCCGGCTCACGACGCCGAGGTCGGCCGCCTGTTCGAGCTGCGCAGCGAACCAACGCGCCACCTGGCCGACCAGGCCGACGCGGTGGCCGCGGCGTGCCACGCCATGGCGGTCAGGTTCCATTCCGGTGGCAAGCTCGTGGTGTTCGGCACCGGCGGGGCCAGCACCGACGCCCAGCATGTCGCGGTGGAGTTCGTCCATCCGGTCATCGTCGGCAAACGCGCGCTGCCCGCCATCTCGCTCACCACCGACGTGGCCACTGTCACCGGGATCGCCGAACAGGCCGGGGTGGACGCGATCTTCGCCCATCAGATCCGGTTCCTGGCCAGCCCCGCCGACATCGCCCTGGGCCTGGACCGCG
Organism: Actinomycetota bacterium; assembly: GCA_003140115.1. The sequence continues at coordinate 5,781 of PLIQ01000213.1, read as the reverse complement.
ACGGGAACAGCCCCAGCGTGTTGGCCGGGCTGGAGGCGGCGCGCGAACTCGGCCTGCTGACCGTGGCCCTGACCGGCGGGGACGGCGGCGCGATCGCGACCAGCAAGGCCGTCGATCACGTGCTGGTGGCGGCCTCCGCCGACCCGCGCGTGGTCAAGGAGATGCAGGTCACCGCGTACCACGTGCTGTGGGAGCTGGTCCACGTGTTCTTCGAGCAGCCCGGCGTACTCGGCCCGGGGGTGATCTCATGAGCGAGGGTTTGCCCGAGTGCATCGGTGAGGTCTGCATCACGTGTTCCGACACGGCCGTGCAGGTCACGGTGCTGCGGCTGCTCGAGGACGAGATGGCGGTGGTCGATACCGGGGCGGGCCAGGAGACGGTCAGCGTGGCCTTGGTCAGCGCCGGGGTGGGCGACACGATCCTGGTGCACGCCCGGGAGGCGATCGCGGTGGTAGGGGCCGGGAATGAGCCCAGAGAATGAACACTGAGCCGGGCCGCGACGGCGGCGCCATGGAGGCGCTCTACCCGTTCCTGTACGCCGACACCTCGGACCTGACCGCGGTGCTGGCCCAGGTCCGCGCGTCGACCGTGGCCAAGGCCGAGGAGATCTTGGAGCTGCGCCGCACGGTCTGCGCCCGGGACGGAGCCCGGATCGCCGAGTGCGCGCGGCAGGCCGCGGCCCGGTTCGCCGCGGGCGGCCGGCTGTTCGCGTTCGGCAACGGCGGCAGCGCCACCGACGCCGCGCAGCTCGCCACCTTGTTCCTCAACCCGGGCGCCGACGCGCGCCCGCTGCCCGCGTTCGGGCTGGCCAACGACACGTCGGTGGTCACCGCGCTGTGCAACGACATCGGCGTCGAGGTGGTGTTCGCCCGGCAGCTGGCCGCGTTCGGCGGCCGGAACGACATCGCGGTCGGCCTGTCCACCAGCGGTAACTCTGGCAACCTGCTGCGCGCCTTCGACGAGGCGAGCCGGCGCGGCATGCTCACCATCGGGCTGGCTGGCTACGACGGCGGGAAGATGGCCGAGCTGGACAGCATCGACTACCTGTTCGTCGCGCCGTCCTCATCCGTGCACCGGATCCAGGAAGCGCAGACCACGACCTATCAAGTGCTGTGGGAGCTGACCCAGGAAGAGGTGTCACATGTGCCTCGGCATACCCGGTGAGGTCATCGAGATTCACCCGGACCAGCCCGACCTGGCCAAGGTGGACGTCAGNNCTGTCCAAGATCGACGAACGAGAGGCCGCGGCGGCCATGGAGTTCCTCGAGGGCATCGGGCAGGCCTACGAGGACGAGATCAACGCGCTGAAGGAATCACTGATCGAGTAGCCAGATAGGAGCGTGCGGACAATGCGGTTCGTCGACGAATTCCGTGATGCCGATAAGGCCCACGCGCTGGCCGCGAAGATCGCGGCGCTCTGCGAGCCGGGCCGCCAGTACAAGCTGATGGAGGTGTGCGGCGGCCACACCCACACGATCTACAAACACGGCCTGGAGGACTACCTGCCGGAGTCCGTCACCTTGGTGCATGGCCCCGGGTGCCCGGTGTGCGTGATCCCCATGGGCCGCGTCGACGACGCGATCCACCTGGCCTCGCAGCCGGACGTGATCATGACCTCGTTCGGCGACATGATGCGGGTGCCGGGCAGCGGCGGCTCGTTCTTCGACGCCAACGCCGAGGGCACGAACATCCGCATGGTGTACTCGCCGCTGGACTCGCTCAAGATCGCCAAGCAGAACCCGGACAAGCAGGTCGTGTTCATGGCCATCGGGTTCGAGACCACCGCGCCGTCCACCGCGATGACCATGCTGCGCGCCGCGGCTCAGGGCCTGACGAACTTCTCGGTGTTCTGCAACCACGTCACGATCATCCCGGCCATCAAGGCCATCCTCGACTCGCCGGACCTGCGGCTGGACGGGTTCATCGGCCCCGGNNGGGACTACGGCAAGCCGGTGGTGGTGGCCGGGTTCGAGCCGCTGGACATCCTGCAGTCCATCTACATGCTCATGGTGCAGCTGTCGCAGGGCCGGTCCGAGATCGAGAACCAGTACTCCCGCGTGGTGCCGTGGGACGGCAACGTGGTGGCGCTCAAGGCCATCGGCGAGACGATGGAACTGCGGCCCTACTTCGAGTGGCGCGGACTCGGCTTCATCTCGCACTCCGCGCTCCAGGTCCGGGAGAAGTATGCGGCCATGGACGCGGAGCGGCTGTTCCAGGTGCCCGGGGTCCGGGTCGCCGACCCCAAGGCCTGCCAGTGCGGCGAGGTGCTCAAGGGCGTGCTGAAGCCGTGGGAGTGCAAGGTGTTCGGCACCGCGTGCACCCCGGAGACGCCCATCGGGACCTGCATGGTGTCCCCGGAGGGCGCCTGCGCGGCGTACTACAACTTCGGCCGGATGAACCGCACCCGGGTCGCCGAGGCGGAGGTGGCCAGGTCATGACCGTCGACCACGACCACCAGCCCGGCTGGATCGGCGAGGCGCTCGCCGAGCACGACGAGATCGAAGCCGAGGGCCGGCGGCAGCTGCCGCTGGCCGACCGGGAGCAGCAGGTGCTGGACCGGATCGACCGGGCCCGGCGCCGGCGCCCTAAGGTCCGGGAAGAGCGGATCACGATGTCGCACGGGGCGGGCGGCAAGGCCACCCACACCCTGATCGAGGCGGTCTTCCTCGACGCGTTCCGCAACCCGCTGCTCGAGCCGCTCGAGGACGCGGCCCAGCTGGCCGTGGGCGGCGCCCGGATCGCGCTGACCACCGACTCCTACGTGGTCTCGCCGCTGTTCTTCCCNNCGGGGCCACCCCGCTGTACCTGTCGGCCGGGTTCATCCTGGAGGAGGGCTTCCCGGTCGCCGACCTGCAGCGGATCGTCGAGTCGATGCGTAACGCGGCCGCCGCGGCCGGGGTGCACGTGGTCACCGGCGACACCAAGGTGGTCCAGAAGGGCAAGGCCGACGGCTGTTATATCAACACCGCGGGCGTGGGCCTGATCGAGCGGGACGTGAGCCTGGGCGTGGCGCAGGCGCAGCCGGGCGACGCGATCATCGTGTCCGGGCCGATCGGCGACCACGGCATCACGATCATGCTGGCCCGCGGCGAGCTCGACATCGAGGCGGACATCTGCTCCGACACGGCCCCGCTGAACGGGCTGGTCGCCGGGCTGCTGGGCGCGGTGCCCGGAACCCGGGCCATGCGCGACGCGACCCGCGGCGGGGTGGCCACCATCCTCAACGAGATCGCCAAGGCGGCCGACGTCGGCGTACTGGTCAGCGAGGACCAGATCCCGGTCCGCGCCGAGGTGCGCGGCGCCTCCGAGCTGCTCGGCATCGACCCCATGTACGTGGCCTGCGAGGGCCGGCTGGTCGCGGTCGTCCCCGGGGCCGACGCGGACCAGGCGGTCGCCGCGCTGCGCGGCCACCCGCTCGGCGAGCACGCCGCGGTCATCGGGCACGTCCGGGAGGAACAGCCCGGCATCGTCCAGCTGAAGACCGCGTTCGGCGGCACCCGGATCGTCGACCTGCTGGTCGGCGACCCGCTTCCCCGCATCTGCTAGGCCGAGGTGACCGTGGGCGTCGCCGCGTTCCTCGGCTCGCGGCCGCCCTTCGACGCGGTAAGCGCCGACGAACTGGCCCGGGTCGCGGCGGTGACCGAGACGGAGGTCAGCCCGCGGGGCACGACGATCTTCTCGCAGGGCGCCGGGCCGGTCGGGTACCTGCGGATGGTCCGGTCCGGCGCGGTCGAGATCGTGCACGACGGGCGGGCCCTGGACCTGCTCGGCCCGGGCGAGCTGTTCGGNNACGTGGTGCGCCCGCTGCTGGCCCGCCCGGACGTGCTCCGGTTCGTGGCCCGGTCGATCGTGACCGGGAGCGCCCCGCTCACCGCCCCGCCGCCGGACGATCCGGAGCAGCGCCCGGTAGCCGCGCTGATCCGGCGGCCGCCGCTGCTATGCCCGGGCAGCGAGCCGATCCGCGCGGCCGCCCAGCGGATGACCGCCGAGGGGGCGAGCGCCGTCCTGGTCCGGCACGGGGACACGTTCGGCATCGTCACCGATCGCGACCTGCGGTCGCGGGTGATCGCGGCCGGCCTCAGCCCGGATGAGCCGGTCTCGGCCATCATGACCGAGCCCGCCTACACGGTCGGCGCCGACCGGCTCGGCGGCGACGTCCTGCTCGACATGCTCGAACGCAACATCCATCACATCCCGGTGCTGTCCCCGGCCGGCCGGGTCCTGGGCGTGATCGACGACGGCGACCTGGTGGCCGCCGAGGGGCGCATGCCGCTGCTGCTGCGCCGCGCGATCGGCCTGGCGCAGACCCAGGCGGACCTGGCTGCCGCGGCGGCCGGGCTCGGCCCGGCGGTCATCGCGCTGCGCGACGCGGGGGTGCCGGCCGAGCAGGTGGCGGCGGTCCGTTCGGTCGTGCTCGACGCGCTCACCCGGCGGCTGGCCGAGCTGGCCGTACGGGCCGCCGGGCCGCCCCCTGTCCCGTTCACCTGGTTCGCGCTGGGCAGCCTGGCCCGGCGCGAGACGGTGCCGTCCTCCGACGTGGACAGCGCGCTGGCCTGGGAGGGCGACGGCGGCGAGGCGGCCGGGTACTTCGAGCGGCTGGCCGGGGCGGTGAATGAGGGGCTGCGGGCCTGCGGGGCGCCGCCCGACCCGCACGGCGCGAACGCGTCGAACCCGTTGTTCGCCCGGTCGATGGCGTCCTGGCGGGCCGCCGAGCGGAGCCTGAGCGAGGACCCGACCAAGGAAAAGGCGCTGATCCTGGCGTCGCTGATCACCGACAGCCGCCCGGTGTTCAGCACCGGGTCGTGGACCGGCGGCGGGCTGTGGCAGGTCTCGCCCGGTCAGCCCGGGCTGCAGCGGCTGCTGGCCCGGTTCGCCCTGTCGTTCCGGCCGCCCACCGGGTTCTGGCGCGACTTCGTGGTCGAGCACTCCGGGGAGCACCGGGGGCAGCTCGACCTCAAGCACGGCGGGCTGATCCCGATCGTCGACCTGGCGCGCTCGGCCGGGATGGGCGCGGGCGTCACCAGCGGCTCCACCCTGGACCGGCTGCGGGCCGCGGAGGCGGCCGGGACGCTGGAGGGCCCGGAGGCCAGGACGCTGATCGAGGCGTTCGGCTTCATCTTCTCGCTGCGCCTGGACCATCAGGTCGAGCAGCTGCGGCAGGGCGAGGCGCCGGACGACTTCATCGACCCCAGGAAGCTGAACCCGCTGGCCCGGTCCTACCTCAGAGAGGCGTTCCGCGCCGTCGCGTCGGTACAGGCCGGGCTGGCGGCCGAGCTGTCGCTGGGGGTGCGCTGGGCCTAGCGCTGGCGGTCCCGGGCCGCGGCGATCACCGCCTGGCCGAGGCTGATGCCGCCGTCGTTGCAGGGGAAGCGGGAATGGGTCAGGACGCGGAAGCCGCGGGCCTCCAGGCGGGCGGCCGTCGCGTGCAGCAGGAGCATGTTCTGGAACACGCCGCCGGACAGGGCGACCGTGGTCAGGCCGTGGCGTTCGCGCAGCAGGGCGCAGCCGACCTCGATGGCGGCGGCGACGCCGTGGTGGAAGCGGGCGGCGATGACGGGGGCGGGAACCAGGGCCGTTCGGTCCGAAATGAGGGCGGTCAGGAGGTCGGCGGCCCGGATCTGGAACGGGTCGCCCGCCACGACGGCGGCGGGGTAGGCGCCGCGTTCGGCCGGGTCGGCCAGCTGCTCGAGCTCGATCGCGGCCTGGCCCTCGTAGTTGATCGTGTCCCGGATGCTGAGCAGCGCGGCGGCGGCGGCGAACAGCCGGCCCGCGCTCGAGGTC
>PLIQ01000128.1 GCA_003140115.1 Actinomycetota bacterium | reverse complement strand
GCATGGACCAGGCAGTGATCACGGCCGTATCTCGGCGGCCGGCGGCGGTCCCGACGCCGGTCCCGGTGGCCCCCTGTTGTGGCCCCCGTTGTGGCCCCTGTTGTGGCCCCGCCGCTGGGACTCGGGCTCTACAGGCAGGGGGTCCGGCTGTCACAATCGAACCATGGAAACCCCTTTGTCGCCCCTTGACTTCGCCCGCCGGACGCGCCGGCTGCACGCCGACCGCGAGGCGGTCGTCGACGGCGAGCTTCGCCTGTCCTACCGGCAGTTCTTCGACCGCTGCGACCGCTGGTCCGCGGCGCTGCAAACACTGGGCGTACGACAGGGCGACCGGGTGGCCACGATCGCACCGAACACGCACGCACAGTTGGAGGCCTTCTACGCCGTGCCGCAGATCGGGGCGGTCCTGGTGCCGATCAACTACCGGTTGACGGCGGAGGACTTCGTCTACATCGTGAACCACTCGGGAGCCACGGTGGTCTGCGTCCACAGCGACTACCTGAAGGCAGTGGACAGCGTCCGCGACGAGATGCCGGGCGTGCGCCACTTCGTGGCCTTCGAGGGCGCCGCTTCCGGGGACGGTACCTCGGGGGACGGTGCCTTGAGGGACGGCGCCTCGGGGGACGCGGCGGGCGGGTGGCTCGACTACGAGGCGGCGATCGCCGCCGCCGATCCCGGCTTCGAGCGGCCCGAGATCGGCGAGCGGGACCTGCTCTCGATCAACTACACGAGCGGGACCACGGCGCGCCCCAAGGGCGTGATGATCACCCACCGGAACGCCGCCATGAACACGATCGGCACGCTGCTGCACCTGCCGATAGGAGTCGGCGAGCGGTACCTGTGGACCCTCCCGATGTTTCACGCCAACGGCTGGACCTACACCTGGACGGTCACGGCGGCCGCGGGTACGCACATCTGCTTGCGCAAGGTCGACCCGGCGACCATCTTCGGGCTGATCAGGGACGAGCAGGTGAGCTGGCTGGCCGCCGCGCCGACGGTGCTGATCTCGCTGGCCAACGCGCCCGCCGCGGTCCGGGGCGAGGTCCCGGCCGGCGTTCGGGTGGTGACGGCCGGGGCACCGCCGGCGGCGGCCACCATCGAGCGGCTCGAAGCCGATCTCGGCTGGGAGGTCACCCAGGTCTACGGCCTGACCGAGACGGCGCCGTTCATCACGGTCTGCGCCCCGCTGCCCGAGCACGAGGGCCTGCCGCTGGCGGACCGCGCGGTCATCAAGGCACGGACCGGCGTCGAGCTGCTGACCTCCGGCGAACTGCGGGTGGTCGACCCCGAGCGGCGCGAGGTGCCCGCGGACGGGCAGACGGTGGGCGAGATCGTCGTCCGCGGGAACGTCGTCATGGAGGGCTACTACCAAGACCCCGAAGCGACCGAACGGGCCATGGGTGACGGCTGGTTCCACACCGGAGACGCGGCGGTGGTCCACCCCGACGGCTACGTGGAGATCCGGGACCGGCTCAAGGACGTGATCATCAGCGGCGGGGAGAACATCTCCTCGATCGAGGTCGAGGGCACGCTGCTGCGCCACCCGGCGATCCGGGAAGCCGCGATCGTCGGCCTGACCCACGAGAAGTGGGGCGAGACGCCGCACGCCTTCGTGGTGCTGCACGAGGACGCCAGCACGACCGAGGACGAGGTCATCGCCTTCGCACGGGAGCACCTGGCGCACTTCAAGGCCCCGAGCGGCGTCACCTTCGTCGGCGAGCTGCCGAAGACCGCGACGGGGAAGATCCAGAAGTACGTCCTGCGGAAGGGCGCGCCCAACCTCTCCGCCCAGTAGGAGCACGCGGTTCCGGGGTCACCAGCTCCGGCGTCGCCAGCTCCGGGGTCAGCCAGTTCCGGGGTCAGCCAGTTCCGGGGTAACCAGCCGAACGCGTCGTTCGCGCTGTGGTACTCGTACAGCTCGGTCGCGTCGAACCACAGGTCGACCTCGTACTTCGCTTCTTCTGGCTTGCCCGAGGCGTGCACCAGGTTCGCGACCGCCTTGCCGGTCGCGACGGCGACCGCCTTGGACTGATGCGCGAAGTCGCCGCGGATCGAGCCGGGCTGGGCCTCGTTCGGGTAGGTAGAGCCGACGATCTTGCGCACCGTGGCCACCGCGTCTTCGCCTTCGATCACGAACGCGATGACCGGACCGCGCTGCATGAACTCCGCCGTGGCGTTGTAAACGGCTGATCCCAGCCGCTCTTCCAGGTCGAAGTAGTGCTTGCGGGTGAAGTCGGCGTCGATCTTGCGCATTTTCATGCCGATGATCTTCAGCGACGCGTCCTCGAACCGCTGGATAATACGTCCTGCCAGGCCGCGGGCGACGGCATCCGGCTTGAGCACGACGAGCGTGCGCTCGCGCAATGACTCGGCCACGGTAGTCCTTTCGCTTTAAGAAGGTTGTCACAGGGTAGCGGCCCTTGTTAACGCATTGGCAACGCGGACTAAGCTCCGCGGGCCGGTTCCAGGGCCAGGGTCATGCAGACGCTATACGGGTTGACCGTGTAAGGGCCGAACGGCGCGCACGGCTTGAACCCCGCCTTACGGTACAGGGAGCGGGCGGCGGCGAACGCGTCCATGGTCCCGGTTTCCAGACTGACCCGCAGGTAGCCGCGGGTTTCGGCCACGCGCAGCAGGTGGGCGAGCATGGCCTGCCCGACGCCCTGGCCGCGGTCCTGCGCCCGGGTGTGCATGGCCTTGAGCTCGCCGTGAGTTTCGTCCAGTTGCCTGATCGCGCCGACGCCGGTGAGCACGCCGTCCAGGCGGGCCCCGTACAGGGTGAGGCCGGGGTCGGACCAGGCTTCGGTGCCCAGAGCGTGCACATGCTCGGGCGGGCTCTGGACGCGGGCGAAGGTCAGGTGCCGTTGCAGGAGAGCGCGCACGTCGTGGTCGTTCGGATCCTCTACGGCGATGATCAGGTCCACGTCCTATCCTTACCGATAAGGGGCGCTGCCCGTGACCGGCCCGACATCGGAGCTCAGATCATGCCTTCGTCAGTTCCCGTGATCGACCTGACCCCCTGGTTCGGCGGACAGAAGGCGGCCCGCGCGGCGGTCGCCGCCGAGGTCGACGCGGCGCTGCAGAGCGTGGGCTTCTTCCTGATCACCGGGCACGGCGTGCCGGACGACCTGCGCGCGCGGGTCCGCGCGCAGGCCCGGGCGTTCTTCGCGCTGCCGGCCGAGGCCAAGCGGCGCTACGCCGTGACCGTGGGCGGGCGGGGCTGGCTGCCGCCCGGGGTCGAGGCGAACGGTTACGCCGAGGGCACAGAAACTCCGCCCGACATGAAGGAGTCGTACGCGGTCGGCGCCGATCAGCCGACCGGTGACCCCGAGGTCGACGGGTACTGGTTCCAGCCCAACGTCTACCCGGCCGAGGTGCCGGGGCTCGAGGCCACGGCGGTCGCCTACCTGGCTCGCATGCGCGCGCTCGCGGACGAGCTCCTGGTGATCTGCGCGGCCGCGCTGGGCCTGGAAGACGACTTCTTCACCCGGCACACCGGGCACGCCACCCACACGATGAACATCAACTGGTACCCGCCGATGACGGTGGCCGGACGGCCGGAACCAGGGCAGTTCCGCATCGGGCCGCATACCGATTTCGGGACGGTGACCGTCCTGGATCGCGAGCCCGGCCGCGGCGGCCTGCAGGTCTGGACCGAGCAGGACGGCTGGGAGGACGCGCCGTACGTCCCCGGCGCGTTCACCATCAACACCGGCGACCTGCTGGCCCGCTGGAGCGGCGCGCGGTGGAAGTCCAACCGGCACCGGGTGCTGCCGCCACAGGCGGAGGCGCCCGACGAGGACCTGGTCTCGCTGGTCTACTTCTACGAGGCCGACCACGACGCGGTGATCGAGTCGCTCCAGCCGCCGATCGGCCAGCCGAACGACTACCCGCCCGTGGTGTCAGCGCAGTTCCTGAAGAAGCTGCTGGACGCGATCACGGTCGGTTAGCTCTACCCGCCGTGTCAACCCGGTGACCGCGCGGCGCGTCCAACGCCTCGTGAACGACATCGGATATCCGGGCGGGCCGACCCGCCCCGAGGGGCGGGTGCTGGCGCTCAGGTGCCTGGGCATCCCGCAGGTAGCCACGCGGACCTCGATGAGCAGGCGCCGCACGCTGAGGTACCGGCTGGCCGGCTACTGCGCGCGGCTCAGGCCGGGCACCACGGCTGAGCTCGCGTCACTGGTCCTGCGGATGAGCGACGAAATCGATACTCGCGAACGGATGCTGGATGCCGCGCTAGGGCTGGCCGGCCGCGGACCCGATGCGGTGAATTTCGACCAGGTCCCTGACCGTGCCGGTCGGTGAGTATTTGGCCTCGCCTGCGCCTGGGTGATCAAGCTTGGTCCGCCGGACGTGGTCTGTTCACCGGGGCCTTATCTGCTGGCGGCTGGATGATCTTAGTTTTCTCGCATGTCATCACCGCGCCAGGACCGTCCGCTCGTGGAGCAGCACGAGGAGTGGATCACGTACCTGCGGCGTCACGCCGTCAGCCGGGTGGTGTTCTCCCGGATCGCGGGAGTCTTATTCATGATCGCGAAGGGTTTGCTACCGCTATCCGTACCGAACCCTTCATGATCATGGAAGCTGGCTGGTTGCTGACTCGCATCCGCGCGGTTGGCGTACCACGGCACGCTTGCGCACCAAGGGTCGCACGGGTACCGCATCGCGGCGACTCGAGAGCTACTGGGCGTCCCCGTTTCCGGGTCGATGGGCCGTTGTACCAGCTCTTATAAGGTCGATGCGCCATCGACCTGGTAAGCATTCTGGTCGGAGCGGCAGCGACCGGTACGGGTGTGGCGTGGGAGGTGGATGCTGCTGGTGACGTGGCGGAAAGCTAACTGTCCGCCGCCATCGCATCTCACGGCCCCGGAAGCTCACCGGCCTCCGGGGCCGTATGCTGCCGGACGCACTACTAGCTGCCGGACGCACTACTATTAGCCATAAGTCAGATCGATTATATCGATAATGCGCGTGGCCGCCGCCCGGAGGAGAACCGTTATGCCAGTGGAGTTCCTCGGCATCGCCGCGACCAACGACGGCAGCGAGATCACCGCCAGATCCGGTGCGAGCTTCGACAAGGACTACACGCTCCGGCTCGCGCGGGCGCACGAGGAGCACGGCTGGGACCGGGTCCTGTTCGCCTACGGCTCGGGGTCTCCGGACCCGAACCCGGCCGCGGCCTACATCGCCAGCAAGACCGACACGCTGCAGCTGCTGCTCGCCCACCGCCCGAACGTGTCCTACCCGACGTTCGCGGCCAAGACGTTCGCCACCATCGACCAGATCAGCGACGGCCGGGTGACCGTGCACTTCATCACCGGCGGCACCGACCACGAGCAGCAGCGCGAGGGCGACTACCTGACCCATGACGAGCGGTACGCCCGCACCGGGGAGTACATGGCCATCGTCAAGCAGGCCTGGACCGCCCGCGAGCCCTTCGACCACGACGGGCCGCACTACACGTTCGCCGACTTCGTCAGCGACGTCTTCCCGGTCCAGGCGCCCCGGCCAAGGCTGTCGTTCGGTGGCTCGTCCCCGGCCGCGTACCGGATCGGCGGCGCCGAGGCCGACATCTACTGCCTGTGGGGCGAGCCGCTCGCGAGCACCGCGGAACAGATCGAGTCGGTCAAGGCCGCGGCCAGGGCCGCCGGACGCGACGAAGTCCCGAAGATTCAGGTCGCGTTCCGGCCGATCATCGCGCCGACCGAGGACAAAGCCTGGGCCAAGGCCCATGACATCGTCGGCCTGATCGAAGACCGGGTGTCAGCCAACGGCGGGGCGCTGTCCCGGCGCCGGCCGCTGAAGAACCCGGAGAACACCGGTTCCCAGCGGCTGCTGGCCATCGCGGCCGAAGGCGAGCGCTTCGACCGGGCGCTGTGGACCCGCACCGCCGCCGCCACCGGCGGCGCGGGCAACTCCAACGCCCTGGTCGGCACGCCCGACACCGTGGCGCAGGCCATCCTGGACTACATCGACCTCGGCGTCGACATCATCTCCATGCGCGGCTACGACCTGCTNNGGGCCGGCCGGGCGATCCGACCGAGCGGCTGTCGCAGACCGTGCAGAACGCGGTCTTGTTCGAGGAGCTAGGGTTCGACGGCTTCGCGGTCGGGGAACGCCATCATGCCCCGTTCCTGTCCAGCGCGCCGCCGGTCGTGCTCAGCCACATCGCCGCGGTGACCTCGAGAATCCGGCTGTTCACCGGGGTCACGCTGCTGTCGGTGCTGGACCCGGTGCGGGTCGCGGAGGACTATGCCACGCTCGACCACCTGTCGGGCGGCCGCGTCGAGCTGATCATCGGCAAGGGCAACGGGCCCGAGCAGGCCGAGCTGTTCGGCATCGGCCGGCTCGAGGCCTGGGACACGATCGCGGAGAACTACCGGCTGCTGCGNNGGGAATCCGGGGAACCTGAGCCACGCCCAATTCGTCGCGAGCCTGGAGCTGTTCCAGGCCGAAGTCGCCCCGGTCCTGCGCCGGACCATCCCCGACCCGGACTGGCCCGGTCCCGTCGCCGACGTCCGCCGTCGTCCCGCCCGGGAGACAGCGCCCGCGTAAACATCACGCCGTCACGCCCGCGATCAGCTGGTCCAGGACCGCGATCATCTCGGCGCGCGCCCGCTCGGGGTCGGCCGATTCCGCGACGTACAGGGCGGCTTCGTCGCCGGCCCCCATGAACGCGTGCGCCAGCGGGCGGGCCGGCTGGGCGCGGATCCGCCCGAGCTCGATCCCGTGGGCCAGGAGGGCCTGTACCAGTCCGAATACGTGACGTTGGCACACCTCCCGCCAGCGCGACCAGCCCAGGACCGACGGCCCGTCGACCAGAGCGATGCGGTGAATCTCCGGCTCGACGCAGATATCCAGCCACGTCCGCACGGCGTGCCGCAACGCCTCGACCGGATCGGACACTCCGGCGGCGGCCACCGTGTCAGCGAGCCGCCTGGCGATATCGGCCTCGACCGCTTCCATGACCGCGTCGAACAGCGCCGTCTTGTCCGCGAACTGGTGGTATAGCGCTCCGCGCGTGACTCCGGCCGCCGCGACGATCGCGTCGGTCGGCACGTCCGCGAAACCTTGCGCCGCGAACAGCCGGCGCGCCGCCGCGACCAGCGCCTCACGGGTCGTGGCCGAGCGGTCGGCCTGGGTACGCCGCGCTCTCGGCGTGGCGGAAGTCCGGGATGGCATTGCCTGAATCTTCACATCTCCGTCCGGCCGCGCCAAACGGCCTCTCGACAAACATACGTACTGACTGTATGTTTTATTCATGATAACCGATCACGCACCCACCGGTTTCGCCGTGGCCGACCTGCCGCAGGGCAGGCTCGAGTACCGCGCCGCCGGGCCCGCGTCAAGCTCCCGCCCGCCCGTCGTGTTCGTGCACGGAATTCTCGTCGACGCCCGGCTCTGGCAGCCCGTGGCCGAGCGTCTCGCGGCCGAGGGCATCCGCAGCTACGCGCTGACCCTCCCGCTCGGCGCGCACCAGCGGCCGATGAACGCCGACGCCGACCTCTCGCCGCAGGGGATGGCCACGCTCATCCGGGACTTCATCTCGGCGCTCGGCCTGCGCGACGTGACCATCGTCGGCAACGACACCGGCGGGGCGATCTGCCAGGTCGTGCTCGGCGGCGACACGAGCCGGGTCGGTGCCGCGGTGCTGACCAACTGCGACGCGTTCGGCACGTTCCCGCCCCGGGCCCTCGCACCACTGTTCCGCGCGCTGCGCCATCCCCGGCTGGTCGCTGGCCTCGCCCTGACCCTGCGGTGGAAAAAGGTGCGGCACGGCCCGCTCGCCTTCGGACCGCTGTCCAGCGGGCCGCTCGACCCGGACCTCACCGGCAGCTGGATGCAGCCGCTGGCCAGCAAGGCCATCCGGCGCGACCTGGCCAAGTTCGCGCGAGGCGTCAACCGGCGCGTCCTGCTCGACGCCGCCAGCCGGTTCGGTCAGTTCACCGGCCCCGTGCGGATCCTGTGGGGACAGGACGACCCGTTCTTCCGGACCCGGCTCGGACAGCAGCTGAGCGAGGCGTTCCCGCAGGCCAGCCTCACCACGGTGCCGGGCGGCCGGACGTTCCTGCCGCTCGACCACCCTGATGATGTCGCCCGCGAGATCGCGGCGGCCATCCAAGACGCAGCGTCATAGGACAGCACCCATTTCAGGGACAAAGGATCTTGAGATCTAGTCGACAGCTGTTAGCTCCTCGTGGAGCTGGATTGGGGGCGCGGCAAGTGCTGTGATCTGGTTGGCGCCGGGCGGGAGGTGGCGGCCTAGTCTGAGGGCCGCGACGGCGGCGAGAGCGCAGGCCAGGACCATCACGGCGAAGAGGCCGGTTCCCCGGCCGGCGCCGAGCGCGAGGCCGCCGCTGGCCGGGCCGAGGAGAAACCCGGTGGTGAAGGCCAGGGTGCTGAGTCCGTTGTACCGGCCAGCGGCTCCGGGCGGGGCCAGGTCATTGATGATCGCCGGTAGCGTCGGCGAGAACAGGCTTTCCCCGAGGGCGAATATGACCATGGCGGCGCCGAAGGCGATCTCGGCCGCCGCGCCGCCGCCGAGGTGGCCGCCGATGATCACCACCGCCCAGGTTGCCGCCCAGGCCGCGGCGGCCAGCGCCACGCCGGTGGTGCGCCGGTGACCTCCAAGCCATCGCAGCACGAACAGCTGCCCGCATGCGACGGTCAGCATGTTGGCCGCGAAGGCCGCGCTGAGGCCGTGCGTACCGATTCCGCCCGGCCGGGTCGCGTACCCGGCGAAGCTGGACTGGACCTGGCCGAAGCTGACGGTCACGATCAGCGCGGTGAGCACCCAGACCCGCAGGAATGCCTTGTCCCTGAGTACCTCCCGGCACCAGGTGCGCTCTGGCCGGGCCCGGCCCGGTGCGCCGGCCTGCCGCGCCGGCGAGCCGAGGCGTGCCAGCACGGGCACGAACGCGAGGAACGAGGCGGCGTCGGCGAGGTAGACGGCGACGAAGGTGCCCGGATGGGCGACGCTGACCACAGTGGCCGCGCCGAGCGCGCCGAGGCCGAGCCCGGCGTTCAGGCAGGCGTGCCGGACCGAGAACACCGCGGAGCGGGCGGTCGGGCCAGCCACGCTGGCCAGGAGGGTGTCTTGGGCGGGCCAGATCACGGACACCCCCAAGCCGAGCAGGCCAGCCGCCCCGAACAAGGCGAGCGCGGTGCGGGCCAGGGCGAGGGCGGTCGAGCCCGCTGCGGCTATGACCAGCCCGGATATCAGCGCGCGCCGCGGCGTCCACCGGTCGGCTGCTGCACCCCCCACCGGGTTGCCGAGCAGCGATGCCAGGGCGATGACAGCGACCACCAGACCGGCCGTGCCATAGCTAAGGTGGCGGACTTGGTGCGCGTAGATGAACAGGCACGGCAGCGTCAAGCCGCTCCCGATGGCGGATACGAAGTCACCGCCAAGCACCACCCAGGCCGCGCGCGGTAGCACCGGGACGAACCCCGCGCGCTGCCCGCCGCGGGTATCTGGTGCGCCTGTCACAACGGTGCCCCTAGGCGTTCGAGGGCCTGGCCGGATGCGACCACATGAGGATGGTCGTGAGGAAGCCGGGCCTCCAGGATGGCTGCAGCCCGGGCCATCAGCCCGGCTGCCTCGGCCCGCCTGCCCTGCTCGGCGACCACCGCCGCCAAGTTCAGCAAGGTCAGGCCGACTTCGGCATCCTGCGGGCCGAGGACCGCTTCGAGGATCCGCAGCGACCGGCGGCCGAGCGCCTCGGCTTCCTGGCCGCGCCCCCGATCGGCGGCCAGCACCGCGAGATTGGCGCACGTCATCGCGACCTCGAAATGATCGGGGCCATAACGGTCCTCGAACACCGCCAGGGCCCGATCGTAGGCCTGTGCGGCGTCACCGAAACGCCCGGCGAGGTGGTAAAGGGCACCCAGGGCGTTCCAGTCACGAGCGACATCGGGATGACCTGCGCCCAGCGCCCCGGTCCGCAGCGCGACGCCTCGCTCCGCGAGGGGAATCCCGCCGGTGAAGTCGCCCCGCGCATGGGCCAGGCCGCCCAGGTTATGCAGCAGGCCAGCCAGTATCAGCGGGTCGGCCTGACCGCCGGCAGCGGCCATGGCTCGCCGGTAGGCTCCCTCAGCCGCGTCGAAGTCCGCCGCGTACTTGTACACCACCCCCAGCGCGTTCGCGGCGGACACAACCGCAGGCGACGCCTCACCGAACGCCGCCGCGGCCCGGTCCGCCGCGGCGGTCAACCGGGCCGCGGCGGCGTCGAACTCTCCCGCCAATCGCTCCAGGCCCGCCAATCGCTCCTGAGCCTGACACCACAACAACAGGCAGTCCTCGGCGCCGCCCTCGGCCACCGCACCCTCGAGCAGGACGAGGGCCGCAGCGGCGGTGGCCGTGGCGTCGCCGAAGCGGCCCAGCGACTCCTCAATCTCCGCGCGTGNNCCCGGTTAGGCGCGACCCGCAGCCGTCACGGCCCGGGAGTGGTTAAGGCTGAGGATCCGGGCCACGGCCCGGGAGTGGTTGAGGGTGATGATCCGGGCCACGGCCCGGGAGTGGTTGAGGTTGAGGATCCGGGCCACGGCCCGGGAGTGGTTGTTGGCAAGGGCGCGGGCCGGGGCCCGGTGAGGGTGCTGATGCTTCGGCTGCACGGTCATGACTCCATCCATTCGGTGGGCCGACGGGACGTCGGCTATCTCACGTCAGTTGGAACGAGCCACTAGGTACTGAGGTTCACCAGGTGGGGAAATTCTTGATAGATAGCTGATCAAGCCGTTCAGTGACGGCATCTGGAACGAGCGCAGGTTGAGGTAGAGTCAGTTTCATATGCTGCTTAACAACTAACGAAGCTAGGAGTCAGCGATGGCTGAGGGCGCTGGGCTGTTCCCGCCGGGATGGCTGCGCGCCGCGGGCGGCGAGCCAGCGGACGATCTGGAACTCGCCGTCCTGCTGGTCAACTCCTACGACGAACTGGCCGACCCGCCCGACCGGCTCGCCACCCTTGACTGGTACGCCGCCGTCCTGCACGCGGTCGGCCATCCCCAGCACGCGAACGCGCTCGGGCCAGGGGACCTGGGCCTCCTGCGGGCCCTACGCGGCGGCCTGCACGCGGCCTTCACCGCAGCCACACCACAAGCCGCCGCACTGGCCCTCAACCCCCTCCTCCTGACGACCGCCGCAGTGCCCGTTCTGGTCCCGGCCCCCGACGGCCGGGCCCGGCTCAGCGTCGCTCCCGGCGCCACCGGCCTCCCGGCCCTGGCCGCCCGGCTACCCACGGCGCTCGCCGCCCACATCGCACGCTACGGCCTGACCCGCCTTGGTTCTTGTGCCGCTCATCCCTGCACCTGCGTCTACGTCGACCGGACCAGAGCCGGCCACCGCCGTTACTGCTGCGACCTGTGCAACGACCGCGCCGCTGCCGCCGCCTACCGCAGCCGCCACCACCCAATCGGCAAGAAGCAGGCTGATGCGGACACGCCTGGGGTCAGCACCACATCCGGAAACGAACTGACGAACCGGAAATAAGCGACATATAGCCAAGATGGCGTGTTACCACAGAGCGGCCCCACGCACGATCTACTCAGCTACCGCACAAACCGGCCAGACCGTCGCTGGCCTGTATAAACGCGGATTAGAACGCTACTTGAGCAGCTGGCGGGCCATGACCATGCGCTGGATCTGGTTGGTGCCCTCGTAGATCTGGGTGATCTTGGCGTCGCGCATCATGCGTTCGACCGGGTAGTCGTTTACGTAGCCGTAGCCGCCGAGGAGCTGCACCGCGTCGGTGGTGACCGACATGGCCACGTCGGAGGCCAGGCACTTGCAGGCCGAGGAGAAGAAGGTCAGGTCGTCGACCCGCTCCCCGGCCATGGCCCGGTCGGACCGGGCCGCCGCCGCGTAGGTGAGCTGGCGGGCCGCCTCGAGCTTCATCGCCATGTCGGCGATCATGAACTGCAGGCCCTGGAACTCGGCGATCGCGCGGCCGAACTGCTTGCGCTCCTTGACGTACCCGAGGGCGTAGTCCAGGGCGCCCTGGGCGATGCCGAGCGCCTGCGCGGCAATCGTGATCCGCGTGTGGTCCAGGGTGCTCAGCGCGATCCTGAATCCGTTCCCTTCCTCGCCGATCAGGCGAGAGGCGGGGATCACGCAGTCGTCGAAGTACAGCTCCCGGGTCGGGGAGCCCTTGATGCCGAGCTTGTGCTCGGGGGCCCCGAACGTGAACCCGGGGTCCCCGTCCTCCAGCACGAACGCCGAGATCCCGGCCGGCCCCGCGGACGGCTCGGTGACCGCCATCACCGTGTAGTACTTCGACACCCCGGCGTTGGTGATCCACCGCTTCACGCCGTTGAGCACGTAACCGTCCGCCGAGCGCACCGCCCGGGTCTTCATGGCCGCGGCGTCCGAACCCGCCTCGGGCTCGGACAGCGCGTAGGAGAACATCGCCTCCCCGCGCGCGACCGGGGCCAGGTACCTGGCCTTGACCTCCTCGGAGGCGGCGAGCAGCAGGGGCACGGTGCCCAGCTTGTTCACGGCCGGGATGAGCGAGGACGACGAGCAGGCGCGGGCCACCTCCTCGATGACGATCACGGTGGCGATCGCGTCGGCACCCGCGCCGCCGTAGGCCTCGGGGATGTGCACCGCCTGCAGGTCGGCCTTAACCAGAGCCTCGTACACGTCCCAGGGGAACTCGCTGGTCCGGTCGACCTCGGCGGCCCGGGGGGCGATCTTGTCGTCGGCCAGGGCGCGAACCGACTCGCGGAGCGCCTCGTGCTCTTCGGACAGGGCAAACGCGGGGAAATCAAGGCTCATGGACA
>PLIQ01000590.1 GCA_003140115.1 Actinomycetota bacterium | reverse complement strand
GGCGGTGCTGCAGCGACGCACCACCGCGCGGCACCGGCAGATGCTCACCGAGCGCGGGATCTTCACCGCGCGCGAGCCGGTGCCGATCCCGGCCCCGGAACCCGGCAGCCTGCCCCGGCTGTGCCTGCCGCTGAGGCACCGCGATCAGCTGCTCGGCTTCCTATGGCTGATCGACGAGCCGCCCCTGACCGCGGCGCAGATCCAGCGGGCCCAGGCCGCCGCGGCGCAGGCCTCCCGGCTGCTGCACCAGCGCGCGGCCCGGCAGACCGCGGAGTCCGGCACCTTCGCCGCGCTGGCCGACACGCTCCTGCACGCCGAAGCCCGGGACCGCGCGGCGGCGGCCCGCGAGCTGACCGGCGAGGCGGCGCTGGCCGGCTCGCCACCCTACGCGCTCGCGCTGATCCGGTACCTCGCGGACGCGCCCGCGGGCGGCCGGGCAGATCCGCCCGCGGGCGAGCGCGACGGCCTGCTGCAGGTGGCCGGGAACCTGCGGCGCCGTGCGGCACCCGGCAGCTTCGTGCTGGCCACCCCGGGACCGCACGAGCTGATCGCGATCACTACCCGGGACGCGACCGGCCCGCTGCGCGACACCGTCCGCGCGCTGCCCGGGCCGGCACTGGTCATCGGCACGGCCGGCGCCGCTGCGGCGCTGGAGGCGGTCCACGCCGAGCTAGACAATGCGCGTTACGCGGCGGAGGTCGCCGCGGGCGTTCCCGCGTTCAGCCGGGCCGCGGACTGGGGCGAGCTGGACAGCTACGCCGTTTTCCAGTACCTGCCGCGCGACCAGGCGGCACCGGAGCGGATCTGCCCGGGCATCACCGCGCTGCTGACCGAGCGCACCGGCATGTATGAGGCCACGATCCGGGCCTACCTGGACTGCGGCGCGAACGCCCAGCAGGCCGCGGCACTGCTGCACATCCACCGGACCACCTTGTACTGGCGCCTGACCCGGGTCAGCGACCTGCTCGCGGTCGACCTGAGCCGGGGCGATGACCGGCTGAAACTCCACCTGGCCCTCAAACTCGCCGAACTGACCCGGCCCGGCCGCTAGGGGAGCCGCTAGGGGGAGATGCCCTGGCGGAGGGCTTCGCGGACGATCTCGGTCCGGCCTTTGGCGCCGAGCTTGGCCAGGATGTGGGAGATGTAGGTCTGTACCGTGCGGCGGGACAAGAACATGCCGCGGGCGATTTCCGAGGTCGAGTCGCCGCGGGCGATCAGGGCGGCGATCTTGACCTCGGTGGGCGTGAGCGCGGCCCAGCCGGAGGCGGGGCGCGGGCCGCGCGGACCGCGGACGCCGCGCCTGATGCCGTAGGGACGAAGCCGGCTTTCGGCCCGGCGGATGTCCCAGCGGGCGTTCAGGGGCTCGTACCAGGCGGCGGCCTCGTTGAGCGCGGCCCGGGCCTCGTCGCGGTGGCCGCGTTCGGCCAGCACGACGGCCAGGTCCTCCATCGCGGCGGGCAGTTCCGCAGCTGGGCCGGCCGTCCGGTAGTGCGCGACCGCCTCGCGGAGCGGGGCCGGATCGGAGTTGAGGAGTCCCTGGCACCGCAGGCTGGCCGCGGCCGCCCGGGCCGGCTGGGTTTCCGCCGCGGCCTCCTGCTGGCACGCCCGGGCCGCGGTCTGGGCCAGCTGCCGGTCACCGGCGGCGATCGCGAGCCGGACGAGATCGGGCAGCCACTGGTGGGTCAGGGTCATCTCGCCGTCGCGGCGGGGCAAGATCTCGGCCAGCGCCAGCATGGCCTGGCGGGTCTCGCCGCGCTGCTCCAGCGCCACGGCGTGCGCGGCGAGCAGGAAGTCCCGGTTCTCCCGGTCGGGAACGGTCAGCACGGGCAGGGCCAGGCCCGCGCGCAGGTGCTCGTCGGCCGTGGTGCGCTGGTCCCGGCGCCCGGCCACCAGCGCGGTCACGCCGTGGACGAGCAGCGCTGGCCAGCGCTCGCGCAAGAACGTATACGTGAGCCCGGGCGCCTCGTCCTCCTGCGGGTCCAGCTCGGCCAGCGCGTCGTCCCACTGGCCCAGCCAGTACCGCAGCACCGCGGCGCTGACCCAGGTGCTTCGATCGGGACTGCCGCTGCGCTGGGCGAACTCGCGGGCCTGGCGCAGGGTCAGCTCCGCTTCCCGCCAGCGGTCCAGGTTCTGCAGGGTGAAGATGCGGTCATCGAGGGCGAACGACCGCAGGTCCGCGTAGCCGGGATCATCGCCCAGCGCGCGCAGCGCCCGGTCGATGTACTCGAGCGCGGCGGCATGGTCGCGCCTGATGCTGTGGCTCAGCCACAGGTCGGTCAGGGCGTGGGCGGTCGCGAACGCGTCGCCTGCCTGCTCGGCCACGGTGAGGGCCTGGCGGGCGGTCTGGTCGGCGGTATCCAGACTGCCGGTGCCGGCCCGCTCCAGCATGGCCAGCATGGCCAGCATCCGGGCCCGCCACTGCGGGGGCAGGTCGGTCAGCGCCAGGGCCTGCCGTACGGTGGCGGTCGCCTCGTCGCTGCGCCCGGCGCTGACCTGGGCGCGCGCCAGCACCGAGTACGTCTCGGCCCGCCGCAGCGGGTCGGTCATGACCGGCAGCGCCGCCTGGGCCTGCTGCGCCGCCTGGTCGTAGGAGCCGACGGCGAGCAGGGCCCGGACCAGGAAGGCCATCAGCCCGTCCCGGGCCTGGTCATCGCCGGGCGTCGCGTCCAGTTCCCGGCGCAGCAGGTCGGCCGCCAGTTGCGGGGCCCGCGTGGTCAGTGTGGGCGCGGTCCGCAGCAGCCAGGCTCGAGCCCAGCCCTCACCCGGCTGTCCCGCCGCGGAAAGCTGCTGCGCGACGCTCAACGCATCGGTATCGGTGGCCGCGAGCTCTCGCGCCGCCTCGGCGTGCAGCGCCGTGCGCAGCGCGGCCGGCATGCTCTCGTACAGCGCCTGGCGGATCAGCTGATGCCGGAACGCCAGCTCGGCACCCGAGCCGACCAGGATGCGGGCTGCCACGGCCTCCTGCAGGCCCGCGGCCAGTTCCGACACCGGCCGGCCCAGAAGGACGGCCAGGTCGGTGACGGTGAACTTGGCGCCGAGCAGCGCGGCGGTCCGCAGGATCTGTGCCGTCTGCGCCGAGACGGAACCGAGCCGATCGTTCAGCACGGCGGCCAGCGACGTCGGCAGGGGTTCGGCGCCCGGCCAGACGCCGGCGACGGCGACGGGACCGGGAGCAGGACCGGGACCGGGACCGGGACCGGCGGGACCGGGCTGGGCCCGCTCACGTGCCAGGGCATCGACCAGCTCACGCAGGTACAGGGGATTTCCGGCGGCCTGAGCGGTCAGCTGGCGCAGCGTACCTGCGGGCGGCGTGCCGAGCATGGCCGTGACCAGGGCGGCCACATCGGCATCGGGCAGCGGTCCGAGCGTGACCACCGCTCCGCCACGGCGGGCCAGGGCTGAGCGGACCTGCTGCACCTGCGGCCGGTGCGGATCGGACCGGCAGGTCGCGATCAGGAGCAGGCGCAGCTGATCGATCGAGGCGGCGAGCTGGTGCCAGACGAGCAGCGATGCGTCGTCGGCCCACTGCAGGTCGTCGATGACCATTACGGTCGGGGCGGCTGCGCACAGCTCGTCGGCCAGCGCCATCAGCATCTCGACCCCGGAGACGGGCACGTCGCCGTCGGCGAACAGCCCGAGCCGCTGGCTGCGCAGCAGGCTGGCGGCGCGCGCGCGGCGCGGGTCGGGCGAACTAAGGCGGACCTGCAGGCAGTCCTGCATCACGCTCAGCGGCAGTCGCTCGGCCAGCTGGTCCGCGATCCCCCATCCGACGTCCCAGCCCAGCTCGCCCGTTCCGGCCAGCGCCTCGACGACCAGCGACGACTTGCCGATGCCGGGCTCGCCCTCGACCCAGACCGCCGCTCCCCCGCCCTGGCGGAGAGCCTCGACGCCGGCCCGCAGGGCAGTGAGCTCCTGGCCTCGGTCCACCCACTGCGCCGGGCGGTCGATGGGCCACATGGTTGTAACGTATGCCCCGCCCGCGGGCACCGCCTATTCAACGCCGGTGAGTCAGCTGAACGTTACTAAGCGGTACCTCCCATGGGGACGCTGGACAGCCGGGTCTGGATGTCGGCGGTGACGGAGTCCGGTGGCTGGTCGGCGTCGACCGCGACCAGGATGCCGCGCTCGGTGTAGTAAGGGACGAGCAGGCCCGTCGTCTCGGCGAACACCTCGAGCCGGTGCTCGATCACGTCGGCCACGTCGTCGGAGCGTCCGCTCTGGCTGGCGCGGTCCAGCAGTCGCCGGGTCAGCACCGCGTCCGGCGCGTGCAGGTAGATCGCCGCGTCCAGGGTCACGCCGAGCCGGACCGCGAGGTCGGCCGCGGCGGTGGCCTGCGGCAGGGTCCGCGGGAAGCCGTCCAGGATGTACCCGCCCTGGGCGGCCGCCTCGACCACGACCGGGGTCAGCACGTCGAGCACGATCTGGTCGGGGACCAGATCGCCGCGGGCCTGGTGGACGGCGATCTGACGGCCCAGCAGGTCCCCGGAGCGGGCCTGCGCGCGCAGCAGGTCACCGGCGGCGATGTGCCGGGCGCCGGACCAGGCCGCCAGCCGCTCGCCTTGGGTGCCCTTGCCGGCGCCCGGCGGAGCGAGCAGCAGCAGCCTCACGGCACAGCCTTAGAGGGCCGCGGCCGGAGGCCCAGGCAAATCCGGCGCTGTCAGGTCGGCCGGGACGACGATATCCCGCTTCTGGATCTTGCCCGTCCCGCCCTTGGGCAGCGCGTCGACGATCCACACGTGCCGCGGGTACTTGTAGGCCGCGACCTGGCCCTTGACGTAGTCGCGCAGTTCCTCGGGGGTGGCGGTGGCACCCGGCTTGAGGGCTACCGCGGCACCGACCTCCTCGCCCAGGGAGGAGTGCGGCAGGCCGAGCACGGCGGCCTCGGCGACCGCGGGATGCTCGTAGAGCACCTCCTCGATCTCCCGCGGGTAGATGTTGTAGCCGCCGCGGATGATCAGGTCCTTCTTCCGGTCGACGATGTAGAAGTAGCCATCCTCGTCGACCCGGGCCAGGTCACCGGTGTGGAACCAGCCGTCGCGGATCGCCTCGGCGGTGGCCTCGGGGCGCTGCCAGTAGTCCTTCATCACGTTCGGCCCGCGGATCACGATTTCGCCGACCTCGCCGCGGGGCACCTCGTGGTCGTCGGCGTCTACGACGCGCATCTCGACGTCCCGGATGGGGGTGCCGATCGAGCCGGGCTTGCGCTCGCGGCCGGGGAGGTTGAACGAGGCGACCGGCGAGGTCTCCGACAGGCCGTAGCCCTCGAGCACCGGGACGCCGAACGCCTCCTCGAAGCCGCGCAGCACCTCGACCGGCAGGGCCGCGCCGCCGGAGATGCACTCCCGCAGCGAGGAGGTGTCGTAGTCCGCGCGGTCAGGCGCGTGAATCAGCGCCACGTACATGGTCGGCACGCCTTCGAAGACGGTGACCTTGTGGCCGGAGATGATCCGCAGGGCGTGCTCGGCGTCGAACCGCGGCAGCAGGGTCAGGCACGCCCCGGCCGCGACCGAGACGTTGAGCGCGACCGTCTGCCCGAACACGTGGAACAGCGGCAGCCCGCCGAAGATCACGTCGTCGGGGTGCGCCTGGACGATGTCGGTGCGCGTCACCTCGGTGTTGCTGATGAGGTTGCCGTGGGTGAGCTCGGCGCCCTTCGGGTGGCCGGTCGTGCCCGAGGTGTACAAGATCACCGCGGTGTCGTCGTCGTCGACGTCCGCGACCTGGTAGTCCGGCGTGGCGGAGGCCAGCAGTTCGGGGAAGCTGACCTCGTCCACCACGATGGGCTCGGCCTCGGCCTGCTCCGCGCCGGTGCGGGCCTGCTCGGCGAACGCGTGCCAGGCGAAGATCAGCCCGGCCCCGGAGTCGCCCAGGTAATAGGCCACCTCCCGGGCCTTGAGCAGCGGGTTCATCGGGACGACCACGCCGCCGGCCCGGAGCACGCCGTAGTACACCACGGGGACCTCGGCGACGTTGGGCATCATGAGGCCGACCCGGTCGCCGGGTTTGAGGCCGCGTTCGTGCAGCAGCCCGGCCACCCGGGCGCTCGCGTCGTCCAGGGCCCGGTAGGTCATTGCCGCGTTGTCCACCCGCACGGCCACCCGGCCGGCGTGCGCGCGGGTGGTGTCCGTCAGGTTCTTGGCCAGGTTCGTCACGGTGCCAATTGTCCGGCGCGCGGCGCGGACGGTCGTCGTCCCCCCGTATCAAGTCTGTCGCCGGGGGTTGTTACCCCGGCACAACTGTTGTGCCGGCGGGCCGAGGAACCGGCCCATCCTCGTGCCGCCGGCACGTTATCGGCGGGTCCGCTCCGGCCTAGCGTCATGGGTCAAACCGCGAAAGGGGACTGGTATGGATACCGTCCGGCGCTACGCCATGCTCATCGACGGGGAGTGGGTTGACACCGACGACCGGTTCGAGATCCGC
>PLIQ01000161.1:37696-42888 GCA_003140115.1 Actinomycetota bacterium | reverse complement strand
GACCAGCTTGGTCTTCGGCACGATGGCTAGCACCGGGTTCAGGGCCAGGACCGCGGGGGAGGTTCGCACCGACTCCACGGTGGGGATCTCGGAGTACTGCTCGGACAGGACGTCCTGGGCCTTCGTGCTCGCCATCCACTTGATGAAGGTCAGGTCGGCGGCGATGTTCTTGCTGTGCGGGTTGATGTACAGGTTCCAGCCACCGATGTTGGAGTATCCGGGGGCGGACTGGCCAGCGAAGGTGGGCAGCGGTGCCACGCCGACCTTGCCGACGGTCGGGGTGCCCGCGACCTGCGAGTCGGCGTAGGCGTAGTCCCAGTTGCGCAGGAACGCGGCATCCCCGGAGGCGAACGTGGACATCGCCTGCGCCTCCTGGAACGTAGTCACCGCCGATGGGGTGACGCCGGTGGTGATCAGCTGGCGCATGAACGTGACCGCCTTGACCGCGGCCGGCGAGTCGAGGCTGGCCGTGGTGTAGGCGCTGTTGGTCGCCGTGCCGCCGGCGTCGGTCAGGTACTCCATGAAGTCGCACGTCAGGCCCTCGTACGAGGCACCCTCCCAGACGAACCCGTACTTGACCAGCCCGGCCTTCTGCAGCGTCTCCGACTCAGACAGCAGCTGCTCCCAGGTCGTGGGCACCGGCAGGTGCTCCTTGGCCAGCANNGTCCTTGCGGTAGTACAGGAAGCCCTGGTCCTCGAACATCGGCGAGCCGTAGACCTTGCCCTGGTACGTGGCGCCCTGGACCAGACCGGGCGCGAACTGCGCCCAGTAGCTGGACGGCAGGTAATCCGACAGCGGCACCGCGAACCCGTGCTCGCCGAACTGGGCCGGCCAGATCACGTCGCCCATGAACACGTCCGGGGTGGACGCCCCGCCCGAGATGTCCGTGGCCAGTGTCGCCCGGTTGGTGTCGGTGTTGTTCGGCGCCGAGGTCAGCGAGACCTTGATGTTCGGGTACTGCGCCTCGAAGTCCTTGATCAGCACCGTCCGGACGTCCACGCCGCTGGTGTTGATCGGACTCGCCCACCAGTCGATCGTGCCCGACGTCGCGTTACCCGGTGCCGTTGACGTCCCGCTCGCCGGCAACGCCGTGCTCGAGCTCGAAGTCGTGCTGCCGGCGCTGGTGCCACTGCTAGTGCTGCTGCTACAGCCGGCTACGCCAAGCGCCCCGACCGCCCCGACCAGGGCGGCCAGCTGCCAGCTTCTCAGCCGCCGCGACGAGTATCCCGCCGATCTCTGTCGTGCCATTGATGCTCCTTGGGCCAGGGATGGACGCCACACCGCGACCACCCGTTCCTGTACTCCTGCTTGCTACGTTGTGGCTGTCTTGAGGTCGTCTTCGCGAGCCTGGCTGCCGCGGCCGCATCTGCCGCGGTAGCGGCCGAGCTCCCATGTCGGGCGGCCGGGGCCGGGCGTGACCGNNTCCACGGACGTGCCTCCCGGCCAGCAGCCGGGGCACCGCGATCAGGCCGGATTGCAGCCTCTTGGTTCGTTAGCCGTGGATGACTCATATCGGACTTCCTTCGAGCCTGAGCCGGAGCAGCCAGCCTCCTGAATAACGTTATCTCGACATCATCTCTAGCGTGATGCAACGTTCTCCTGGGGGCAAGCCCAGTTTCCATCTCGTTTCCAAAATGTGACGCCTGTATCTTGGATAGCGCAAAGATAAAGCTCGCGGCGTTGTCTAGTCGTCTCACGGCCGGCCGCCTGGATTTCCGGAGCGCCGTGCAAAGGACCGCCGCACCACGCAAATGCGGTGGCAAAGAAAGCATTGCAAGTCAACGTTATCCGGTTTCCTTCAGCGATTCCCGGGTAGCGCGACCGCTGACTGGTGTGCCCGCTGGGGCGAGGGAGAATCGTGACGTCTGGCCGCTCCTAGGTAACGGATTCCGAAGCAACGGTGGGTGCGGATGCGGCCGCGACGGGCTGGCCGGGCTGCGCAGGTGAGCGGAGTCGGAGATCCGGGTGGTGCGACGGGCCAGGAACAACGCCGCCGCCGTGGCGACGGCCAGCGCGATGGCGAGAATCTCGGCGATGGTCGCGGCGGACAAGCCCGCGGCGATGCCCGACCCGATCCCGCTCGTCTGGCCCTGCATGTTGATCAGCCGCGGCGCGATCACCAGGCCCGCGATCATCCCGCCGGCCACGCCGATCGCGGTCAGGATCGTGGTGTTGACCACGAGCGTGGCCATCACCTGGCGCGGTGTGAGCCCCATGGCCTTGAGCACGCCCACCTCGTGCAGGTGATCCCTCAGCCCGACCGCGGTCGCGGTGAGCAGGTTGGCCAGCCCGATGACAGCCAGCAGGACGACCGCGACGGCGACCACCAGTCGCACGACCCCGAGCCCGCTGGCCGGATTGGTCACCAGACGCACGTCGAGCCGGTTGTGTGAGGCTTCGAGCAGGTCCGCCCGCGCCGTGGCGGCCGCCACGCCCGGCTTCAGGACCAGGCTGTAGACCAGTGGGGGCGGCCCGCTGCCGGCGTCGGTCAGCGCGTCGAGCCCGAAATCGAGGACGTCCCCGTTGTTGGCCGGCTCGATGGTCCGTCCCACGATGTGCAAGATCACCGGCACGCCGTCGATGGTCGGCGAGATCCACGCGCCGACCCCGATGTGCATCAGGTCCAGGAAACCCTGGCCCGCCACCGCCTCGTTGGCGGCGCGGAACATATGCCCCTGGACCATCTGGAACGGGTACGGCCGCCAGGAGTAGCCCATGGCCCGGGCAATGAACGTGCCGTTGACGCCGGGCAGCAGCGTCTCGAACTCGGCGCCCGGGTAGGACGCGAGCACCTGGTCGTCCTGGCTGATCAGGGCCCGGGTCTGCTTCGCGTCCAGGCCGCCTTGGCTTACCGTGACGGCCGCCGCCAGGCCTATCCGCCCCGGGTCCCTGGTGAAGCTGTCCACGGTCGACCAGCAGGTCAGCGCGATGGTGATCATCACCATCGGGATGGCCAGCCCGACCACGGTCAGCGCCGCGGGCAGCCGCCGGGTCAGCGAGTCCCGGGCGCCGAGGACGAGGGCCGCCGGAAGGTGGACGAGCAGGCCCAGCCGGGCGATCAGGGACAGGTGACCACGTGGCGGGCTCGGCTGCACGGCGGCGACCGGAGAGACCAGGCCCGCCCGCCAGGCCGGGATGATGGTGGCGACCGCCACGGTGAGTACAGTGCCGCCGGCGATCAGTGCCAGCCATGCGCCGGACAGCGGAGCCAGGCCGACCGGCGTGCCGTCCGGCGGCCGCACGAACTCCGGCGAGGTCAAGATCCGCGCCGCGGCCAGCCCGAGTACGGCTCCGGCCGCGCCCAGCGCGGTCTGCTGGGCGAGCAGCATCCGCACCACCTGACCGGGGGTGAACCCGAGCGCCTTCAGCATCGCGATGTCCTGGCGCTGCACCAGGACCCGGGCCGCGGTGACGTTGGCGATTGCGCACGGGCCGGCGATCAGCGCGATGATGCCGAACAGGGCCAGCAGCAGCCCGAGCAGCCGGTCGTTGCTGGCCATCGAGCCCTGCACCTGCTGCCAGGTCGAGTAGCGCAAGACCGCCGAGTTCTCCGCCGCGCCGTTGTAGTAGTTGTAGATGTTCTGCACGACCTCGCTGGTGGCCAGGGCGGAGTTGTCGTCCAGCCGCAGACCCACGACCTTCTCGGTCTCGCTCGCCTGCGGCTCGACCCGGGTCAGCAGCGTGTGCTGGACCCAGATCAGGCCGGGCGTCCACTGCGGGTAGAAACCCTGGTCGGCGGTGTCGGCGATGCCGATGACCCGGATCGAGACCTGCGTGCCGTCGATGCCGTCCACGACGATCTGGTCACCGACGCCGACGTGGACGGCCGCCGCGAACGACGCCTCAAGCACCGCGCCGTCCTGCTCCGAGGGCCGCAGCCAGGTGCCCGCCACGATCAGCGGCGCGGACATCGTGGGCGGCACCGGGGTCAGGCCGGCCAGTTCGACCGGTGACCGTACCGCGCCCTGCTCCAGCGTCGCCGAGGCGGCCTGGTAAGGCTGGCCGACCGCCTGGACTCCCGGGAGCGAGCGCAGCTCGCTGGTATTGGTCCCGTTCTGGAAGTAGACCAGTACGTCCGCCCCGCGGGTCCGGGCGAACAGTTGCTGCCACGGGTTCAGGGCGCCCTGCAGCAGCATCGTGGCCAGGAAGAGCGCGGCCACCACGCAGCCGACCACCCCTATGGTGAGCAGGGCCTGGCCGCGGTGAGCGCGCAGATCCGCGCGTGCCCACCGCAGCGTGCCTCGCACCGGGTCTCAGCCTCTCAGTTCCAGGACATCGCGAACGCCGTTCACGCCGCGAGGGATGGGAACGATCTTGGCGTCGTCGGCCACCATCCCGTCGAACAGGTTGATGACCCGGTCGGCCAGGCTCGCCACGCGGGCGTCGTGCGTGACCATCAAGATCGCCTGGCCGGAATCGTGCGTGCGGCGCAGCAGCCTGAGGACGTCGCGCGTATTGGAGCTGTCCAGGTTGCCGGTCGGCTCGTCGGCCAGCAGCAGGCTCGGCTCGTTGGCGAGCGCGCGGGCCAGCGCGACCCGCTGTTGCTCCCCGCCGGACAGCCGGGCCGGAGCGGCGGTCGCCTTGTCCGTCAGGCCCAGCTCGGCCAGCAGCTCTTCGCGGCGGTTTCGGGCCTGCCGGGCGCCCGCGCCCGCGAGCAGCGCCGGCAGCTCCACGTTGTCGGCGACCGTCATGTTGGACAGCAGGTTGAAGAACTGGAAGACGAACCCGATGTGACGTCGGCGCAAGATGGCCCAGCCGGCCGTGGACAGCCCGTCGACGCGCTCCCCCCGCAGCCAGATCTCACCGCTCGTGGCCGGCTCCAGCCCGGCCAGGACGTGCAACAAGGTGGACTTACCCGAGCCGGACGGACCCATGACGGCGACGAACTCGCCGATGCCGAGCTCGATATCCACCCCGCGGACCGCCTCCACCGGGACTCCGTCGGTCCGGTAGGTCTTCGCCAGCTTCGCGGTCCGCAGCAATACCTGCGAGTCGGCTGACCGTGCTGGCGGCCACGGCGAGCCTTTCGGCATGGCGCGGCTCACACGAGTTCCTCCTGGCATCGTTCCAGCCAGTCCAGGTCGGCCTGCAGGTGCAAGACGGCTCCCTCGATCAGCAGCCGGGCCGTGGTGTCGGCCGGATCGGTGTCGGCCTGCAGCTCGGTGAGCCGGCGTATGAGGCTGAGGTAGTG
>PLIQ01000161.1:7004-37632 GCA_003140115.1 Actinomycetota bacterium | reverse complement strand
AAGGTCTGTTCCAGCGCAAGCTTCAGCTCATAGCCATGAGCCGGCTCTTTTGCGAGGAGCGCCAGCAAGGGCTGCCGCACGATCCCGTCACCTCCATGCACCTGCCAGGGCCCGGACCGGCCCCGGTTAGCTCGCGCTCAGATTAACGCTGTACATAACAGATATGTAAGCCCCTGCGCCCGGCGAGTTTCGGCCAGCTACGTTGGGACCCGGCGCGTCGGCGCGTCGGCGCGAAACATGTCGGAGTCGTTATGTGATCGTGTTGACATATACATAACAACGGTGCATAACATGCATCTACGAATCTAGAGGGCAGGTGGAGTCGTGGCCCGTAGGCGGCGTGCGTGGCCTGCTATCGCCGCCGTCGCGGTCGCCCTCCTCCTGGCCGCCGGATGCGCCTCGCCGGGCGGCCAGGCCCCGTCGACCAACGGGATCGGCCCGATCACCTTGGCCATCGGCAAGGACAACTCCGGCTGGCTGCAGGGCGTGATCACTAACTGGAACCAGCGCTATCCCAACCAGAAGGTCACCCTGCTGCTGCTGCCCGAGGCGTCCAACGACCAACTGGCCGAGCTGGTGGCGAACCTCCAGGCCAAGAGCGACGAGTATGACGTCATCGACATGGACGTCATCTGGACCGCGGAGTTCGCTTCGAACGGCTGGATCATCCCGCTGCCCGAGAGCCAGTTCCCGCTGAAGGATTTTCTCAAGCCGGCCGTGGCCACCGCCATGTACCAGGGCCGCCTGTACGCCGTACCCGACTACAGCAACGCGGATCTCCTCTACTACCGCAAGGACATCCTCGCCAAGGCGGGCCAGCAGCCGCCCAAGACCTGGGCCCAGCTGGCCAAGCTCGCCGAGACCGTGGCACCGAAGTACGGCCTGGACGGGTACGCCGGCACGTTCGCCCCCTATGAGGGCCTCACCGTCGACTTCGCCGCGGCGGTTCAGTCGGCCGGCGGGTCGATCATGTCCGCCGACGGCAACAAGGTCACCGTGGACTCACCCCAGGCGCTCGACGGACTAAAGTTCCTGGTCAGCGGGTTCCAGCAGGGCTGGATCCCCAAGGTCACGCTCACCTACGAAGAGGAGTCGGCCCAGGCCGCGTTCGAGGCAGGCAAGTTCTTGTTCCTCGACAACTGGCCCGACGTCTACGCGGCGCTGTCCGTGCCCGGACCGGACAACAAGGTGTACGGGAAGTTCGGCGTCGTGGCGCTGCCGGGCCCCGACGGCATCGGTTCTAGCTCCCTGGGCGGCGCCAACCTCGCGATCAGCGCGTACTCCCAGCATCAGCGAACGGCCCTGAACTTCATCAAGTACATGACGTACCTGACCAACGAGAAGGAGATGCTCGAGCAGGGATCGTTCCCGCCGGTATGGACGCAGCTCTATACCGACCCGGCCCTGATCCGCAGCTATCCCTACCTTCCCGTGCTTGAGCAGGCCATCAACTCCGCGCAGCCGCGCCCGGCGATCTCCAATTACGACCAGGCCAGCCTGGCCATCTCCAGCTCGGTGTACCAGGCCCTCACGCACCAGAAGCAACCGCGGCAGGCCCTGGCCGAAATGGCCGCTCAGCTGACCCAGATCATCCGCGACGGCTGACCCCGGCCGAGCCGCCAGCCCGCTGCGGGCTGGCCATACCAGAGCTGGCCGCACAGGGGCCGGCCAGCCCTGCGCCGAATCGGGCCCTGGCGGGATTTCCCGCCGGGGTGACGGTATGCCGACTACTTTGCGCACCTGGTTGCGGGTAGCGTTCGGGTATGACGACAACCAGCGCGCCGTTTGGGCAGATGGTCACGGCGATGATCACCCCCATGACCCCCGATGGGGCCGTCGACTACGACGGGGCGGCCCGCCTCGCCGAGTACCTGGTTACCGACATGCGCAATGACGCCCTGGTGCTGAACGGGACCACCGGGGAGGCGCCGACCACCACCGATGCCGAGAAAGAGCGCCTGATCCAGGTGGTGCTCGAGGCGGTGGGCTCCCGCGCGCAGGTGGTCGCCGGCGTCGGCACCAACATCACCGCGCACACCATCGAGCTGGCCCGTCGCGCCGAACAGGCCGGGGCGCACGGCCTGCTGGTCGTCACCCCCTACTACAGCAAGCCGCCGCAGCCGGCCCTGGAAGCCCACTTCACCGCGGTCGCCGACGCGACCGGCCTGCCGATGCTGATCTACGACATCCCGGGCCGGACCGGCGCGGCCGTTGCCACCGAGACCCTGGTCCGGCTGGCCGCTCACCCGCGGATCGTCGGCGTCAAGGACGCCAAGGACGACGCGTCCGCCACCTCGCACGTGCTGGCCCGGACCGACCTTATTTATTACTGCGGTACGGACATGCTGAACCTGCCCTGGCTCTCCCTCGGCGCGGTCGGCTTCATCAGCGTGGTCGGCCACGTCGTGGGGGACCGGCTGCACGAGATGATCGACGCGTTCGGCGCCGGCGACGTCGCCGGGGCCCGGCAGCTCCACTACGAGCTCATCCCGGTCTACGACGGCCTGTTCCGCAACCAGGGCGCGGTGATGACCAAGGCCGCCCTGGACCTGCTCGGCCTGCCGGGCGGTGCGGTGCGCGGCCCGCTGCTGGCCGCCACCGAGGCCGAACGGTATCAGCTGGCTCTTGACCTCACCGCCGGCGGCGTGAAGCTGCCGGGGAACGGCCTGAGCGCGTGAGCCACCCGCATCCGGATCTCACCCCGCCGCCCGCGCTGCCCCGCCGCGGCCTGCGCATCGTAGCCCTGGGCGGGCTCGGCGAGATCGGCCGGAACATGACGGTCTTCGAGTACCGCGGCCGCCTCCTCATAGTGGATTGCGGGGTTTTGTTCCCGGACCCTGACCAGCCCGGCGTGGACCTGATCCTGCCCGACTTCGGCTACCTCGACGGCCGGCTCGACCAGGTGGAGGCGCTCGTCCTCACCCACGCGCACGAGGACCATATCGGCGCGATCCCGTACCTGCTCCGGGAGCGGTCGGACATCCCGCTGGTCGGCTCGAAGCTGACCCTGGCCCTGGTCCAGAGCAAGCTGGCCGAGCATCGCTTTGACCCGGTCACGGTGGAGGTGGTCGAGGGCAGCCACAGCTCGTTCGGGCCCTTTGACTGTGAGTTCCTGGCCGTCAACCACTCGATTCCGGACGCCCTCGCCGTGGCCATCCGGACCCCGGCCGGCCTGGTCCTGCACACCGGCGACTTCAAGATGGACCAGTTGCCGCTGGACGGCAGGCTCACCGACCTGGCCGGGTTCGCCCGCCTCGGCACCGAAGGTGTCGACCTGCTGATGGCCGACTCGACCAACGCCGAAGTGCCCGGCGTGGTCACCTCCGAGCGCGAGATCGCCCCCGTGCTTGACGAGATCTTCGCCAACACCAAGCAGCGCATCATCGTGGCCTGCTTCGCCTCGCACGTGCACCGGGTCCAGCAGGTGCTCAACGCGGCGGTCAAGCACCGGCGTAAGGTCGCCTTCGTCGGCCGGTCCATGGTCCGCAACATGGGTGTCGCCCGCGACCTCGGTTACCTGCGCGTGCCCGGCGGGCTCCTGGTCGACCTGCGCGAGGCCGAGGAGATGCCCCCCGGCGATGTCGTGCTGATCTCCACCGGCTCGCAGGGCGAGCCGATGTCGGCGCTGTCCCGGATGGCCGGCCGCGACCACCCGATCCGGATCGCCGCCGGCGACACCGTCATCCTCGCCTCCTCGCTGATCCCCGGCAACGAGACCGCCGTGTACCGGGTCATCAACGGCCTCACCCGGCTCGGCGCCCGTGTGGTGCACCGCAGCTCCGCCCTGGTGCACGTATCCGGGCACGCGCCGGCCGGCGAATTGCTGTACGTGCTGAACCTGGTCCGCCCGCGCAACTTCATGCCGATCCACGGCGAGTGGCGGCACCTGCGGGCGCACGCCCACCTCGCCTCGCTGACCGGCGTCCCCGACGACAACATCGTGATCGCCGAGGACGGTGTCGTGGTGGACCTGATAGACGGCCAGGCCAGCGTGGTCGGCGCGGTGCCCTGCGGGTACGTCTACGTGGACGGGCTCACGGTCGGCGAGGTCACCGAGTCGCAGCTGAAAGACCGGCGCATCCTCGGCGAGGAAGGCTTCGTCTCGGTGGTGATCGTGGTCGACGCCAACTCCGGCAAGTTGGTGGCCGGCCCCGAGATCCACGCCCGCGGCGCCGGCATCGACGACGCCGCCTTCGGCGAGGTCCTGCCCAAGATCGAGGAAGCCCTGGCCCTGGCCGCCGCCGACGGCATCACCGACGCCCACCAGATCAGCCAGCTAGCCCGCCGCATCGTCGGCAAGTGGGTCAGCGACAACTACCGCCGCCGCCCCATGATCATCCCCGTAGTAGTCCAAGCCTGACCCGCCCCCCACCACCGCCAGGCCCACCCAAACCCCCGCGCCCCCGACCCCCGCGCCGCCGCAAGTCCCGCTTCCGAGCCACGGCCGTACCACGGCCGCACCTCACACCCTTATGTGCCCCAACCCGCCCACAGGCCCCACCCTTCGGCCCGGCCCGCACTCCTCCCGCCGTGTCACCAGCGAAACCGATGGAACATTGCTGTCGCTACAACGGCACCGATGTTCCATCGGTGCGCCCGCCGACGCGTCGGCCACGCCCGGGGCGCCCGGGGCGCCCCCGGGGCGCCCTAGGGCCGAGGCGGGCGGGGCTGGGGATACGCAACCCGAAGGTTTTGTCGGACCCAGATCGCATGATGCCCCTATGGGCGTAACCACGCGTGCTGGCGACGATGCGCTCCGCCAGCTTCTGAGTCAGCAGCTAGACGTAATCACCCGCCGTCAAGCGCTCGTCGCTGGCGTCACCGCTAGTTCGCTCCGGCATCGTCTCGGTCCCGGGAACTCGTGGCAGAGCTTGATCCCCGGCGTCTACCTGGCTGCGACCGGGACGCCGACCATCATCCAGCATCAGATGGCCGCCATGCTCTACGCGGGTGGCGGCGGTGTGATCACCGGTCCGGCCGCTCTCCAGCAGCACCGCATCCGGGGGCCTGTCGCGGACCTCATCGACGTTTTGATCCCGGCGTCGCGACGACGCCAGGACGTAGCTTTCGTCCGACTCCATCGCACGACCCGGATGCCGAAGCGAATTTGGCGGCTCGGGCCGTTGTATTACGCGCTTCCCGCGCGGGCTGTCGCCGACACGGCCCGGGGCCTGACCAGCCTGCGCGACGTACGCGCGATGGTGGCCGATGCCGTGCAGCGAAGCGCCTGCACTGTCCCGGACCTATCGGCCGAACTCAACGCGGGCCCGAGCGTCGGATCAAAGCTGTTCCGCGAGGCTCTGACCGACGTCGCCGACGGGATCCATTCGGCGGCAGAAGGAGACCTCAAGGACCTGCTCGCAAAATCCGGCCTGCCGATGCCGCTCTTCAACGCCTCCCTGTATGACGACGACGGCACCTTCATCGCCCGGCCGGACGCCTGGTGGCCCGACCGAGGCGTCGCAGTGGAGGTCGACTCCCACGAATGGCACCTGTCGCCGCACGACCACACCCGGACACTCGAGCGGCAGCGCCGGATGGCCAAGCGCGGCATCCTTATGCTGCCCTTCACGCCCCGCGAGATCCGGACCCAGCCAGCCAAAGTACTGGCCGCCATCCGCGAAGCCCTTGAAACCGGCCGTCGTCCGCAGGACATACGGACCGAAGCAGAATGACGCACAGAACCGAACNNCAGTGTAACGACCGGTAGCGACTCGGCGGCACCCCGATGGTCGCGGTGAATTCCCGGGTCAGGTGCGCCTGGTCGGCGTAGCCGAGGTCGACGGCCAGCGCGGCCCAGTCGACCGGCTCGCCGCTGTCTGCCCGCTCCGCCGCCTCGTGCAACCGGGCCCGGCGCATTACCCACTTGGGGCTCACGCCCACGTAGTCGGCGAACATCCGCTGCAGGCTGCGCACCGACAGCCCGCTCGCCAAAGCCAGCTGGTCGACTCGCCGCAGCGAGCAGTCCGAGGTGATCAACTCGACCAGACGAGCGACCTGCTCCGCTACCGGGTCGCGTTCCGGTAGCCCCGAGAACAGCAAGGACTCGGCGTGCGAGGTCATGTCGGCGTCGGACTCGGCGTACATGATCGCCTGCCTGATCTTCTCGGCCAGCGGCCCGAACACCCGGGTCGCCGGAACGACCCGGTCGCTGAGTTGCGAGATGGGCGCCGCCCAGAACGGCCGGAAGCACCCAGCCCGGAACCGGACGCCCAGCGCCTTGCCCTGCCCGGAAAGCTGGCGCGCGAACAGTGACCGATCTACGCCGTAGATGCCGGCGCCGGACGCCTCGAAGGCCAGGTGCACGTTGGGATGAGGCAGGATCGTCTGCTCGTACGGCGGCTCTCCGCGCAGGTCCCAGCGGACGATCCAGTAATAGTCGACAAAGGGTGCGAGCGGCACCGAGGGCTGGTACTTGGCCAGCCCGAATCTGTCCGCCGCGAGATCAGGCCGCAACACGCCGCGTCCCATAGCCCCAGGCGGCGCCGCACCGGCGGCGGCGGAGGAGACGGCGAAGGCGGCGGAATCTGCCACGTGACCAGCGTAGCTGTCGCTTTTCTTCAAGACCGTGGCACCCGGACCTAGTTACGGTGAACGGATGAATACGAACCAAGAAACCACCGATGGCCCGGCCCTGATGGCCGCCGCCGCGGCCGAGGCCGCCCGCGTAGTCACCGGCGCAGCGAAAGGCGCCGCGAAAGACGCAGCGCAGGACGCCGCGAACACCCAAACCACCCCGTGTACCGACTGGGACCTGCGTACCCTCCTCAACCATACGATCTTGTGGACCGCCTACTCGGCCGAGCGCCGGGCCCACGGCGAGAGCGTCGCCGAGGAACTGATGAGCAAGGACTTCACCGCCGAGCCCGACTACGCGCAGGCCTACCAGGCCCAGATCGCCCGGGCCGTGCACGCCTGGTCCGATCCCGAAGCCTGGCGGCGCGAGCTGGGCGTCATGGGCAGCACGACCCCCGCCGCCGACGTGGCCGCCCTGCTGATCGCCGAGATGGTGCTGCACGGCTGGGACGTGGCCAAGGCCACCGGGCAGGACTACCGCTGCGACGACGACGTGGCGCAAAACGTCCTGAAAACTGTCGAAGCCCAGGGTGACCTGTTCCGCCAGTACCAGGGGTTCGCCGCCGTCGTCCCGGTCCCCGATGACGCGACCGCCTTCGACCGCGCCCTTGCCCTGTCCGGCCGCGACCCCCAGTGGAAGCCAAGCAGCTAAAAAGCCAAGCAGCTAGGAGGACAGCACCCGCACTGGTGAGCCGGACGCGAACGCCACGATGTCCTCGGCGGCTTCACCGTAGAAGACCCGGTACGCCTCCTCGGTGACGTACCCGAGGTGCGGGGTGAGCACCACGTTGGGCGCGGTCCGCAGCGGGGAGGACAGCGGCAGCGGCTCGACGTCGTACACGTCCAGGGCCGCGCCCGCGATGGCGCCCGACCGTAGCGCGGCCAGCAGCGCCGCGCTGTCCACCAGCGGGCCGCGAGAGGTGTTCACCAGGAAGGCGGACGGCTTCATCAGGGCCAGTTCAGCCTCGCCGACCAGCCCCACGCTGCGCGAGCTGAGCTTGTAGTGCACCGTGACCACGTCGGAGGTGGCGAACAACTCCTCCTTGCTGACCGCCTTGGCGTGCACCTTCTCCGCATGCGACGGATCCAGGTTCTGGCTCCACGCCACCAGGTGCATGCCGAACGCCCGGCCGATTTCGCCCACCCGCCGGCCCTGGTGACCCAAGCCCACGACGCCCAGTCGCTTGCCGTCCAGGCCGGTGCCGACCGTCTGCTGCCAGCCGCCGCCCACGCCCAGCGCCGCCCCGCCGGCCCCTCCGGCCAGCTTCAGCCGCCGGTCTTCCTCCGGGATGTGCCGGAGCAGGGCCAGGATCAGTCCCCAGGTCAGCTCGGCCGTCGAGGAACCGATCCCGCCCGTGCCGCACACGGTGATTCCGCACAAGGCCGCCGCGTCCAGGTCGATGGACGCGTTGGACATGCCGGTAGTGACCAGCAGCCGCAGCCGCGGGAGCCGGCCAAGCCGCTCGGCGTCGAACGGGGTCCGCTCCCGCATCGCCACGATGACGTCGAACGGTTCCAGCGCGTCGACCAGCGCTTCGGTCGACCCGAGGTGCGACGTGAAGACGTGTATCTCGGCCCGTTCCCGGACTCCGGACCAGTCCGCGCTGGCCAGCGCCACCTGCTGATAATCATCAAGGATCGCGACCCGCATGGCCCGACCCTATCGGTCCAGCCCGCACGGCTCGCCACCGTATCGCCTTAAAATCCATATCCCGAACGGCCGTGGTTTTACGCTCTGCGCGACACGCCCGGTCGGGTGCTTTGCCCGGGCCAGCCTCCTCGCTACGTTTGTAAGTATGGCGACCCGTGTCCGGAACCAACCAGCCCGCCAGCCCGGTGCCCCCGCGGCCCGGACCGGCGCGGGGGGTCGCGGCACGTCAGCGAGCTATTCCGGCGGCACGCCCCGCCGCACGCCCCCCAAGAAAAAGAAGCCTCCTCAGTCCCGTAAGCCGCGCAGCCAGCCTCGTAACCAGCCTCGCACGCCCGCTCGGACCCATGATCCGGTCGTGATCCTGATCGGGTGGATCGGCCGGGTGATCTCGGGCGCCTGGATGGTGGTGGCCGGGGCCCTCGGGTTCGCGGTCCGGTCGGTCGGCCGCGGCGCGCGTGACCTCGAACCGCACCACCGCCGCGACGGCGTGGGCCTGCTCACCCTCGGGGTCGCCATCGTGCTCGCAGGCGGCCTGTGGCTGCGGATGAGCAACGCGGTCGGGCGCGGCATCTACCAGGCGGTCACCGGCGGGGTCGGAGCGCTGGCCTTCCTGGCCCCGGTGCTGGTCGCACTGCTGGCCTGGCGGTTCCTGCGGCATCCGGACCGCAACCAGGCGACCCGGCGGGCCGCGATCGGCTGGACCGCCCTGCTCCTCGGCCTGAGCGGCCTGCTCGAGATCGCCAAGGGCTCACCGCGTCCGTCCGGCGGCTCAGCCATGATCCGCAAGGCAGGCGGCTATATCGGCTACGGGGTCGGCGGGCCGCTGGCCCGCGCCCTGACCCCGTGGGTGGCGGCGCCGCTGCTTGCGCTGCTGGCCCTGTTCGGCCTGCTGCTCATCACCGGCACCCCGCTGCACCGGATTCCCGAGCGCCTGTCTGGGCTGCGCGAGCTCTTCGGGTACACCGCGCCCGAGCGCGACGACCAGGACGGCCTGGAGATCGACGAGGACTACGAGGCCGGCACCGGGATCCGGACCCGAGGACCGCGGCGCGGCCAGATCGCCAAGAACGTCCGGCTCCGCCCGGCCCTGGAGGCCGGCGGCCACGTCAAGCCGTACGACACGCCGCTGGTCGGCCCGGGCAAGAAGCGCGACGCGGCGGCCAAGGCGGTGACCGGCGCCCGTCCCGACGGCGAGGCCGGACTGATCGAAGCGCTCACCTTCGACACCCACGGGGACCACCCCGCCCCCGCGGCCGAGCCGGCCAGGGAACCCATCGAGCTCAAGCCGTCCATGCCGCTGCGCAATCCCGAGCAACTCACGCTGACCGGCGACGCGGTGGCCTACACGCTGCCGCCGATGGCGCTGCTGCGACCGGGCTCGGCGCCCAAGGCGCGGACCCGGGCCAACGACATCGTGGTGGAGGCGCTGACCGAGGTGCTCGAGCAGTTCCAGGTCGATGCGCAGGTCACCGGGTTCAGCCGCGGGCCCACCGTGACCAGGTACGAGATTGAGCTGGGCCCCGCGGTCAAGGTGGAGCGGGTCACCGCGCTGCAGAAGAACATCGCGTACGCGGTGAAGAGCGCCGACGTGCGGATCGTCTCCCCGATCCCGGGCCGGTCGGCCATCGGGGTGGAGATCCCGAACGCAGACAAGGAGATCGTCAGCCTGGGTGATGTGCTCAAGTCGCAGGTGGCGATCGGCGACCACCACCCGATGGTGGTCGGGCTGGGCAAAGACGTCGAAGGCCGGGTGCTGGTCGCGAACCTGGCCAAGATGCCGCACATCCTGATCGCCGGCGCCACCGGCTCCGGCAAGTCGGTCTGCCTGAACAGCCTGATCACCTCGATCCTGACCCGGTCCACGCCGGACGAGGTACGGATGATCCTGATCGACCCCAAGCGGGTCGAGCTGACCATCTACGACGGCATCCCGCACCTGATCACGCCGATCATCACCAACCCCAAGAAGGCTGCCGAGGCGCTGGAATGGGTGGTCGGCGAGATGGAGCGCCGGTACGACGACCTGGCCGCCAGCGGGTTCCGGCACATCGACGACTTCAACAAGGCGGTGCGCGCCGGGCGGCTGACGCCCCCGGCCGGCAGTGAGCGCGTTTACCAGCCCTACCCGTACCTGCTGGTCATCGTCGACGAGCTGGCCGACCTGATGATGGTCGCGCCGCGCGACGTCGAGGACTCGGTGGTCCGCATCACCCAGCTGGCCCGCGCGGCGGGCATCCACCTGGTGCTGGCCACGCAGCGGCCCAGCGTGGACGTGGTGACCGGCCTGATCAAGGCGAACGTCCCGTCCCGGCTGGCCTTCTCCACCTCCAGCCTGATGGACTCCCGGGTCATCTTGGACCAGCCCGGCGCGGAGAAGCTGGTCGGGCAGGGCGACGCGCTGTTCCTGCCCATGGGCGCGTCCAAGCCGATCCGGCTGCAGAACGCGTTCGTGGACGAGAAGGAGATCCGCGAGATCGTCGCGCACTGCAAGAAGCAGGCCGAGCCCGCCTACCGCGAGGACGTAGCCGCGGTTAAGGAATCCACCCGCGAGATTGACTCCGACATCGGCGACGACCTGGACCTGCTGATCCAGGCCGCGGAGCTGATCATCACCACCCAGTTCGGGTCGACGTCGATGCTGCAGCGCAAGCTGCGGGTCGGCTTCGCCAAGGCCGGGCGGTTGATGGATCTGCTGGAGAGCCGGAACATCGTCGGTCCCAGCGAAGGCTCCAAGGCCCGCGACGTGCTGGTCAGGCCGGACGACCTGGACGACACGCTCATCTCGTTGCGCGGCGGATAGGCTGCGTCCGCCGCGCCGATCTGGCAATGTTTCCTGTCTACACTTGGTGATTGGCCCCGCACTCGGGGAGTGGGAAATCGCGACCGAAGGCACGTGGAGGGCAGCGTGAGCATCGGCGAATCCCTGGCCGACGCGCGCCGTGAGGCCGGTCTCACGGTTACTCAGGTCAGCCAGCAGACCCGGATCAGGGAATCGATCATCCGGGACATCGAGCAGGGTGACTTCGCCGCCTGCGGCGGCGACTTCTACGCGCGCGGGCACATCCGCAGCATCGCCGGGGCCGTAGGCACCGACCCGGCCCCGCTGATCAGCAAGTACGACGCCGACCACGGGCCGCTGGGCCCGCTGCGGGCGGCCGACGTGTTCGAACCCTCCAAGCCGATCAAGATCCGTGAGCGGCGCTCGCCCAGCATGACCATGATCGTGGTCGTGGTGCTGCTCGCCATCATCGGCTTCGCCTCCTATCGCCTGGTGTCCTCGCACGGCAACAAGCCCGGCCCGGTTGCCGGGGCCGGAGTCGCCGCCACCACCAGCCCCAAGCCCAGCGCCCGGCCGACACCGTCGGCCTCCACGTCCCCCACGCCGTCTGTGGCGCCCTCGGACGTAGTGATCAAGGTCGCCGCGGTGGAGGAGTGCTGGGTCCAGCTCACCCAGGCCAACGGCGGCTCGCAGATCTACATGGGGGTCGTCCCGGCGGGCAGCTCGATGACCTGGACTGAGAGCCAGGCGGTCAGCATCCGGCTGGGCAACCCGGCCGGCATCGTCCTCACCGTGGACGGTCAGCGCCAGCCGATCAGCACCGCCCTGCCGTTGACGCTGAGCTACAGCCCGCGGGGCGGGTCGACGCCGAGCACCCAGCCCGGTTCGTCGTCCGGCGTCCAGTCGGGCTAGCAGGACCCGGGACCCGCCAAGCTGTCCCGCTCACCGCATAGGCTCTCGGTGTGTCTTCACCGTCCGGATCTCCTCGCCCGGCTGGGTCGGCCGCGCGCACGGTCAGCCTGGTCACGCTGGGCTGCGCCCGTAACGAGGTGGACTCCGAGGAGCTAGCGGCCCGCCTGACCGCGTCCGGCTGGGACCTGACCTCGGCCGATGAGGCCAGCGTGGTGCTCGTGAACACCTGCGGCTTCATCCAGGCGGCCAAGCAGGAGTCCATCGCCGAGCTGCTGTCCGCGGCCGAGTCTGGCGCGAAGGTCGCCGCGGTGGGCTGCCTGGCCGAACGCTACGGCGCCGAGCTGGCCGGCGAGCTGCCCGAGGCGCAGATCCTCAGCTTCGACGACTACGGCGACATCGGCGCGCGGCTCGACGACGTGCTGGTCGGCCGTCGCCGTCCCGCGCACACCGCGCGGGACCGCCGCACGCTGCTGCCCATCACCCCCGCCGAGCGCCAAGCCGCCCAGCCCGACCGCCAGGTC
Source organism: Actinomycetota bacterium (assembly GCA_003140115.1). Next base: position 25,193 of record PLIQ01000161.1, on the reverse strand, counting down.
GGCCAGCCCGACCAACCGCACCTCACCACGACGCCGTGGGCCAGGCCGGACCCTTCGAGCGACGGCGTGCTCCGGCGCCGGCTGTCGGCCGGGGTGGTGGCGCCGCTGAAGATCGCGTCCGGCTGCGACCGGCGCTGCTCGTTCTGCGCCATCCCGTCCTTCCGCGGCGCGTTCGTGTCCCGGCGCCCGACCGAGATCCTGGCCGAGGCCCGCTGGCTGGCCAGCCAGGGCGTCCGCGAGCTGATGCTGGTCAGCGAGAACTCCACCTCCTACGGCAAGGACCTGGGCAACCTGCGGCTGCTCGAGGAGGTGCTGCCCGACCTAGCCGCCATCGAGGGCATCGTGCGGGTCAGGATCAGCTACCTGCAGCCCGCCGAGGTGCGCCCGGGCCTGATCGAGGTCATCGCGTCCACGCCCGGGGTGGCCGACTACTTCGACCTGTCGTTCCAGCACGCCAGCGGGCCGGTGCTGCGGGCCATGCGGCGGTTCGGCGACCGTGAGCGGTTCCTGAACCTGCTCGACCAGATCCGGGAGCTCAGCCCGGGGGCAGGCGTCCGGTCCAACTTCATCGTCGGCTTCCCCGGTGAGACCGCCGCTGACCTAGCCGAGCTCGAGCTCTTCCTGGGCGCCGCGGGGCTCGACGCCATCGGCATCTTCGGCTACTCCGACGAAGACGGCACCGAGGCCGCGTCCCGGCCGGGCAAGCTGGACGACGCGGAGATCTCTCGCCGGGTGGAGGAGTTCGCCGACCTGGCCGACGAGTTGATGGCCCAGCGGGCCGCGGACCGGGTGGGGGAGACCCTCGACGTGCTGATCGAAGACGTTTCCGCGGCTGACGAGGAGCCATCCGAGGGCTACCCTGGCCGGGCCGCCCATCAGGCGCCCGAAGTCGACGGGGTGACCACGGTCCGATCCGCGGTCCCGCTCGCCCCTGGCGATCTGGTCCGCGCGGTAGTGACCGGGTCGGACGGAGTGGACCTGATCGCCGACGCGATCTAGCCCGGGCTGGCCGGCACCGGAGGTTGGGAGGCAAGATCGTGGTCGTGGCATCGGTCGGCGAGGACGCGTATGAGCTGGCCGGGCAGATCCTCGCCCGGCTGCAGGCGGCCGGTCACACCGTCGCCGTCGCCGAGTCACTGACCGGCGGCCTGGTCGCCGCGGCGCTCACCGACATACCGGGCGCCTCGGCTTCGTTCCGCGGCGGCGTCGTCACCTACGCCGCCGAGCTCAAGGCGTCCCTGCTGGGCGTGGACCCGGGCATGCTGGCCCGGCACGGCGCGGTCTACGCGCCGGTGGCCGCGGCCATGGCGGCCGGGGTCAGGACCCGGCTCGGCGCGACCTACGGGGTGGCGACCACCGGGGTGGCGGGCCCCGAACCCGCGGACGGGCAGCCGGTAGGCACGGCGCACATCGCGGTCAGCGCCGCGGACGACACGGTGGTACGCACCATCGTCCTGACCGGCGACCGGCACGTCATCCGTAGACTGACGGTGGAGCATGCGCTCGGCCTGCTGCTCGGCAGGCTCCGGGAAGATTCGGACTGATTACAGCGTTACGTTGGCAGCGAACACGGGGTGGCCGGATCTCGCAAACTAGCCGTATTGCCAGGTACGGTGAAGTGTCGGCGGTTCGGCCTTCGAAGGGAGTGCGACTATGGTTCTGCTCCGTCAGCTGCTAGGTGACGTGCTGCGCCGGCTGCGCCTGCGGCAGGGTCGTACGCTGCGCGAGGTCTCCGCCTCGGCGCGTGTTTCTCTCGGTTACCTGTCCGAGGTCGAGCGCGGCCAGAAGGAAGCCTCATCTGAACTGCTCGCCGCGATCTGCGGCGCCCTGGGTACACCGCTCTCTCAGGTGTTCCGTGAGGTCTCGGACAACTTTGCCCTCGCGGAACTCCAGCACGAGCCGGTGCTGGAAATGCCGAGGGAGCCTGGCCTGCGCGTGCCGGCCGAGGCGCGCCCCGGCGGGCCGTCCGCGAACTTCGTCTCGATCAGCACCATCGACCCGGACACCGAGGCGGCCATGGACTTCGCGGACTCCGGTCCGGGCTTCGACGTCACGGACATGGTCCCGGTCTAAGCCGCGGCGCTTAGCGCCTCACACCCAGGCGCGCGGGTTCTCGGTCAGCAGACGCACCATGTCGGGCAGGCGGCCCGCCACGATGTCGGCCAGCGTGACCTGCTCGAGCACGGCGCGCTCGTTGGCCCGCAGCGCGATCCAGACCTGCTGCAGGGGCTCGGCCACGCCCGGATAGGTGACGTTCTCGGGCCGTTCGCCCCGCACGCCCAGCAGTTGACCGTCGATGACCCGGATGATGTCGGCCAGGGAGATCTCCGACGCCGGCCGCGCCAGCCAGAAGCCGCCGTCCGGTCCGCGCTGGCTGCGGATGAGCCCGGCCCGCCGAAGCTGGGTCAGGATGGTCTCCAGGAACTTGCCCGGTATCTGCTGAGCGCGGGCGAGCTGATCGGCGGTGACGTGGCCGGGGCCCGCCGCCGCGAGTTCGATAGCAGCGCGCAGTGCGTAGTCGGCCCGGGCTGACAGTCGCATGACCGCCATTATGCACGTTCCCCACCGATTTTCTGGCATTGGCGTTCTGCTCCGGGGCCGCGCCGAGTCCCGGCTCCGTACTAGGCTCACTCGAGAAACCGCGAACTGGCCTGGGAGAGTATGCACACGCCGCCACCCGAAGACGACCCGGGCACGATGCCGCTCGCCGTCGCCCGGGTCGGCGCTCGCGCCGGGAACCCTCTGGCCGGCGGATCCGCCGAGCCCGCCCCGGACTTCGACGGCGACGGTGTGAACGGGAGCAACGGCCACCACCTCGCACCGGAGCAGGGCAGCGCGCCCCAGCTCGAGAGACCCCAGCTCGAGAGGTCACCGCTCGAGAGGTCACCGCTCAAGGGCCCGCGGTTCACCTGGCCCCGTCTCAGCGTGCCCCGGCCCCGTCTCAGCGGTCCCTGGCTCCGCCGCGCGATCCTGGTGGCCTGGCCGGTCGGCCTAGCCGCCGCGGGCATCGTCCTGTACCTGTGCTACCTGGCCATATCGCGGACCCAGGAGGTCACCTCCGACGGCGCGTCCAACGCGCTGCAGGCCTGGGACATGCTGCACGGCAACCCGCTGCTGCGTGGCTGGACAGTCACAGACGTGTCGTTCTACACCACCGAGCTGCCCGAGTACATGATCGTGGAGGCGGTCCGCGGGCTGAACGCCGACGTCCTGCACGCCTCGGCCGCGATCACCTACACGCTGCTGGTGCTGACGGCCGGGCTGCTCGGCCGGGGCCAGGCCAAGGGCCGCGAGGGCATGGTGCGCCTATTCATCGCGGCCGGGATCGTGGTCGCGCCGCAAAGCGGCCCGGGCGCGTTCATCCTGGTCTTCCAGCCCGACCACACCGGTACCTCGGTGCCGCTGATGCTGACCTGGCTGGTCCTGGACCGCGCCCCGCGGAAATGGTACGTGCCGCCCGTCATCGCCTTGATGCTGGCCTGGGGCGCGATCGGCGACCAGCTGATCCTGCTCATCGCCGTGGCCCCGCTGGCCGCGGTCTCCGCCGTGCGCGCCTACCAGGTCCTGGTCCAGCGCCGCGAGGGGTGGCGCAACGGCTGGTTCGACGTATCGCTGCTAGTGGCGGCGGCCGCGGCGGTGGAGATATCCCGGATCGTGGTCAAGGCGATCTCCGCGCACGGCGGCTTCACCGTGCTGCCCGTCCAGGGCGGCGTGGCCCCGGTCACCGAGATGTCGGCGCACCTGTGGCTGCTGGTGCAGAGCCTCTGCGGCATCTACGGCGCCGACCTGTTCGGCATGACCTCGATCGGGCTGGAAGGCGCCATCGCGTTGCTGCACCTGATCGGCCTGGCCCTGGCCGCGTGGGGCCTGTGGCTGGTCATCCGGCGGTTCTTCAGCTGCGAGGACCGCATCGCCCAGCTCCTGACCGTGGGCATCTTGATCAACTTGGCCGCTTACCTGCTGAGCACCACGCCCAGCACGTACTGGAGCGCGCGCGAGGTGGCGCCCGTGCTGGCGATGGGTGCCGTGCTGGCCGGCCGGATGCTGGGCGGCCGGCTGAGAAAGGCCCGGCTGGTGCCCGCCCTGAGCCTGGTCCTAGCCTGCTACCTGGCGGCACTCGGCTACTCGGTGACCAAGCCGAGCATCCCGGCCGTCAGCCAGAACCTTGCGGACTGGCTCGGTCAGCACGACCTGACCTACGGCCTGAGCAGCTACGGGCTGGGCAACACCACCACCCTGGCCAGCGGCGAGACTGTCGACGTGCGCCCGGTGAGCTGGGAGAACACCACGGTGGCGGGCGGGCCCTACGAGTTCGACAAGTCGTGGTACGACCCGACCCTGCACTACGCGAACTTCGTGGTGCTGATCCAGCCGCCCCTCCCCATCGACCCGATCGCGCTCTGGGAGGTCCGGGACTCGTTCGGGAAACCGCAGCACATCTACTACTTCAGCCGGTACACCATCATGGTCTTCAACAAGAACCTGCTGAACGACCTCAGCCCGTCGCTGCCCCCGCCCCCACCTAGCTAGCGCGGCCAGGTGCTACGCCAGCCCGAGCAGCTCCGCGGCGGCCTGCGCGCTGGCCCGCGACGCACCGTACGTCGCCAGGTAGGAGATGCCGTCCGGCGGCTGCCAGCGTGGCAGCCCCATCTCAACCAGGACCGTGTCGGGCCGGGCCGTGAGCAGCGCACTGACCAGGGACCGCGTGTTGGCGTCCCGGTGCGCGTCGCGTACCACCGCGACCAGCGAGCGGCCCGCGGCAGCGGCCAGGATCGCCGCCGCCTCGTCGTCCCCGGCGTTGACCCGGCGGACGCTGCCGGCCGGCGCCCACGGGCCCAGCCCCCACCCGAACCGCCCGGCCGCGATGTTCTCCAACGGCTCGACCTCGATGATCAGCGGCCGGCTGAGCGTGGCCCGCGGCCCCGATACGCGCACCGCACGCCGGGCCGCGGCTAGGCCCACACCGTCCGCGGCCACACCCGAGCCGGCCGCCAGCGACCCGCTGCGTCCTCCAGCCGCGTCCCGCTGATCGTGCCGTCGCGTACCGCATCGACCAGCGCTGAACGGACCGCGAGGTACTCTGTCTCGTCGCTGTCCCGGCCCAGGCACAGCAGGTCGGTGCCGGCCGCGACGGCCAGCACCGCGGCCCCGGGCACGCCGAACCTGTCCCTGACCGCCCGCATCTCCAGCGCGTCGGAGACGATCACGCCGGTGAACCCGAGCTCGCCGCGCAGCAGGCCGCCCAGGGCGGCGGCGGACACGGTGGCGGGCAGGTCGCCGGTGAGCTCGGGAACCCGGAGGTGGCTGGGCATGATGGCGATGGTCCCGGCGCGGATCGCGGCCGCGAAGGGCGGCAGGTCTCGCTGGCGCAGCTCGGCCAGGCCGCCCTCGATGGTGGCGATGGCCGCGTGCGTGTCGGTGCCGGTCCGGCCGTGGCCGGGAAAGTGCTTGGTGCACGCGGCCACGCCGGCGCCCTGCAGGCCAGCCACGGCGGCGGCCGTGTGCCGCGACACCAGGTCGGTGTCCGCGCCGAATGAGCGAGTGCCGACCGCCGGGCTGTCCGCCGAGCCGAGCACGTCGGCGCACGGCGCCAGGTTGAAGTTGATCCCGAGGGCGGCCAGATCAAGACCGATGGCCCGGTGAACGGCCTGGGTCAGCGATACGTCGTCCACCGCGCCGAGCGCCGCGTTCCCCGGGTACGGGCTGCCGTCCGCGTACGCGACCCGGGTGACATCCCCGCCCTCCTCGTCGATCGCGATCACCGGATCGGAAACAGAAGCGGAGGAAACCGCCAAACGCAGCGCCGTGGTCAGCGCGCTCACCTGCTCTGGCGCGGCGATGTTCGGGCCGAACAGCGTCACGCCCGCCAGCCCCCGCGACAGTGCCTCCAGGATCCAGCGCGGCGCCGAACGCCCGGGGAACGGCGGGATGAGGATCGCGTCCGCGAGCCGGGCCAGGGCCGGGTCCGCCCCGGTCTCCAGCGCGGTCATCCCTTCACCGCCCCGGCGATCAGGCCCGCGCGCAGGCGTCGCTGGACCAGCAGGAAGAAGGCCAGTACCGGGACCGTGAACAGAGTCCCACTGCTGGCACTCCTTCCGGGGTGATGAACTCGGCGTCGAGACTATGACTATCCGTAGGGGGAAACTAACAGGAAACTTTCCTATAAGATAGCCTTCGTGGCCATATCGAGACGAAAGCTGCTTCCGTGACGTAAGAGGGCGGGGGCCGAGTGTTTGTGAAAAAGTTCGCATTATGCAGAACCCGCCGAAGGGATCACGATGCAGCACCCAGTCCAGTCACAGCCGGCGGCTGGAACGCGTGGCCGCCCGGGCACGCCGAGCCTGCTACGTGAGCTGAACGACCGGGCCGCCCTGGACCTGCTGCTGCGCGGCGGGATGCTGACCCGCTCTGCGATCAGCGAGTACACCGGGGTGTCCAAGGTGACGGTGTCCCAGATGCTGACCCGGCTCGAAGAACGCGGCCTGGTGACGGTGGTGGGGGAACAGGCCGGGAACCGCGGCCCGAACGCCGCGCTGTACTCGGTAGTCCCGTCTAGCGCCTACGTGGCGGGCCTGTATATGGATTTCGACCTGGTCAGCGCCGAGGTGGCTGACGTCACCGGCCGCCAGGTGGCCGCGGTGAGCGTTAACCCGAACGGCGCCGACGACCCGGTGGAACTGGTCCGCGGGGTCATCGAGCGGGCCTGCGCCAGCGCCGGGGTGGACCTCGCCCGGCTCAGCGCGCTGGTCATCGGTAGCCCCGGCGTGGTCGACCCGCAGACCGGCGACCCGCAGCTGGCGGTGAACCTGCCCGCGTGGCACGAGGGCGCGCTGGATGCGCTGCGCGACGTGCTGCACAAGCCGGTCGTGATCGAGAACGACGTGAACCTGGCCGCGATGGCCGAATGGGCCGCGGGCGCCGCCGTCGGCACCGATGATTTCGTCCTGGTCTGGATGGGCGTCGGCCTGGGCCTGGCCACCATGCTCGGCGGCCAGCTGCACCGGGGCACGGCCGGGGCGGCGGGCGAGATCGGCTACCTGCCGGTGCACGGCGCCCCGCTGCACACCGACATCAGGCACCCGGCCAGCGGCGGTTTCCAGTCGCTGGCCGGCGGCGCCGCGGTGCGCGCGCGCGCGGCCCGTCACGGGTTCGCGGTCGCGACCGCCGCCGAGGCAGTGCAGGCCGCGGCGATCGCCCAGGACGGCGGCGCGGCGTTCCTCGATGAGCTCGCCCAGCGGGTCGCGGTCGGGGTGGCCTCGGTCTGCGTGGTGCTCGACCCCGGCCTCGTCGTGCTCGGCGGCGAGGTGGGCCGGGCGGGCGGCACCGCCCTGGCCGCCCGGGTGGCGGCCGACGTGGCCGCCATCTGCCCCGCCCGCCCGCGCGTGGTCCCGACCGGGGTCCCCGGTGAGCCGGTGCTGCGCGGCGCGATGCTGGCCGCCGTAGACCAGGCCCGCGCCGCCTTGCTGGCCTCGGTCGCCACCCCTGGGCGATAGGAGTTTTACGCCGAACGGGCCGTGGCGCGTGCGGTCCGCAAAGACACAGCGCAATCCGCTGGTCACGCTCGCGTATCGGGCGTCAATCCGCCTAAATGACCCGCCGGATGCACGTACATCAGTCCGCTTTGCACGTGCATAATGGTGATGTCAGCAAGATCCAGATACGGAGAAGGCTCCCCGTGCCTGAACCTCCCCGTGTTACCTATTGAGCGTTCCGAGGAGGTTTCGGCACAGCGGAATAGATGGGAGTTGCGGGCTGTGCCCTCGAGAGGACTACCGACTGAGCAATCAGTGCGGTTCCGGGTGGGCGACATGCCTCCGCTGGCCGAGGGATTCAGCGATCGGCCCGATACCGCCCGGGGCATCCTGGACGGTCTGATCCCTGGTTCGACCATCGTGCTCGTGCCCGGCTCGGAATTCGCCGAGGGCAAGCAGAACTGGCTGGGCGCGTCGGGCAAGACCCAGATCGCGGTGATGCTCGCGGAAACGCTGTGGCGGTCCGGCGCCGTCGACATGGTGGTCTGGATCTCCGCGACCAGCCGGTCGGCGGTGCTCGCGGGATACGTCGAGGCGTGGGTGGCGGTCACCGGGATCGAGCCGACGGGCACGGCCGAATCGGTCGCGGCCCGCTTCGTCAGCTGGCTCGCCGAAACCCGTCAGCCGTGGCTGGTCGTGCTCGACGACCTGCCGAACGCGGACGAGCTGGACGGGCTCTGGCCCGAAGGCCCGGCGGGCCGGCTCCTGATCACCAGCACCCAGTCGGCCGTCGCGGCCACCCGGCACGGGACGCGGGTCTTCCCGGTCGGCTTCTTCAGCGTCCGCGAGGCCCTCGGCTGCCTGACCGAACGGCTCAGCGTCAACCCGGCTCAGCGCCAGGGCGCCATCGACCTCATCGAGGCGCTCGGCCGCGAGCCGCTGGCCCTGGCCCAGGCCGCCGCGGTGATCGCCAACTCGAGGCTGGCCTGCCGGGACTACCGGGACTACTTCGTCCGCAGGCGGCAGCAGATCGGGGTGGCGGCGGGCGAAGTTCCCTCGGCTGCCTCGGTCACCTGGACGCTTTCCCTCGGCCAGGCCGAGTTGCTGCTGCCGGGCCAGTCGGTCCGGCTCATGCTGGTCCTGATCGCCCTGCTCGACGGCCACGGCATCCCCGGCACGGTCTTCGGCACGCAGTCGGTGAGCGCCTACCTGAGCGGCACCACCGTCGCGTTCGGCGCGCCCGTCGACCCCAAGCCCGCCTGGGACGCGCTGTTGATCATCGAGCGGGCCGGCCTGATCAGCATCGACCGCGCCGAGGCGCCGCCGACGATCCTGATGAACCCGGTGGTCCAGGCCGCGATCCGGCTGGCCGCCCCCGCGTCGTTCTGCGACCGGGCGGCCGGGGCGGCGGCCAGCGCGCTGCTGGAAGCGTGGCCGGCGGACGAGCCGGAGCCGTGGACGGCCGCCGTCCTGCGCGCCAACGCGGGCAGCCTGCAGAGCGCGGCCAGGGACATCTTGTGGGCCGACGGGTGCCATCCGCTGCTGCTGCGCGCCGGGCAGAGCCTGGACCGCGCCCGCCTGGCCGGGCCGGCCGTCGAGTACTGGCGTGAGCTGTCCGTCCATTGCGACAATAAGCTGGCGCCGGGACACCCCGACGCGCTGGTCGTCGCGGCTCAGCTGGCCGGCGCGTACCTGGCGGCCGGGTACGGGGCCGAGGCGGTCACCTGGTACCAGCGGGTCCTGGCCGAACGGAGCGTCGATCTGGCGCCCGGGCACCCGGCCATCATCGCGGCGCGGGTCAGCCTGGCCGACGCGCTGGTCGTCGCGGGCGAGCCTGCGAACGCGGTGACCATCTTGCGCCGGGCCGTGGCTGAATCCGAGCAGTTCCGCGGCCCGGGCCATCCGGACACCCTGGCGGTCAGGGACGAGCTCGCACGCGCCTACGAGGCGGCCGGCGACGTGGCGGCCGCGATCGGACTGCTGACCCAGGCGCTGGCCGAGCGCGAGCGGTTCCAGGGGGCCCGCGACGTGCATACGATAGCCACCCGCGATCAGCTGGCCTTGGCCCTGCTGGCCGGCGGCCAGATCAAGCAGGCCATTTCCGGCTACAAGCGGGTGCTGGCGGACCGGGCGGCGGTGCTCGGGCGCGACCACCCGGACACCATCGCGACCAAGGCGAGCCTGGCCGGCGCCTACCATATCTCGGGCAAGATGCCCTCGGCGGTGCAGTTCTCCGAGCAGACGTGCTCCGATTCGGAGCGGGTGCTGGGCGCCGATCATGCCGACACGCTGGCCCGGCGCGTCCAGCTGGCGCACCTGTACTACGCCGTGGGCCGGGTCGGCGACGCGGAGATGTTGCTCCGCGACACGGTCGCCCGCTGCGAGCGGGTCCTGCCCTATGGGGACCCGCTGACCCAGGCCGTCCGCCAGAGCCTGGCCAGCATCGCGGGCGACGGCTGATGAGGCGGCGTTCAGTGGCTCTTGTGACCAAATGACAATAGAGTGAATTAAAACAACCAGTGCTACAGGTCGCCTAAGCGCGGTGAGTCAGTCGTCGGGTACATACAGAAATCGAAAGGTCAGGAAAGATCCCAATATGGGCAAAGTTGTCCCAGGTCCGAGCCTTTGCGTGTTAGTTAGATGTTCAGAGGAGGTCCCAGGGACAGCAGCATCGATGGGGGTGGTGGGCGGTGATGCCCGATGGGAATGCCGGCTGAGCTGGCGCGGCGATTCCGGATCGGTGAGGTGCCTCCGCTCGCCGAGGGCGTTACCGACCGTCCCGACACCGCTGGCGGCCTCGCGGACGTCCTGGTTCCGGGTTCGGCCATGGCGCTCGTGCCGGACCCGGCCGTGGATGAGATCCTGCCCAACTGGCCCGGCGCCTGCGGCAAGACCCAGATCGCGGTGATGATCGCAGAGTCATTGTGGCGGTCGCGCGCCATCGACGGGCTGATCTGGATCTCGGTAACCGACCGGGCGGCGATCCTGTCCGGGTTCGTGCAGGCGTCGGTGGCGGCCACCGGCCTGCAACCCACCGGCACCGCCGACTCGGTCGCGGTCCGCTTCGTCAGCTGGCTGAGCGAGACCAGGCAACCCTGGCTGGTGGTCTTCGACGACCTGCCGGAGACCGCCGACCTGACCAGACTGTGGCCCGACGGGCTGGCGGGCCGGTTGCTGATCACCAGCTCGCGGATTGTTCCCGCGCTGGGCCGCCGCGGCCCGCGGGTCATCCCGGTCGGCTTGTTCAGCACGCGGGAGGCGCTGAACGGAGTGGCCGAACGGCTCAGCGCGAACCCGGTCCAGCGCCAGGGAGCTATCGACCTGGTCGGGACGCTCGGCCGCGAGCCGCTGGCGCTAGGCCAGGCGTCCGCGGTGATCGCGAGTTCCAACCTGACCTGCCGGGACTACCGGGAACTGTTCATCCAGCGGCGGGACCAGATCTGGACCAGCGCCGACGAGATTCCGTCGGCGGCCATGGTGACCTGGATGCTGTGCCTGGAGCGGGCGGAATCGCTGCTGCCCAGCTCGTCCGTGCGACTCATGCTGGTTTTCCTGGCCCTGCTCGACGGTCACGGCATCCCGGGCGTCGTCTTCGGCGCGCAGGCCCTGATCGCGTACCTGGGCGGGGCGGCCAACCCGTTCGCCGCGGCCGCCGACCCCAGACGAATCTGGGACGTACTGCTGGCCCTCGAGCGAGCCGGCCTGATCATGATCAACCGCGACGTCACGCCGCCGACCGTGCTGGTCAGCTCGGCCCTGCAGACGGCGATCAAGCTGGCCGCACCCGCCGAGGTCCAGGAGCCCGCGGCGCGGGCGGCCGCGGCCGCGCTGCTCGAGGTGTGGCCCGCCGACGAGCCGTCGCCGTGGGCGGCCGCCAGCCTGCGGGCGAACGCGGGTCGCCTGCAGGACTCGGCTCTCGATTCGCTGTGGGCCGACGGGTGTCATCCGCTGCTGCTGCGGGTCGGCCGGAGCCTGAACGAGGCCCGCCTGGCCAGCTCGGCCGTCGAGTTCTGGCAGGACCTGGCCGCGCGCTGCGACGCCAAGCTGCCCCCCGGCCACCCGGACGCGCTGGTGGTAGCCGGTCAGCTGGCCGCCGCGTACCTGGCCGCCGGGAACGCGGCGGAGGCCGTCCAGTGGTACCAGCGCGTGCTGGCCGACCGGACCCGTGAGTTGACGCCGGGCCACCCGGCCATCGTGGCCGCTCGCGTCAGCCTGGCCCGGGCCTTGATCATGGCCGGCGAACCCTCGGACGCGGTGACCGTCATGCTCCGCGTTGTCGGCGAGTACGAGCAGGTCCGCGGCCACGGGCACCCGGAGACCCTCAGCGCCCGGGACGAGCTGGCCACCGCCTACCAGGCCGCGGGCGATATCACCACGGCCGGCCGCCTGCTGACCCGCAGCCTGGCCGATCGTGAGCGGCTCCTGGGGCCGCGCGATCCGCTGACCATGGCTACCCGGGAGCGGCTGGCGGCGGCCTGCCTGGCCGACGGGAGAGGAAAGGAAGCGATCGCGCTATACAAGCGGGTGCTGGCCGACCGCGAGAAGGTGCTGGGACGCGGTCATCCGGATACGATCGCGACCGCCGGGAACCTGTCCGCCGCATATCAGGCGGCCGGGCGCATGCCTGCCGCGATGCAGTTGGCCGAGCGGTGCCGCGCGGATTCGGAGCGCGTTCTCGGCCGCGACCATGCTGATACGCTGGCCCGCGTAGTGAACCTGGCCCACCTGTACTACGTCGTAGGCCGGGTAGGAGACGCCGTGGCGCTGCTCCACGAGACGGCCGTCCGCTGTGAGCGGGTCCTGCCGGCTGATGACCCGTTGACTCAGACGGTCCGCCAGAGCCTGGCCAACATCGGCGACGGCTGACCGTCAATGATGGCGAAATGTACTTGTTTGCCGGGTAGATCATAATCGGCGCGCGCCCGCCGGTTACGAGTTAGAGTTAGCCTCGGTTTTTGCCATGCCGTATGTACAGGTCAGGGCGACCGGGGATACCGATCAGGAGAACAGATGACGGATCGAACCGTAACTGCCATCCCCATAGCCGGTCAGGCCCCCACGACCCGGCTGGAGCCCGACGCGATCGGGGCCGCCCAGGACACCATCATCGGCATGGGCAACTCGGCGCCCACCGTGGCGCTGGGACTGGTGCTGGCCTACCTCGCCGCGTCGTCAGCCTACGGCAGCGGGCCGATCATCGTCCTGTGCGGGATCCCGATGCTGATCATCGCAAACGCCTACCGCAGGCTGAACCTCTGGAGCGCGAACTGCGGCGCGTCGTTCGAGTGGGTCGGCCGCGCGATCAACCCGTACCTCGGGTTCATGACCGGATGGCTGATGATTGCCGCTAGCCTCATCGCGGCCGTCTCCGGCGTGGTGGTTCTGGGTCCGTCGGTCCTCGCGATTGCCGGCGTCAACGCGGTCAGCACCTGGCCCAACATCTTCATCAGCACGGCCGTCATCGTGGCCCTGCTGGTGATCGCCGTCGTCGGCATCCGACTGACCGCGCGCAGCCAGGTCGCGATGGGGGTGATCGAGTACGCGATCCTGATCGCCTTCTCGGCGTGGGGGCTCGTGTTTGTGCTGACTCACCACCATGGCACGGTCCCGATCACCAGGGGCTGGTTCAGCCTCACCGGCATCGGCGGGCACGGCGACGTGGCAGGGTCCCTGCTCTTCGCGGTGTTCATGATCGCCGGCTGGGACGCCACGGTCTACGTCAACGAGGAAGTAAAGCATCGGCGGCAGAACCCGGGCAAGGCCGCCGTCATCGCGGTCGCCTTGCTCATCGTCATCTACACCTTCTGCCAGATAGGCCTGCAGGGAGTGGTGACGCCGGCCAAGCTGGCGGCCAACGCGACCGCGCCGCTGGTCTACATCGCGCAGGCACTGGGCGGCGGCAGCGCGGCCAAGGCGATGGCGCTCGCTCTGGCCCTGTCGGTGATCGCGTCCACCGGGGTCAGCATCGTCATCCTGGCCCGGATGCTCTACGGAATGGCGAGTCACCGGGTACTCCCGGCCATCCTGGGCAACGTGAACACCCGCTTCGCCACGCCCGCGATCGCCAGCATCGTCATCGGCATGATCCTCATCGCCGTCACCTGGGTGTACCTGCTGGCCAGTTCGGTCGCGAACGCCTTCACCGCGCTGATCGACGTGAGCGGCGTGCTGTACGCGAGCTTCTACCTGCTGACCGCGACCTCCGCCATCGTGTACTACCGGCGCCGTATCTTCAGCAATGTCTGGGACGGGGTTCTCGTCGGCATTCTTCCCCTGGCCGCCACCGGGTTCCTGGTCTGGATCGTCGTCAAGTCGGTCCAGAACGCTCCCCAGTCGCAGCGGTGGTCGCTGATCGGCGTCGTCGCGGCTGGCTTGGTCCTGATGCTGGCCGCCCGTTTCATCCTGCGTTCCCCGTTCTTCCGCATCAGGCTGGAGAGCGCGGCCAGATAAGCACCTCACGTAAGACGGCGGTTCCGCGCGGCAGCCCGCGCTGATACTGGCCGGCAAAAACTGCTGTTGTTCGGATTGTTACTGGGTGTGACCGCCGTTGGGGTTGCGACGTATGTTTCCCCTTTGATTGGATGTCACCCGGAATCCCCGGAGGTGCGACGTGTCTCAGACAACCGGCGCCGAGTTCGTCTACGAGACGACCGCCACTGCTGTAGAGGAGAAGAAGAAGCTACGCCGGAACTTCCGGCGCTTCGACATGTTCTTCTACCTGATCTGCACGGTGGTGACGCTCGACACCATTGGCGCGGTCGCGGCTAACGGGGCACAGGGTTTCACCTGGTTGATCTTCCTCGGGATCTTCTTCTTCCTGCCCTACGGGTTGTCCATTGCCGAACTCGGGTCGGCGTTCCCGCAGGAAGGAGGCCCCTACGTCTGGAGCCGGCTGGCGTTCGGACGCCGGGTGGCAGCCGTCAACTCGGTCATCTACTGGATCTCCAATCCGATCTGGGTGGGCGGGTCGCTCACGATCGTGTCGTTCGCCGCGATCGAGGAGTTCTTCGGGAACGTGCCCGGCGCCTGGAAGTACGTGTACGCGGTGGTCTTCATCTGGTTCACCATCACGGCGGCCATCGTGTCGCTGCGGTACGGCAAGTGGGTGCCGACCCTCGGCGCCTGGGCGCGCGGGCTGATCATCGTATTCTTCGCGATCACCGTGCTCGTGTACGCGGCCAAGCACGGGGTGCACGGCTTCGGCGGTCACGCGTTCGTGCCCACTTACGCGATATTCATCGCCGTGGTCCCGGTCCTGTTCTTCAACTACGCCGGGCTGGAGGTGCCCTCGGCGGCGGGCGAGGAGATGGTCAATCCCCGGCGAGATGTGCCCTTCGCGGTGCTCTGGTCAGGTGCCGGGGTGATGGTCGCGTACGGGCTCCCGATCCTGCTCATCCTGATCGTCCTCCCGTCGAGCGCGGTATCCGGGCTAACCGGGTTCCTGGACGCGATCAAGGCCGTGTTCACCGTCTACGGCGGTCATGTCGCCTCCGACGGGACCGCGACGCTCACCGGGGGCGGCCTCCTCCTAGGCCGCATAGCGGCCGTGGTATTCATCTTTGCCCTGGCCAGCGCCGGGACGACCTGGATCATGGGAGCGGACCGGGCCGAGGCCGTGGCCTCCTTCGACGGCGGCGGTCCGCGGATACTGGGCCGGTTCTCGGCGCGCTTCGGGACCCCGGCCGGGATGAACGTGCTTTCCGGCCTGGTCGCGACCGTCCTCATGATCGCCGCGTTCGAGATCAACGGGGCCAATTCGAGCAGGTATTTTGCCGCCGTACTGGGGCTGACGATCTCCACCACCACGATCTCGTACCTGTTTATCTTCCCGGCGCTGATAAAACTCAGGTACACCCGACCCGATGTTCCGCGGCCCTACCGGGTACCGGGGGGCATGGTAGGAGCGTGGATCTGCTCGATCCTTCCGACCCTCTGGGCGCTGCTGGCGACCGTGGCGCTGCTCTGGCCTGGGTTCGGTGTCAACTGGTTCGGCGCGGGCGGGAACCCCAACGACTCTCTCGCCGCGCTCAGCTTCTCCCACGAGCGGCTGGAGTATGAGCTCAGCCAGATCGTCCCGCTGCTCGTCATCGTCGTGATCGGCGTCATCTTCTACTTCCTGGGCAGCAGCACGCGCAAGCAAGAGGTCACCGAGCCGGTGGCAGCGGCCCTTGCGGGAGTCGGCGGCACGGCCGGTGCGGTCACGAACTCTGAGGCCCCGGTCAAGGACGCGGACCCGACGCCCTAACAAGGAGGTCGCGGGTCTTGGACGAGCGTGCTTTTGACGAGCGGTACCGCACCTGGGCACGGCATTCTGGTGAGCTGTTCACCCAGGCCAGCCGTTATATTCCCGGCGGCGCGGGCAGTAGCGCACGCACGGTGAAGTTCGGCTGGAAGCCGTATCCCCCGTTCATGGCCGAGGGCTACGGGTCGCGGCTGCGCGACGTGGACGGACACGAGTACGTCGACTACCTGCTGGGCCTGGGCCCGATGATCCTGGGCCACCGGCATCCGGCCGTGACCCGCGCCGTCACCGGTGCCGTCAGCGAGCTGAGTACCTGCTTCGGCCTGCCGTACGAGCTGGAGATCGAGGCCGCGCGCAAGGTCACCGAGGCGGTGCCGGGGATTGAGCTGGTCCGGTTCTCCAACTCCGGCAGCGAGGTCGTCGGCACGGCTGTCCGGCTGGCCCGCGCGCACACCGGCCGCCCGCTGATCATCCGCTTCGAAGGGCACTACCACGGCTGGCAGGACACCGTCTACTGGAGCAACCACGTGGACCCGGAGCTGGCAGGCCAGGCCAGCCGGCCTCGTCCGGTTCCGTCCGGCCCCGGCGTCCCGGCCGAGCTGGAGGCCACGCTCATCGTGCTGACCTGGAACGACCCGGACAGCTTCGTAGCCGTGATGGAGGAGCGCGGCGACCAGGTGGCCGCGGTGATCACCGAGCCTGCAATGTTCAACACCGGCTGCATCCTGCCCGAACCCGGCTATCTGGAGCTGTTGCGTGAGCAGACCCGCCGGCATGGCGCGCTGCTCATCTTCGACGAGGTCATCACCGGATTCCGGTTCGCGCGCGGCGGTGCGCAGGAGTACTTCGGGATCACGCCGGACCTGACCACCATGGCCAAGGGGCTGGGCGGCGGCTTCCCGGTAGCGGCCATCGGCGGGTCCCGCGAGGCGATGTCGATGATCGCAGAGGGACGCTATTCGCACTCGGGCACCTACAACGCCAACGTCATCGCGTGCGCCGCGGTCAGCGCGACCATGGACGTGCTAGCCGAGCCGGGCCTGTTTGAGCGGCAGCGCGCGCTCGGTGAGACGCTGATGAGCGGGCTGCGCAAGCTGGCGGCCGAGGCGGGCCTCCCAGTTATCGTGGAGGGACTGGGCACCGTGTTCCAGGTCTGGTTCAGCGAACGCCCGATCCGGAACTGGCGGGACGCGCAGCGCTACGCGGACGAGGATCTGTTTACTCGGTGGTGGCAGGAAATGTTGCTGCGGGGGGTCTTGTTCCACCCCAGTCAGTACGAGAACCTGTTCCTGTCGCTCGTGCATACCGCCGACGACGTCAACGACATGCTCAGCGCCGCGCAGGAGGCCTTCGCCGTTATCGGACGCAGCCGATCCGGTCTGCGTTCCCGCGACTAGCTAGCCGATCCCCACCACCGAAGAGCCTCCGAGCGAGACGGAGATGCGCCATGTCATCGCCAGCCAGCACTGATCCGGCCCCGGCCAGAGCGCAGTCCCCGGGCGGCACCCTGAAGGATGCTGCTCTACGCGCTGGCGACATCGTCGTCATCTCCATGGCCAGCTCCGGCCCGACGCAGAGCATCGCGGTCACCCTGGCTGTCCTGCTGTCCACCGTCGCCTATGCCAGTTTCCTGCCGATCGTGATCTGCCTCATCCCGATCCTCGGCATCGCCATCGGCTACCAGCGGCTCAACGCCTGGCAGCGTAGCGCGGGCGCGACGTACTCCTGGGTCGGCCGCGCCCTCAACCCGCACGCCGGCTTCTTCGCCGGCTGGATCATGCTGATGTACTACTGCGTGGGCACGACCAGCCTGACGGTCCCGCTGGGCACCTACATGCTGACCTTCTTCAGTAACACGCTGCCCAACAACGTCTATGCGGTCGCCGCCGTCGGCACCGGGTTCGACATCTTCGTCCTGGTCATCGCGGCGGTCGGGATCCAGCTGTCGGCCCGGTTCTCGTGGGGCTGGGCCATCTTCGAGTACGGCCTGCTGGTCGGCTTCTCCATTGCCGCCCTGGTCGGCATCTACGGCCACAGCCTGCACCACACCGTGCACATCCACAGCTCGTGGTTCACCATCAGCGGCGCGGGCGGGTTCAGCGCGCTGGTCTCCGGCTGCCTGCTGGCCATCTTCTTGTACTCCGGCTGGGACAGTGCCGCGTACGTCAGCGAGGAGGCCAGGGGCAAGCAGGCCGGCCGGGCCGGGATAGTCAGTGTGCTGATCCTGTTCGTCATCTACGCCGGCGTCATCTTGTGCCTGCAGGGCGTCGCGCCCAACAAGTCGATGCAGAACAACGCGGCCAACATCCTGGCCTACGTCGGCGACCTGATCGGCGGCACCGGTTGGGGGAACGTCATGATCGTCGCCGTGCTCGGCGGCACGCTGGCCTCCCTGCTGGCCGCCATCGTCAGCGCGGGGCGGATCTCCTACGCCATGGGCCGCGACCGCACCTTCCCGCGCTGGTTCGCGAACGT
>PLIQ01000161.1:0-6957 GCA_003140115.1 Actinomycetota bacterium | reverse complement strand
GTCGGACTTCTTCCTCGGCGGTTTCCTGCCCGGCCTGGGCGCGGCGTTCATGCTGTTCGTGATCGTCTACACGCTGGAGCAGGACGAGCTCAACGGGGTCGAGCTCGGCTTCGGGTTCGGGCTTTCGGCGATCGGCCTGGTGCTCTCGTTCGTGTCCCAGTACGTCGGGAAGTCGCGCTTCTACTCCGACCCGACCACCAGCTACGGTGACCGGGTCGAGGACGAACTCGCCGAGCCCCCGTTCAAATGACCTCAGGCGGCCCCGACCAGGACGCCGCCGACGTCTACATCGGCCTGGATCTCGGCACCTCCGGGCTCAAGGCGATAGCGCTCGCCGGCTCCGGCGCGATCCTGGCCCGGGCCAGCGCCGCCTACCCCACGCACCGGCCGGTAGCCGGGGCCTACGAGCAGGANNCGGTCCGCGTCGGCCGCTGGCGGGCCATCGGCCTGTCCGGCATGCTTCCCACGCTCGTCACCCTGGGCCCGGACGGCCAGCCGACCGGGCCCGCCATCACCTGGCAGGACGCCCGGGCCGACGAGCTGGGCGATGAGTTCCGCGAGCGCTGCGGCGCCGCCGAGCTGTACCGGCTGACCGGCCAGTGGGTGGATGGCCGTTACCTGCTGCCCATGTTCGGCCGGATCGCCCGGGTCGATCCGGCCCGGGCCGCCGCCACCGCGACGATCGTCTCGGCCAAGGATTACCTGTTCGCCTGGCTGACCGGTGAACTGGCCACTGACCCGAGCACCGCCTCCGGCTACGGCTGCTACGAGCTGGCAGCGGACCGCTGGCACGCCGCGACCCTGGCCCTGGCCCTGGGGCTGCCGGGCCGGTGGCCAGACCTGCCGCCCGTGCGGCCGTCGGCGGCCAGCCGGCCGCTCCGCGCCGAAGTGGCGGCCGCCCTGGGCTGCCCTGGCGTTCCGGTCGTCCTGGGCGCGGCCGACTCAGTGCTCGGTGCGCTCGGGCTGGGCGTCCGCGAACCCGGCCAGGTGGCCTACATCGCCGGCACCAGCACCGTCATCCTCGGTATCGCCGACCGGCTCGTCCCCGACCCAGAACACCGGTTCCTGGTCACGCCGCTGGCGGTGCCCGGATGCTGGGGCCTGGAGATGGATCTGCTCGCGACGGGCAGCGCGATCACCTGGCTGGCTGGCCTGCTCGGCGGCGACCTGGACGCGGCCGGGCTGGTCGACCTCGCGGCGGGGACCGATCCGGGCCAGGCCCCCGTCCTGCTGCCCTACCTGACGCCCGGCGAGCAGGGCGCGCTGTGGGACCCCCTGCTCCGCGGCGCGATCACCGGCCTGGATCTCGGCCACGGCCGGGAGCACCTGGCCCGCGCGCTGGTCAACGGCATCGTCCTGGAGAGCCGCAGATGCCTGGCCGTGCTCGACGAGACGTGCGGGCCCGGGGGTGCGGTGGAGATGGCCGGCGGCAGCGCCGCCGCCCCATCCTTCCGCGCCGACCTGGCCGACGCGGCGCGGCGGCCGGTCTCGATGCCGCGCGACGATGACTCCGACCACTCGGCCCGGGGCGCGGCGTTGATCGCGGCGCTGGCCACCGACGGCGGCTGGCCGGACGGCGCGTTCCCGGCCGCAGGCCTGACCGCCGAGCCCGACGAGGCCCGCGCCAAGCTCTGGGACGACCTGTGGGCCACCCACGAGGCGGCCCGCCTGCGGCTTCACCCGCAGGCCCAGGTAAAATCCGGTACACCGGAAGCCTCACTGAACTTCGCACCCGGTACATTACCGACTTCCCTCTCGTATGGGACATGTGCTGGTCGTTTAGCCATTAGAGTTACGTGGAATCCGTTCTGCGCCGCAGCGCAAGAAAAGACGGGCCGAGAAAGGGGAGGGCCATGCTGGTTCCGCTGGGCCGGTTCTCGCAGGCCGCCGAGGCCGAGCGCCTCGCCCCATCCACGCCTATAGGCAAGACGAGTGGCGAGATGTGAGCAGCCATGCTGGCCGGAATCCTGTTCTTGACCCTGATCGTTGTGGTCGGCGTGCTCATTACGGTGGACGTATGGCGGACCCAGACCCCGGCCGATGCCTCGATCGGGCTGCCTGACCGGCACGTTTATGAGGCCGAACGGTCCGGTTCCGCTGCGCGCGGCGGTGCCGGAGCCCATGCGCTCGCCCGGGAGTCGGCCGTCCGCGAGAAGCCCGTCCTGGGCGCGCGGCCCGACGCTGATCCCTTTGAGGTGGCCTCCTTCGAGCGGCCCGACCAGGCGGCGCGCGGCTTCGACCAGATGAGCCGTGACGTGCCCACGTCGGCGAGCAGCGACGCGCAGCGCGGCAAGTTTAACGCCATGTTCGTCAACCTGTCCCGCCGCAGCCAGGCCCTGGTCGAACGCCAGCTCCGCCTGATCGAAAGCCTGGAGCACGGCGAGCAGGACCAGCAGCGCCTGGCTAGCCTGTCCCGGCTGAATCGCGTCGCCATGCGCATCCACCGCAACTCGCAGAACCTGCTCGTCCTGGCCGGTCAGGAGCTATCCACGAGCTGGAACCAGCCGGTGGCCCTGGCGCATCTGGTCGAGGCCGCGGTGTCCGAGATCGAGGAATACCAGCGCGTAACTTTCGAGGTTCAGCCCGACATCGCGGTCCGCGGGCCGGCCGTCTACGACGCGGTTCACCTGCTCGTCGAGTTGATCGACAACGCCACCTCGTTCTCGGCCGCCGATATGCAGGTCCACATCAAGGGCCAGGTTCTGACCAGCGGCGGCGCTTTGATCGACATCACGGACCGGGGCATCGGAATGGCCGCGAAAGAGATGGCCTTCGCCAACCAGCAGCTGGACAATCCGCCGCCGCCGGATATGGACATCCCCAAGTGGATGGGCCTGCTGGTGGTCGCCCGGCTGGCCGCCCGGCACGGGATCCGGGTCCGGCTGAACCAGGCCGAGTACGGCGGTCTGACCGCGCTGGTCTGGCTCCCGGACGAGATCCTCACGCACTACGGCCCCGGCGCCGGCGCGGATTCGGGCTACGCCGCCGCCGAACAGCGCGCCGCCGTGACGAGCTCACCGGGCTTCGCGCCCACGCGGACGACGCCTGACGTACCGCCGGCCCGGCCTGACCCGGCCTGGTCAGCCCGCGGCTCGCAGACCACGGTCTACGCCGAGCCGACCGCGGCGGTCCGTGTCCCTGCCGGGCCTCCCGACGCGCCGAACGGGAACGTCGGCGTGGTCCTGCCCCAAGCGGAGGGCCAGACCCGTGGGCGTCGGCTGCCGATCTTCGACGAGGTCGAGTCGCGCGGGCCCCGGCACGGCCGCAACGCATCCGGTACGGCCGGCCTGGCCACGGCCTCCGGTCTGGCCACCACCCCCGGCCAGGTCAGCAACCCCGGCCCGTCGGCGGTCGCCCCGGCGACGGGCGGCCCGGTGACGGGCGGACTGCCCAGGCGTCCGTCGGCTGCGCCCCACGCTCAGCGCACCGTCCCGGGTGCGCCACCCGTCGCACCGAGCCGGCCCGGCAGCGGCTGGAGCGGATTCCAGCGCGGTGCCACCCAAGACTGGGCCCCGCCCGCTGAAGAGGCCTCTCCCGACGAAGCCTGACGCTTTCCGCCCGCCGCACGCAGCCCAGATCACGCGGCTAGCGATTCGCGGCTAGCCGAGATCGGGCCACTGATCGAGGGTGTAGGCCATCTCCCAGAACATCCCCTCGAGCCGTGAGCTCATCATGAAGATCTCGGCGAGCGCTTGGCGCTGCTCGTCGCCGATCGCCCCGTCCCTGGTCATGTGGTCGAACGTCTCGCGCATGTTCATGACGAGATCCGCTTCCTCCTGCTGGAGGTAGAACGCCACCCAGTCCGAGTAAACGGGATGCTCGGCGATCTCACCCTTCAGGCCCGCGGCTATTTCGATGTAGCTCCAGGAGCACGGGAGGATGGCCGCGGTGATCTCCAGCGGGCCGCCGCCCGCCGCGGTCGCCAGCAGGAAGCTGGTGTAGGCCACGTTGGCCGGAGCCATCCCCCGCGAGCCACCGCGGTCTTCCGCGCCCAGGCTGATCACCTGGTCGAGTAGGCGCCGGTTGTTCGGGATCTCCAGCCGGATGATGCCGTCCAGCTGCTTGGCGAAGAACTCCAGAGCCGCGTCGTTGGCTGACTTCGCCGCGCCCAGGGCCATGCAGCGGGCGAAGGCGGGCAGGAACAGCAGGTCCTGCTCGATGAAGAAGCGGAACCGGTCGAGCGGCAGGGTACCCCGGGCCAGCTCGCCCAGGAACGGGTGCGCGTGCAGGCCGGCCCAGATGCGATCGCACCGGTTACGGAAGGCCTGTGAGGTCTCCATGACCGCACCCTAGTCTCTGGCCGACGGTTGTGAGCGGGGTGCCGCTGACAGGATGCGGCACCCCGCCCCGGACGGCAGGCGTCTGCGGGGCCAGCGCCGCACCGCGCGCCCGCCGTGATGGTGCTACGCGGCGGCTCTGCCTCCAATCCTGACTTAACCCCCCAAACCGGTCAACTGAGTTTCGCGCTGCGGCCAGGGCAGGGTGAACGCCGCCGTGGCCGCGACGGCCAGCACCACGACCGCGATCAGCAGGCTGGCCCGCAGGCCGGGCAGGAACGAGGCCCGGTGCGAGATCAGGGCGCCGAACACCGCGACCGCCAGCGTCCCGCCGACCTGGCGGCTCGAGTTGAGCAGCCCCGCGGCCATCCCGGCCTGGTCGGCCGGGATGGCGTCGAGCAGCACCACGATCAACGAGGGCACGGCGAAGCCCAGGCCGGTTCCGGCCGGGACCAGCGCCGCGGCCAGCAGGAGGCGATCCGGCCCGGTGCTCACCACCAGCAGGGCCACCAGCCCCAGCACGCTGACCAGCAGACCGGCCTTGATCGCCAGATCCGGGCCGAACCGGGCGCCGAGCCGGGCGGAGGTCAGGTTCGCCAGCGGCAGCAGGGCGGTCATCGGCAGGAACTCCAGGCCCGCGATCACCGCCGACTGCCCGAGGACCCGCTGGAAGTACAGGCTGAGCACGAAGATCACGCCGTAGAACGCGACGTTGACCGCGAACCCGATGCCGACACACACCGTCACCGCCCGGGACCGGAACAGGGCCAGCGGCACCATCGGGTGGCTCGTTCGCGTCTCCGCGACCGCGAACGCGGCCATCGCCACGCCGGCCACCAGCAGGCAGCCCAGCACGGCCGGCCGGCCGAAGCCGGTCTCACCGCCGTCGATGACCCCGAACGTCAGGGCGGTCAGCGCCGCGACCGCGGTAACCTGCCCGGTCAGATCGAGCGGCGCCGCACGCAGCGGCGACCGCGGGGCTCGGGCCAGCAGCGCGATGGCCACCAGCCCGGCCGGCAGGTTGAGGAAGAAGATCGCCCGCCAGCTCAGCCCCGACGTCAGCGCGCCGCCGGCCACCGGCCCGCCCGCCATGGCGACGGTGCCGCCGACCGCCCACACCGCGATGGCCTTCGCGCGCCGGACCGGGTTGCCGTACGCCTGCCGGACCAGCGCGAGCGAGGCCGGCAGCATGACGGCGGCGGCGCTGCCCTGGACCGCCCGGCTGCCAACCAGGAACCCGAGCGTCGGCGCCAGGCCACACGCCGCCGACGACGCCAGGAAGGCGGCCAGGCCGATGGCGTACAGCCGCTTCGCGCCGACCCGGTCCGAGATCGCGCCCGCCGAGATGAGCAGGGCCGCGAACATCAGCGTGTACGCGTCGATCACCCACTGCAAGCCCGCCGTGGACCCGCCCAGGGTCCGCTCGATCCCAGGCAGGGCCACGTTCACGGCCGTGGAGTCCAGGCTCAGCATGAAGAACCCGAGCAGCGAGGCCACCAGCACGATCACGCCCGCCGCGGCGGGCCGACGGCCCGCGCCCTCACCGGTCCGAGCCCCGGTCTCGGCCGCCACCTCCGTAGCCGCGGTCACGGCCGTCAGCCGGCCCGCCCCGTCAACGCTCATCTGATCCTCTCGATTACCGGTGCGAAATGCCCCTGACCGCTTCAGCCTGCCGCGTCGGCGACGCCCGCGGCAGGCCGGATCTTCCGGGGTGTGCCGTTCGGGGGTGTGACAGGGCCCCCCACACCGTCCCGGCCGTGGCGCGGACCAGGGAGACTGAAATCATGACCACCGAGCACACCGAGTTGGGCCGGTTCCTGCGGAACCGGCGGGCCGGCGTGCGGCCCGCCGACGTGGGCCTGCCGACCGGCCCCGGGATCCGGCGCACGCCCGGGTTGCGGCGCGAGGAGCTGGCCACCCTGGCCGGGGTGTCCATCGATTACTACACCCGCCTGGAGCGTGGCAAGGAGACCCGGCCCAGCCCGGCCGTGGTCGACGCTCTAGCCCGGGCGCTGCTGCTGGACGACGAGGAGCACGAGTTCCTGCGGGCCCTCGCGGCCCAGGCCGTGCGGCGAGCCCCGGTTCCGCCGTCGGCGCCGTCCCGGCTGGTCCGCCCCACCGTGCGGCAGCTGCTCGAAGCGTTCCGTCCCAACCCGGCCTACGTGCTGAGCCGGACCAACGACCTGCTGGCCGCGAACCCGGCCGGCTTCCAGCTGCTACCCGGCCTGGCCGAATGGCCCGCTCGGCAACGCAATACGATCCGCTACACGTTCCTGCACCCGGCCGCCCGGGCCCTGTGGCCGGACTGGGAGCAGAAGGCCCGCGGCTGCGTCGCGCACCTGCGTGCCGTGGCCGGCACCGATCCCGACGCCCCCGACCTAGCCGCGATCATCGGCGAGCTGATCGTGAAGAGCCCCGACTTCAGCCGTCTGTGGGACCGGTACGAGGTCCGGCGGATGGGCGACGGCGAGAAGGTATTCCGCCACCCGGTCGTAGGCACCACCACTCTCGCCCACGAGTCGCTCGAGCTGACCCGGACCGACGGGCAACGCCTGGTCGTCTACATGGCCGCCCCGGGTACCCCGGACTACGACGCGATGGTCCTGCTGGACATGGCCGGCTCCGCCGCCGCCACCCCGTCCCACACGTCAGGGCTGTCCCATACGTAACAGTCCGTGCC
>PLIQ01000654.1 GCA_003140115.1 Actinomycetota bacterium | reverse complement strand
GCGACTCCGCGACTCCGCGGCGCCGCGGACCGGTGGGCCGGCCGCTGGTCGCCGGGCCGTTCGGAATAAAGGACCAAAGTCCCTGGCCGGCAAACCAGACGGCCCTGCCGTCGCGGGCCGTGCGGACCTAGCGTAGGTCGCAGCGGCAAGGAGCTCACGAAGGAGAACCGAAATGCCTGGGATCATTGTCGGCGTCGACGGATCCGGTCATTCGCAGCGAGCCCTGGACTGGGCTATGCACGAAGCGGCCATCCGGCACGTGCCGCTCACCGCACTCGCCGTCCACCCGGCCATCGTGGGCTATTTCGGCGGCGTTGTCGCCTCCCCGGAGGACCTGGAGCTCACCGAGCAGATCGGGGCGGCGGTGAAGGCGGAGGCCGACAAGGTGCTGGCCGGGCTCGACGGGCCGCACCCGGAGTCGGTCACGGTCAAGGCCGTGCACGGGTTCCCGGTCGAAGAGCTCGTCGAGGCGAGCAAAGGGGCCGACATGGTGGTCCTCGGCTCGCGCGGCGTGGGCGGCTTCACCCGGATGCTGCTGGGCTCCACCGCTGGCCTGGTGGTTCAGCACGCGCACTGCCCCGTGCTGATCATCCCGCCGGAGGATCGCGGCTGACGCTCAGGGCATCAGCCCGTGGTGCGGGAAGACGGCTTTCCTGGTGGCCATGATGGCCCGGTCGACCGGGTCGGCGGGGTCGTGGCCGGACTCGTAGTCGGCGAAGGTGGCCGCGGCGCCTTCAGTCATCCGTTCGGGCCCGGGCTGGGCGGTGGTCAAGGAGACGTACTCGCGCCACGACTGCGGGGTGGCCAGGGCCGGGTCGAGCGGCGCGCCCGCCGCCTCGAACAGCAGGTGGGTCCAGGTCCTCGGCACCACGTGCACGTGCTCGTAGCCCCCGCCGCCGGTGAGCAGCCAGCGGCCGCCGCTGACCTCGTGCGCGAGCGCGTGGATCGCGGCATGCGCGGCGCGCTGCCCGTCGATGCTCAGTTCCAGGCTGGCCAGCGGGTCGTCCCGGTGCGAGTCGCAGCCGTGCTGGCTGACCAGCAACTGGGGGCCGAAGGCCCGGACGACCGGCGGCACCACGGCGTGGAAGGCCCGCAGCCATCCGGCGTCGCCGGTCCCGGCCGGCAGCGCGAGGTTGACCGCCAGCCCGTCGGCGTGCGGGCCGCCGGTCTCGCCGGGCCGCCCGGTGCCGGGGAACAGGGTGTCCGGGTGCTCGTGCACGCTGACCGTCAGTACCCGCGGGTCGTCCCAGAAGGCCGCCTGCACGCCGTCGCCGTGGTGGGCGTCCACGTCGACGTAGGCGATCCGCTCCGCGCCCTGGCTCAGCAGCCAGGCGATCGCGACGGCCGGGTCGTTGTAGACGCAGAACCCGCTGGCGTTCCCGGCCATGGCGTGGTGCAGGCCGCCGGCCAGGCTGGCCCCGTGCAGCGCCGCCGACGACCAGACCGCGCGGGCCGCGGCGAGCGTGGCCCCGGTCACCATCGCCGCCGCCTCGTGCATGCCGGGGAACAGCGGGTCATCTTCGGTGCCGAGCCCATGCATGAGCAGCGCGCGGCTGGTCAGTCCGCCGGACAGTTCTCCCTGGTTAGCCTGGTGTCCGGCCAGCCGGACCATGCCGATGTAGCCGGGATCGTGGACGAGTTCCAGCTCGGCGTCGGTGGCCGCGGCCGGGACCTGCACCGTCACCTCGTCCAGGCGGCCCAGGCCGAAGGCCTGCGCCAGCTCCATGGTCAGCTTGAGCCGCAGCGGCGCCATCGGGTGGCCAGGGCCGAAGTTGTAACCGGCCAGCCGGTCGTCCCAGGCCACGTGCAGGGTACAGGTCATGATGCCTCTCCTTGGCTGGCCTGCCAGAGCCCCTGGTAGGCGCCGCCGGACCGGATGAGCTGGGCGTGGGCGCCGCGTTCGGCCACCGCTCCGTGGTCGAGGACCACGATCTCGTCCACCTGGTCCAGGCCGTCCAGGTCGTGNNGGGTCGAGGTGGGCGGTCGGCTCGTCCAGGACCAGCACGGCCGGGTCGGCCAGCAGCGCCCGGGCCAGGGCCAGGCGCTGCCGCTGCCCGCCGGACAGCGCGGCGCCGTGCGTCCCCACCGGGGTGTCCCAGCCGAGCGGCAGCGAGGCGATCCAGTCCAGCAGCCGGGCGCGGTCCGCGGCCGCGGCCAGCTCGGCCTCGCTGGCCTGCGGCCGGGCCAGCCGCAGGTTGTCCCGGATCGTGGTGTCGAAGATGTGCGGGTCCGCCGCGCAGCCGCTGATGACCGCGCGGACGTCGTCGGGATCGTATCCGGCCAGGTCGCGGCCGTTCAGCAGGGCGGTGCCCGAGCTGAGGTCGACGAACCGGAACAGGACCGCGGCGATCGTGGACTTACCCGCGCCGGTGGCGCCGACGAGCGCGACCCGCCGCCCCGGCGTGAGGTCGAGGTCAATATTCCGAACGGCCGGCGGTGCGTCCGGCGAGTACCGGACCGTGCCGCCCCGGATGGAGATCTCCACCGGCCTTTCTGGTCGTGGCAACGGGTGGTCCGGGTAGCGGACGGGGTCGGGCGCGTCGAGCACGCTCGTGATCCGCCCGGCCGCGGCCCGGGCCTGGCCGAGCTGAAGCGCGGCCGCGGGCAGGGCGGTGACCGCCTCGAAGGCGGCCAGAGCGGTCAGGGTGATCACGGCCAGCGGCACCCGGCCCAGCGATCCCGATCCGGTGACCGCGACGCCGAGGATCAGCACGCCCCACAAGGTCAGGCCGCTCGCGGCGGCGCTCAGGCCGACGCCGATGCCGGACGCCGACGCCGACCGCCGGGCGAGCCTGGTCAGTTCGGCGTCCGCGGCGCGGGTCCGGGCCAGGCCCGCGTCGACCGCGCCGAAGGCGTGCAGTTCGGCCGAGCCGTTCAGCAGGTCGGTGACGGCGGCGCCGAG
>PLIQ01000437.1 GCA_003140115.1 Actinomycetota bacterium | reverse complement strand
GGCATCGAGATGCGCGACGGGCTCGGCCAGCAGCACCGCGCCGTGGCCAGCGGCTACTGGCCGCTGGTCCGCTACGACCCGCTGCTGCGCAGCGCCGGAGGCAATCCGTTCCTGCTCGACTCGCCGCGGCCGCGCATTCCGCTGACCGACTACACCCAGCGGGAGCTGCGCTACCGCTCGCTCACCAATACCCACCCGGCCGAGGCCGAGCGGCTGGGGGCCCTGGCCCAGCAGGCGGTCGACCTGCGCTGGGACACCTACGAGGAGATGGCGAGCCGCGACGCGCACCGGTTTCCCGCCGACGCGCGGAAGGACCCGGGGAAGGATCACTGATGGACCTTTCGACCAGCTACCTGGGCCTGGCGCTGCGGAACCCCCTCGTCGCCTCGGCGTCCCCGCTCTCGAACACCCTGGACGGCGTGCGGCGGCTCGCCGACGCCGGGGTCGGCGCGGTCGTGCTCTTCTCTCTGTTCGAGGAGCAGGTGCGCCAGGAGGCGGAGCGGAACGCGCGGCTCGCCGACGCGGGCACGGACAGCTTCGCCGAATCCCTGTCCTATTTCCCGGCGGACGCGGACGCCGATCCCGGCCCGCGCCGTTACCTCAGCCTGCTCGAGCGCGCCGCCGCGGCGGTGGACATCCCGGTGATCGGCAGCCTCAACGGCGTGACGCCCGGCGGCTGGACCAGCTACGCGCGTGACATGCAGGACGCGGGCGCCGCGGCGATCGAGCTGAACATCTACTACGTACCGGGCGACCCGCACATCAGCGGCCGGGAGGTCGAGCAGCGGCACATCGACATCCTGGGCCGGGTCAAAGCAGCGGTGAGCGTGCCCGTGGCGGTCAAGCTGAGCCCGCACTTCAGCTCCACCGGCGAGATGGCGCTACGGCTCGACGAGGCCGGCGCTGACGGCCTGGTGCTCTTCAACCGGTTCCTGCAGTTCGACATCGACCCGGAGACCCTGACCGTGATGCCCGGGCTCGACCTGTCCAGCACGGCCGAGGCCCGGCTGCCGCGTACCTGGATCGCCATCTTGCACAGTCAGGTCCAGGCGTCACTCGCGGCGACCACCGGCGTCGACGGGCCGGCCGACGTGGTCACGTACCTGCTGGCAGGCGCCGATGTCGTGATGACCGCGTCCGCGCTGATCCGGCACGGACCCGAGCATGCGGCGGTGCTGCTCGACGGCCTGGCCCGGTGGATGGGCCGCAAGGGATACAGCTGCGTGGACGACGTGCGCGGGCTGCTCGCCGTGCCCGCCGGTCCTGACCGGGCTGGATACCAGCGCGCGAGCTATGTCCGCACGATGCGCGCCGCCGACGAAGTCGCCCAGGCCACTCTCGAGCCTGCCACGGAATGGTCCTCGGGTTGACGGACTGGCAGGCCGAGTGGTCAAGCACAGTATTTCTTCCGGTTTGCTATCTGAGCTCGCGCAGGAACGGGTCCTGTGACTGGTAGGGCGCTACCTTGACCCGTGCATCCACGGCGAAGACCCCGTCCGGGCGGGCGATGACCGGGTTGAGGTCGAGGTCGGTGATCTCGGGCAGGTCGTCGGCGAGCCGCGAGACCCGCAGCAGCATCTCGCGCAGTGCGTCGAGGTCGGCCGCGGCAGCGCCGCGGTAGCCGAGCAGCAACGGTGCGGACCGGATGCAGTGGATCAGCTCGTCCGCGTCGAGGTCGGTCAGCGGCGTGAGCCGGGCCGCGTGATCGCCGAGCACCTCGGTGGCCACGCCGCCGAGCCCGAATACCACCAGCGACCCGAACATGTGGTCGTCGGCGACACCGATGATGACCTCGTTGCCGCCGGTGATCATCGGCTGGACGAGGATCCGGCGCAGCCGGTCACCGAAGCGGCTCACCAGCGAGCGGTAGGCGGCGCGCACGTCGGCTTCGGTGCGCAGGTCGAGCTGGACCGCGCCGGCGTCGGTCTTGTGCACCACGCCGTCCACGTCGGCTTTGAGCACGACCGGGCCGCCCGCCGCCGCGGCGGCGGCCGCGTCTTCGTTAGCGACCGGGGTGAGTTCGGTCAGCGGTATCCCGTCGGCCTCGATGTCAGGGAAGTCAGGCACGTGCCCGCGCGGCCCGGTCCGCCAGGTCCCGTACCGGGCCGCCCGCGCGAGCGCGGCGACCGCCGCTTCGGGGTAGCCGAAGGCGGGCAGCTTGCTCCCGTCGGGCCGGTCGATAAGCCGGACCGATTCTGGCTGGTTGAGGACGACGACGGCGACCGGGACGCTGATGTCTGCTTCGGCGATGGCCGCCTCCAGGTCGCCGGTCGCGGCGGTCGGCAGGACGAGCGCGATCATCGCGTCGACGTCAGGATCGGCCGCGAGCAGCTCGAGACACTGCCGGAAGTCCGCCTCGGAGACGGCCGCGGTGGTGTCGACCGGACCGCCGACCGCGCCGCCGGGTAGCAGCGCGCCGAGCTGGCACCTGGTCAGTTCCCGCGGATGATGCACGGTAAGCCCGAGGTCGGCGCAGGCGTCAGCGGCCAGGACCCCGGCGCCGCCGACGTTGGACACGATCGCGACCGTGCGTCCGGCCGGAACGGGCTGGGTGGCCAGCAGCGCGGTGACATCGAACAGCTCACCGAGTCCCGGTGTGGCGATGATGCCGGCCTGCTCGAACAGCGCCTCGCGGCTGACCAGCGGCGTCGCCACCGCGGCGGTGTGCGAGGCCGCGGCGCGCTGGCCGGCCGCCGAACGCCCGGCGTGCACGGTGAGCACGGGCATGGTGGCGCCGACCCGGCGGGCGGTGCGGGCGAACTTGCGCGGGTTGCCGAACGACTCGATGTACAGCACGGCGAGCTTGGTCACCTCGTCCTGCTCCCACCACAGCAGCAGGTCGTTGCTCGATACGTCGAGCTTGTTGCCCACCGACGCGAACGAGGAGATGCCGAGGCCGAGCCGGGACAGCTGGTCCACCATGGCGAAGCCTAGGCCGCCGGACTGTGACACCAGGCCCACGGGCCCCGGTCGCAGATGGCTGGCGGCGAACGTCGCGTCCAGGCCGATGCCGGGCACGGCCACGCCGAAGCAGTTCGGGCCGACCAGCCGCATCCCGTGCCTGCGGCACGCGCTGAGCAGGTCGGCGCAGGCGGCGGCGTCCAGCCCGGAGGTGATCACCACGACGGACCGTACGCCACGCCGACCGCATTGTTCCACCGTGTCCAGAACGGCCGCCGCGGGTACGGCGATCACCGCGAGATCCGGTGGCTCGGGCAGGTCGGCCACGGCCGGCGAGCACGGGATGTCGCCGATCGCGGCGACGTGCGGGTTGACGGCGTAGATACGGCCGCGGTATCCGCCGGTCGCGATGTTGTCCAGGATCGCCCGGCCTACCGTCCCCGGGCGCCGGCTCGCGCCGATCACCGCGACCGATCCGGGCGCGAACACGTGCCGCAAGCTCGCCGCGTCGGACGAGCGTTCCCGGGCGGCCACGGCGTCGAGGTAGGTGTCCAGAGCGGTGCCGGCATCCTCGCGGGGCAGCGGGAACATCAGCTCGATGACCCCGCCGGCGTAGTGACGGCGGACCGGCAGGCCGGCGTCGGTAACCACTCTCAGCATCGCCGTGTTCTCGGCCAGGACCTCCGCGCTGAACGTCCGTATCTGGTGGCTGACGGCGAAGGAGACCAGATGCTCGAGCAGCAGCGTCGCGATGCCCCTATGGTGCATGTGATCGGCCACCGCGAAGGCAATCTCCGCCGTGCCGCCCGTGCTGCACCCCGCCTGGTCCCCCGGCTCGACGGGTTCGCGGAGCGTGTAGTAACTGGCACAGCCCAGGACCACGCCGTCGGCCAGCGCGAGCAGCGCGACGCGCCCGGGACCGGTATCGCGGCAGGTCCGCTGCGCCTCGTCTTCCGCGGCTCGCCGGCTGAGGCCGAAGAAACGCAGGTAGATGTTGTCGGGGGACATGGCCTCGTACATGGCCTTGACCGCGTCGAAGTCGGCCGGAACGGCCAGTCGGATCTCGATCGTGCTCCCGTCGGCCAGCAGGGCGTACACGCTGTCCGCTGCCTGCGCCACGCTCATATCGGTCTCCCTGCGGTCAGAACGGCCCGGGCGTGGCCGGGTCGGCACTGTGTCACGGTTCAAACTAGGCAGCTCGCCCGGGCCGGGCTATGGACCAAGGTCCCGATTGGGAAGCTCGAATGGCCGGGCCGGCCGATAGCCGGGTATCACACGGCGTCTCGATCACGCGCACCGTTTCGGACGCGCATGGCGCCGTCCACTGGGGTCACCCAGATTTTGCCGTCGCCAATCGTTTCGGTACGGGCATGCTTGGCGATGGCTTCCACCATGGTCTCGGCATCGTCATCAAGGACGAGGACTTCGAGCCGGATCTTAGCGAGCAGCGCCGCCTTGCGATCAGCGGCTCGGCCTGCGCCAGCGGAGTACGTGTGCCCTCTGCTGGCGACGAGCAGGCCGAACTGCCGGCCAAAACCCCGTACCTCGGTCACGGTCAGCCCGTGCGCTCCGCTGTCGACCACGACGTCGATCAGTTCATCGAGCTTTTCGGGCCTCATAATCGCGGTGATCAGTTTCATGCTGTTTCACTTCCGCTTGTGTTGCTGCGCTACGCTGCTTCGCTGCCGGTACGACGAGGTACATTCGCGAGCAGCGCTCCCATTCACATGCTGCGCATGCGGTGGAATTTACGAATGTCATCCTTGCCTGCGAGCAGGGCCACGCCCACGCCCAATGCCACGACGCCGAGCGCCGTTCCCATGATGCGCTTCATTGTCCGAGCCTTCCTATCTATGCCGGGCAGAGCCTTCCCCGCCCAGATCCTGAGCGTGCGATCTGAGTCCAGATCGCTCGTTTTCATTTCCAGCTTGGCTCCCGGCTTCAGCCGGTTATAGGGCCGAAGGCCGGCCCGGCCACGGACGGAAGTCCCGGGTTCTCGTGGGACCATGCCACCTGGGTGCGGACTGCCTCGACATCGAAGGCCGACCGCGCGTCGGCGAGGAACGCCGACGCTGACTGGGCGGCCGCTGGGAACTCGTCGACGAAGTAGAAGCTCGGCGCCAGGGGACGATACCGGTCGCGCATCGTGAATCGAGCCGGGGCTGCCGTGGCGGGTGTCAGCGTGGCAAGCTGCTGTCATGGCGGAGGGCAAGGAACCGGTGACATGGGCGGGCCGGCGGGCCGTGGTGACATTTCCTGAGCATGTCGACATGTCCAACGCCGCGCAGATCCGTGAGCAGCTGCTGGCGGTATTCGACCGCGGCGCGGCGGTCGTGATCGCGGACATGTCGGCGACGGCGTGGTGCGATTACGTCGGTATCGACGCGGTGGCCCGGGCCTGCCAGCAGGCGGCGGTCCACCGGGCCGAGCTGCGGCTGGTAGCTACCGCACCGGCAGTCCAGCGGCTGCTGGCCGCCGAGGGCCTGGACCGTCTGGTTCCGGTGTACTCCTCGCTGGAGGCAGCCATCACCGCCGGGGAGCCGGACGGGCCGGATCCCCGTGGCGATCCCGCGGCACCGGTCGTGGCCCCGCGATGGCCGACCCGGCCGTTGGGCGAGCTGGAAGACGGACCGAGGCCGGCGCTCTCGAACGAGGCGGTCCTGCGTCAGCTGATCGACGCCCTGGCAGACGGGATCGTGCTGGCCGGCGAGGACGGACGGATCGTGCTGGCGAACCGGCGGGCGGCGGAGATGTTCGGCTATCAGCCCGTCGAGCTGGCCGGCCAGCCGGTGGAGTCGTTGATGCCGGCCGGGTTGCGGGACGCGCACCGCCTGGACCGGGCTTCCTATGCGCTTAAGCCGGTGGCCCGGCCGATGGCCGACCGGGCCCGGCTGGTCGGACTGCGCAAGGACGGCAGCACCATCCCGGTGGCGGTCGCGCTGAGCCCGGTCCCGACCGCCAGCGAGCATCTCGTCCTCGCCGTGGTCAGGGACGCCTTGCACGAGCGGGCCCAGGATGACCTCATCGACGTGGTGCACGGCGTGCTCGCGGAGCAGGCGCAGCAGGCCGAAGACCTGCTGGACCGGGTCGTCAGCAGCTTGTTCCACGTCGGCCTCAGCATAGAAACGGCCGCAAGCCAGCCCGCTGAGCTGGCCCGGGAGCGGATCAGCGCTGCGCTCCGGCGGCTGGACGACACCATCCACGAGATCCGCGATCATGTCTTCCGGTCCCGGCATCCGGGTAGCGGCCACGGGACGGCCTGGTGACATGCTGTCTCGATGCGGGCCGGCCGGGCTGCTGGCTGTCGCCTCGTCGATGACCGCGCAAAGCGGGACAGCCGAGAACCTGGAAGTACTGACAACCCGATAGCCGTCGGAGCGGCCTCTCACAGGGCTGGCAGCTGCGGGCCGGCGGCTAGCAGCGTGGCGATGAACGGGCACAGGTTCACCCGGTGACCGCTGATCCTCCCCGGCTCGATCTCCACGACCTGAGCCGCCGCCGCGGGCCAGCCACAGTCGGTGTCGATCCGGAACCCACCGGGTACCACCGACCGGCCCTGCACCTGGACCGACCAGCCCGACCGTGTCACCGGGTCGATCGAATCGGCGGCGAACGCGATAATCGTCTCATCCAGCGCCCGCTCGGGCAGCCCGAGGTGCCCCAGGCACAGGACCAGCCTGCGGCCGCCCAGGTAATACTGCACGGGCAAGATCACCGGCAGCGCGCGGACCGACAACGCCAGCCGGCCCACCGAGACCGTCGCCAGCAACTCCCAGCACTGTTGCTCGGAGAGCCCATCATCGTGCCCGGTCATGCTTGCAGACTTTCCGACCCGCCAGGTCACCCGACAGGGACTCAAGTCCCGGCCGGAAGAGACCAACGGCCCGAACTTGGTCCGAACCGGCCTGCGGGAACCGGGATGGAGTCGCACACGGTACTCGTCTGGCAGGCACGCGCCGCGAGCAGGCGCGCCGCACATCGTTGCCTGGCTATCCGCGCGAGCCTGACCTGACCGCTCGGTGATCACAAGGATTAGGCCCGGGTGGAAGGCGCCCTTGGCTTCCACCCGGGCCAGCTCGCTGACCGCCAGCGGTGCGGCGTGGCTCCTTCCTGCTGTGCTTGGCGGGCTGTTATTGCCGTACGTAGGTGCCCGGAGCTGGCTCTTTCGCCGGGAAGCGGGGGCTGCCGACGGACTGAGGCGCCGCGACCTGCGCACCGGAGCGGTCGGCCAGCCAGCCCACCCAGTGCTCCCACCAGGAGCCCTCGTGCCGCTGCGCGCCCGCCAGCCACTGCTCGGCATCGGGCGGCGTCTCCGGATTGACGAAGTACCCGAGCCCTCGGTGCTTCGGATCGGCCACCACGGTCTGGATGTGGCCACTTGAGCACAAGACGAACTGAGAATGACCGGAAACCAACTGGGTGGACCGGTAACCGGTGTGCCACGGCGTGATGTGGTCGGTCATCCCCGACGCCACGTACGTATCGCAGTTGATGCGTGAGAGGTCGATCGGCGTGCCGAGGACCGTCATACCGCCCGGGTGCACCATCTGGTTGCCTGCCACCAGGTCGAGCAGCTGATGATGGAAAGCGGAGCTCAGCCTGGTCGTGTCCGCGTTCCAGGCGAGGATGTCGAAGGCCGGAGGGTCCTGACCGAGCAGGTAGTTGTTCACCCAGTAGTTCCACACCAGATCATTCGGGCGCAGCCAGGCGAACATGTTCGCCGTCTTCCAGCCGTCCATCACCCCGCTGCGCTGCGACACCTTCTTGGCCAGCGCGAGCGACGCCGGCGTCGCGAACAGGAACATCCGTCCATCGGAGTCGGTGTCGAGCACGGTAACGGTCATCGTCACGGAGTGGATGCGATGGTCCCCGGCAGCGGCGAGGTGCGCCTGCGCGAGCGCGAGCGTCATCCCGCCCAGGCAAGCGCCCATGGCGTTCACGTCGGGCGAACCGGAAACCTCGCGGACCACGTCGATGGCGTCGATGGTCGCCTGCACGTAGGTGTCGAAGGTCCAGTCGCGCTGCTCGCCGGTCGGGTTGCGCCAGCTGATGGTGAACACACCGATGCCCTGCTTGAGCAGGTATTCGTACATGCTGCGGCCAGGTGCTAGGTCCAGGGCGTAGTACTTGTTCACCTGCGGAGGCACCACGAGCATGGGCCGCTGGTAGGTAACGTCGCTCTGCGGCGCGTACTGGATCAGCTCGAAAACCTCGTTCCGGAAAATGACCGCTCCGGGCGTCGCGGCGATGTTTTCGCCGAGCTTGAACGGCCTGCGGTCGACCATCGTCGGCATGCCGTGGTGGTGCCGCACGTCGCCGGCCAAGTTGGCGATCCCCTTACCGACGCTGCCGCCGCCGGTGTCGAGAGCCCGCTTGATGGCCGCGGGGTTGCCCATGAAGAAGTTGGTCGGGGCCAGGGACTCCCGGAGCAACATCAGCGCGAAGCGCACCCGCTCGCCGTTCGTGCCCTCGATGCCGAGGTCATCGACGTAGCTATCGGCTCGTGACCCGAGGCTGAGATACGCCTGCATGGTCGTGCGGAAAAGAGGATTCTCGCGCCACGCTGGATCGGCGAAGCGCTTATCCCCCTTCTCCGGCGCGACCTGCGACTTACCAAGCCCGATCCGCAGCAGCTCCGCGCCGGTCTCAGGCACACTCCGCAGCAGCGCCTGCGGCTGCCGCACCGCCTGCTGGCCGAGAAACCGCAGTGCGCCCGCCGCCACGCGGAGGCCGAAACCGCCGAACGGGGCTGACGGGGCCGGCCCCGGGACTGCCTTGGCTACAGCGGCCAGCTGAGCTGTGTTCTCGGTAAGATCCTCGCCCTGGCCGGGCTTCCCGGTTGGCGGCGGGACGGCCGCGGACGGCGGTGCCGCCGGTCGATGGCCGTTGGACGTGTTCTTGGTCAGCGGCGCCTTGCCGCGTGGAGTTGTCATGACAGCCTCTCTATGATCATGGCCATACCTTGCCCGCCGCCGACGCACATCGTCTCGAGCCCGATCGTCTGGTCGCGGGTCCGCAGATCGTTCAGCAGCGTGGCCAGGATGCGGACTCCGGTCATGCCGAATGGGTGGCCGAGCGCGATGGCTCCGCCGTGCGGGTTCAGCTTGTCGCTGAACGGGTCGACGCCGATCCCCCTGGCCGACGGGATAACCTGCGCCGCGAACGCCTCGTTGATTTCCACTACGTCCACGTCCTCGATGGTCATCCCGGCCCGGTCCAGCGCCTGCCGGCTGGACTCGATCGGGCCCAGGCCCATCAGCTCGGGCTCGAGGGAGCTGACGCCGGTGGAGATGATGCGGGCAAGGGGCTTGATACCGAGTTGCTCGGCGCGCGCCCGCGACATCACCACGGTGGCCGCCGCACCGTCGTTGAGCGGGCAGGAGTTCCCGGCGGTCACCCGGCCGTCCGCACGGAACACCGGCTTCAGCGCGGCTAGCTTCTCCAGAGTGGTGTCCGCCCGGGGCCCATCGTCGGCGGTCATCGTCAACCCGGAGTGCACCGTCACCGGAATGATCTCCCGGGCGAATATCCCGTCCTTAGAGGCCAGGACCGCGCGCAGCTGGCTCTGCAGGGCGTACCGGTCCATGTCCTCGCGCGTGACGCCGCACTTGTCGGCCACGTTCTCGGCCGTCTCGCCCATGCTCATAAAGACTTCGGGGAAGCCCTCCGAGCTACCCGGCAGCAGGCGAGGGTTGCGCGTTTCAGGCTGGTCGGCGTGCAGGCCGAGCGGCGAGCGGGTACTCGACTCCACGCCCGCGCACACGAACGCGGAGCCCTCGTCCGCCTTGATGGCATGAAAGGCCATCCGTACGGCCTGCAGCGACGATGAGCAGTAGCGGTTGACCGTGGTGCCGGGAGCGTTGATCCCGGCCAGGATGGCGATGATCCGGCCCAGGTTATGCCCCTGCTCGCCGCCGGGCAGGGCGCAGCCGCAGATCACGTCGTCGATCTGGCCGCGGTCCAGCTGGGGGACCTGCTTGAGCACCTCATCCACGACATAGGCAGCTAGGTCGTCGGGCCGCTCATCGATGAGCGAGCCCTTCCTGGCCCGGCCGATTGGCGTCCGGCCGATGGCGACGATAACGACTTCTGACATAACGCCCTCCTCATAGGGAAATGCGATGATTATTTGGCCTGGTGCGCCGTGGGCGGCTCATCGCTGACCACGACGTTCAGGCTGCCTTCGGCGTGGCGGGCCCGCAGGAGCTTCTTGTCGTGCTTGCCCACGCTGGTGCGCGGCACCTCGTCCATGAACGCCCACTGTTCCGGCAGCCACCACTTCACGACCCGGACGGACAGGTGCGCGCGCAGCTCCTCGGGGCTCACCGACTGGCCCGGTACCCGGACTACGCAGGCCAGCGGCCGCTCACCCCACCGTTCGTCGGGCGCGGCGATGACCGCGGCCTCGTGCACGGCCGGGTGGGTGAGGATGGCAGCTTCCAGCTCCAGCGTGGAGATCCATTCACCGCCCGATTTGACGACATCCTTGGCCCGGTCGCTGATCGTGATGTAACCCCTGGCGTCAATCCGGCCGACATCGCCAGTGCGCAGCCAGCCGTCGCGGAACTTGGCCGATGCCGGGTCCCGGTAGTAGGCGCCCGTCACCCATGGTCCGCGCACCTCGATCTCACCGGTGGAGACCTCGTCGCGGGGCAGCACCTTGCCCTCGTCGTCCACGACCCGGGCCTCCACGCCGCCGAGGGCGCGTCCCGCGGTGACCCGGTAGTCCATCGCGCGGTCCGCCGGGACGTGCTTGGGCGGATGAGCCAGCGCTGCAATCGGGCTTGTCTCGGTCAGACCCCAGCCCTGGACGATACGCACGCCGAATCCCTGCTCGTAGGCCTCGATCAGGCGACGCGGGACGGCGGCACCCCCGGCCAGGATCATGCGCAGTGATGAGAGATCGACGCCCGCCGGATCCAGGCCGAGGACGTCGTACCACACGGTCGGAACGGCTGTGGCCAGGGTGGCCCGCTCGGCTGCGATGAACCGGGCCAGCGGTTCTGCCTGCGTGAACCGGTTCGGCAGCAGCAGGTCAGCCCCGACGAGCCAGGCGGCGTACGGCATCCCCCAGGCGTTGCCGTGGAACATGGGCACGACCGGCAACAGGCGGTCGTGCTGGCTGAGCCCGAGGGCCTCGCCGGAGCAGACGCCCAGTGAGTGCAGGAAGGTCGAGCGGTGGCTGTAGACGACGCCCTTGGGCAGGTCAGTGGTCCCGCTGGTGTAGCACATCGCGGCGGCCGCAGTCTCCTCGATGTCCGGCCACGGATAGCCCGGCTGTTCCGCGGCGAGCAGTTCCTCGTAGTCGATGTGCGTCGGTAGCTCGGAGCGGTCACCCTCGCCGAACACGATGAGATGGCGGAGCGACTTGAGCTCATCCCCGCCGGCCGCTAGGACCGGGCCCAGGACCGGCGCCAGGCTGGCGTCGGCGAGTATCACGGAGTCCTCCGCATGGCCGATGACGTAGCGGATCTGCTCCGCCGACAGCCGGATGTTGATGGTGTGCATCACCGCACCCATGCCGGGAATGGCGAAGTACGCCTCCTGGTGCTCCTGGGTGTTCCAGGCGAAGGTGGCCACCCGGTCGCCGGGCTCGACGCCCAGCCGGCGCAGGCCGGCCGCCAGCTGCTCAGCGCGGTCCGCCAGGGCCCCGAACGTGATCCGGCGCACCCCGTCGGCCTCGTTGGTGACGACTTCGCTGTCGGCGTATGTGGTCCGGCCGTGCTCGAAGATGTGCCTGACCGTGAGCGGAAAGTCCATCATGGTGCTTTGCATCGCTAGCCTCCTGAGACTTGCGTTTGCTGGCCTGCCCAGTGCGGTTCGCGTAGGTCGCGCTTGAGGATCTTGCCTGCTGCCGACTTGGGCAGCGGCTCGGTGCGCAACTCGACGCACCTGGGTACCTTGAATCTGGCGATCCGCTCCCGGCAGTGTGCGACCAGTTCGTCAGGTGCCACCTGTATCCGGCCGAACACGACCGCGTAGACCGCCTCCCCCCAGCGTTGGTCGGGCACGCCGAAGACGGCGACCTCCTCGACCGCGCGATGGGTGGCCAGCGCGTCTTCCACCTCGATGGAGTAGATGTTCTCGCCGCCGCTGACGATCATGTCCTTGGTCCGGTCGACCAGGTAGAGGTAAGAGTCTTCGTCCCGGTACCCGAGGTCGCCGGTCAGGTACCAGTCGCCGCGCATGACCTCAGCCGTCGACTGTGGTCTGTGCCAGTAGCCGGCCATGACGCTGGGGCTGCGCACGGCGACCTCGCCGACCGCGCCCGGCGGCACGTCAGCCCGGGATTTGTCGACGACCCGCACCTCGACGCCCACGGCGGGCTGGCCGCACGAGCGGATCAGCGGGGTGTCGAGTAGGCGCTCCTCGTGCGGCAGCAGTGTGGTGATCGGTGTCGTTTCTGTCGTGCCGTATACGTGCAGCAGCTCGGCACCGGGGAAGGCCTGCCTGGTCCGCCTGAGCGTCTCGGCGGAAATGGGTGAGGCGCCGTGGCTCAGGTACCGCAGCGAGCTGACGTTCCGCGGCCGGGCGAGCTGCGCGCTGGCGGCCGCGGCGAGCATGGTGGGAACGAGCAGCGTGTGCGTGACCGCGTCGCGCTCGATGAGGTCGAGCGCTAGGTCAGGCTCGAACCTGGGCATGATGACGTGGGTCCCGCCGGCCCAGACGGTGGCCAGCGTGGCGATTATCCCGCCGGTATGGAACATCGGAGAGGCCACGAGCCACCGCGTCTGCCGGTCAAAGGGCCAGGTGGCCATGAAATGCAGCGCGCTGGAGACCAGGCTCCGGTGGGTATGCATCGCGCCCTTCGCCGCCGCCGTGGTACCTGAGGTATAGAACAAGACGGCCAGATCGTCCTCGGTTACCCCGTCGCCCAGGGGCACCTCGTCAGCCGTGGCGATCAGGTCCTCGTAGTCATCCGGCATCGTCAGCACGTGCCCGACTCCCGCGGCACCCGGATAGTCGGAGTCGGCGAACAGCACGCTGACCCCAGCGTCCGCCAAGATGGCGCGCATCTCCGCGGGAGCCAGCCGCGAGTTGACCGGGACCAGCACGTAACCCGCGGCCGGCAGCCCAAGGTAGAGCTCGAGGTAACGGTCAGAGTTGAGCGCGATGACCCCGACCCGCTCGCCCGGCGCGACGCCGAGCTTGCGCATAGCGCTGGCCAGGCGGCGGCATCGCGAGCCAAGCTCGGCATAGGTACGGCGCCTGTCCTGGCACACGACGGCGGAGGATCCGGCCGCGACGCTGAGGGCTCGGCTGAGCGGCTGGGCGAATGTGTACATCGGGCTCACCTCCAAATCGCAGGAGCAGGGAGCCTCTTCTTTCTCGCCCGTTCTGGCTGGCCAGGAATCCGGAGACTGTCGGTAAACAGCACGTTAACGACTAGTCGACGGGGGGTAATGGCCAAAGGTCCCTAGGCCGAGGGCTGGAGGTCCGGAGGCTCGTCTAAGTCGCATCAGGCGTAGTACACGCAACACGAGTACCAACAAACCGGCCACATCGCGGGAGATGATGGATGAGAAAGCCTCTCGCGATCTAACTCGGTTTGGAGTAACAATTGCCTCAGTGCTCACTTTGATGTTTCGGATCTAACCTCTGGGAGGGTTCCGATGACAGCAGCCACATCGGCCGCGCCGGTCAGGGACGAGCAGCTAAGCATCAAGGGGCTGCGGATCCATACTCAGATCCGCGGAGAGGGCGAGCCGCTGCTGCTCTACTCCGGCATCTGGGGCGAGGTCGGCTTGTGGGAACAACTGCTTCCCCATCTGGACGGGTTCCGTACGATCGCCTTCGACCCGCCGGGCATCGGCCGGTCGCAGATGCCCGCCGTCCCGCTGACCATGTGGGGACTGGCCGGTTTCGGCACCGCGGTGCTCGACGAACTCGGCATACAGTCCGCTCACGTGCTCGGCGCTTCGTTCGGCGGCGCGGTCGCACAGCAGATGGCGTTCTCGTACCCTCGCCGGGTTCGCCGGCTGGTACTGGCGTCGACATCCTTCGGCGGTTTCGCCCTGCCCGGCAGCCCGAAAGCTTTCTGGCACTTCGTCCACCCGCGCAGCTATCATCCGGAACGTCTGGAACGGGTGGCCGGCGCCATGTTCGGCGGGCGGCTGCGCACCGAGCCGGAGCTTGTCCGCTCGTTGCACATCCGGCGTCCGGCGAAAACCTTGGCCGCCCTGTACCGGATGGCGCCGCTTTTCGGCTGGACGAGCCTGCCGTGGCTGTGGGCCATCGGCCAGCCGACGCTGGTCATCGCTGGCGACGATGATCCTGTCACCCCGCTGGTGAACCACCGGGTCATCGCGTCGCTGATGCCGCGGGCAACGCTGCATACCGTGCGGGGCGGCGGCCACCTGGTCCTGCTTGATAGCGCTCACGAGATCGGGCCGTTGATCGCCAGCTTCCTCCAGGACGACCGCGCCTAGGAGCCGGGCTTGCTCTCACGTGACAGGCTCGAAAAAGTTAGCCATGTACGCGGCGGGTGCGTCCGGCCCACTCGGGTTCGCGGAGCATGAACTTCTGGATCTTTCCCGTTGATGTCTTCGGCAGCCCGACCACGATGTCGACCTCGCGAGGGGCCTTGTAGCGGGCGATCTTGATGCGGACGTGCGCGATCAGCTCTTCCGGGGTTGCGCTGTGGCCGGCCCGGAGCACGACGAACGCCTTCGGGCGTTCGCCCCACTTGTCGTCGGGTATGCCGATGACAGCGACGTCAAGTACGGCTGGGTGGCTCATAAGCGCCTGCTCCACCTCGATCGTGGAGATGTTCTCTCCACCAGAGATGACAATGTCCTTGGAGCGGTCCCGCAGCTCGACGTACCCGTCAGGATGCATGACGCCGAGATCACCGCTGTGGAACCAGCCGCCACGGAACGCATCGGCGGTGGCCTGCGGGTCGAGGTAGTAGCCGGCCATGACGTTGTTGCCGCGCATGACGATCTCGCCCATCGTGCTGCCGTCGGCCGGGACGTCGGCCATCTCATCGTCCACCACCCGCAGGCCCTCGGCCTGGATCATGCTCACGCCCTGGCGAGCCTGCAGGACGGAGCGCTCGCCGGATGACAGCCCGGCCCACTGCGGCTGGGATTGGCAGTAGGAGATCGGGCCATAGGTCTCGGTCAGCCCGTAGACNNGTGGTGATCAGGACCGGCCGGGTCAGCGGGCCGGCCTCGGGCGCGTTCAGGATGCTGCTCACCACGGTCGGGGCCGCGTTGAGGTGGGTGACGTGGTGCTCGCGCAGCTGCTGCCAGATCGCGTCACCGCGGACCTCGCGCAGGCACACGTGCGTGCCTCCGATGGCCGTCAGCGACCACGGCGTACACCAGCCGTTGCAATGGAACATCGGCAGTGTCCACAGATAGACGCTGTTCTCGTCGTGCCGGGAGTGGACGATCTCGCCGAAACAGTTCAGGTACGCACCGCGGTGGGTGTAGACGGCGCCTTTCGGGCGCCCCGTGGTGCCGGAAGTGTAGTTGATCGCGATCGGGGCAAGCTCGTCCGGAACCGACCAGGACAACGGTTCTCCCGTGCCACGGGCCAGGAACTCGGCGTAGCTCACCAGCCGCGGCTCGTCGCTCAGATCCGGATTCACCGGTCCAAGCTGGGTGTCCTCGGCGACCACCAGTTCGGTCACAGCCTCCACGTCCTTCACGGCAGCCACTGCCGTCGAAAGGAGCG
>PLIQ01000239.1 GCA_003140115.1 Actinomycetota bacterium | reverse complement strand
CTGATGTCGGGCCCTCACGCCCTGGCGCACACACGCTGGCGCCAGAAGGTAATTGACACCACGGCCGCTGCAGTCGCGTTACACGCTCTCTTTCTGGTACGACGGTCCATCGCCATGCTCGGCCAGGCGGCTCACGATCCGCCCCAGTCTGGTGACCGAGTTCCTCGGCGCGAACGGAGCCGACGCGACGAAACTCGGGCATCGGCACTTCTTTGCCCGCAGCCTTGTGCGCTACCGTCGGGCGGCTCGGCGGGTGGATGCCTTGTACGCGGCCCGCCGGGCGGCCTTGGCCGTGGCCTTGTCGCTGGCGTGCCGCCCGATCATCCTGAGCACGGCCTCGGCGTCCGGGTGGTCCAGTCGCGCTATCGCCTCGAAGGCGTCGGCCGTCTTCTCGAGCCCGCTGATCCGCGTGAGTTCCCCCAGGGCGAATGGGAACTTCTCCTGACCGAAATCAAGGTGACTGAACGGGCCGAGCGTATCGGCGATCAGCCATGCGAT
The DNA here is from genome assembly GCA_003140115.1 of Actinomycetota bacterium. The sequence continues at coordinate 63,553 of PLIQ01000239.1, read as the reverse complement.
GTCCGCTCGCTCGGTTTCGAGGTCGGCAGGCAGATCCCCTTCCGGATCGAGACCAGCCAGCTTGGCGAGCTGCGGTTTGGCATAGCAGCGGAGCTCGACTCGGTCGAGCGCCTCTCGCCACGCGGGCTCGGCGGCCTGGCCGAGCCGGGACACCATCATTATCGCCGCGGTCCTCGCCGTGGCGTTTCCGTCCGCCGCGAAGGCCAGCAGCTCCCGTGCGGACCGCTCCTCGCCACGCGAGCCCGTCCATGAGGCCAGCTCGGCCTCGACGTCATCATCGTTGCCGTGCATCCACACGAGCACCAGATCGTCCGGGGTCATCTTGTCCGGTGCTGGGAGCACCGGGACGAACAGGTCGTCCCGCTCCAGCTTCGAGCAGACGGCGTGGACGCCGAGCGGCTCCAGCCGCACTACGTCGTCGGTGACGCTGACGGCACCGAGCCTTTCAAGCTGGCCCAGGAGAAGGCGCAGGGGATCACCGTGGGCATCGACCCACTCCTGCCACTGGCTGCCGGCCTCCTCCGCCTCCAGGTCGGCCGTCGCGGCATCCTTGAAGGCCTCGGCCAGCTCGGTCATCCGAACGCCGTCCCGCAGGCTCAGGAATAGCGTCGTCACCAGCCCGGGGCCGTGTCCATCCAGGTCGAGATCGTCGGCGACGACGGGATCCAGAACGTCCGCCGCCTCCAGGGTCGTGTCCAGGACCAGGGCGAACACGTCCTCCCAGGCGTCCAGCGCGTCACTATCGTCAGCCAGGTCGTCCAGCCATCCGACGTCTTCGCCGGGAACCAGGTCTTCGTTCTCCCTTTCCACGAGCTCGGCTTCTTGGGCCAGCCAGAGGAAGACAGGGTTCACGGCGGCCGCCTGTACCGCGGTCTTGCGGACTTCGTCGGCCAGAGCGCGCAGGTCGGCGAGGAGCATGGATCGCCTGGCCTGGGCGGCGAGGTCCGCCTCTTCGGGCAGCCGGACCGGCGGGAGCACCGGCGGAAGGTCGAACGCGTCCTCGAGATCTATGTCGTCCCAGTTGGTCGGCCTGTAGTCCGGGTCGCCCAGGTAATACTCGTCCAGGTCCGCGCCGTCGACGACCCTGCCGTTCGTGAAGTCCAGGATGAGAGGATCCTTGCCCGCCATGGCATACCAGCATAATGACGGCGCACCCCGGGTTCCTGGTCTTCCGCGAGCCAGACCGAGACCTGGGCGGCTCGAACGCGCGGTGTNNGTGTTTACCGCCGCAAAGTACTGCAATTGGCCTATCACGCACCGTGAATGCCCGGCCCAAGCACTTCCAATTTCCGCAAACTGCCAGGTCCCCGGCGTGTCGTCTCGACCGGGAACGAAACCGCACGGTAAAACTTGACCAGTCGGCCGACCCGATGCAATGACCTGTCCAGTTCATCAGAATTACCTGACTGTCAGCACCGGCGCAATCATCACAGTGCCCCATTCACCGAAGGTATTCCGACCATGGCCCGAAGCGCGCGCAAGTCCCCAGGAGTTCTGCGGGCGATTGCGGCTGCCATCGCCGTCGTGGGCCTTACCGCAGGCCCGGCCGCAGCCCGGTCGACTGCCCTTACGGGCGGCACCGCCCCCGCCGCCCTGGCCGGGTGCCAGGCTGGTGACCTGGACATCAGCGTGCCCGACGCCATCGCGGGCGATCCTGACCAGGGAATGGGGAATCAGGCCTGGAATATCGTTTTCCGCAATATCTCCAAGACCGCGTGCTCGCTGCGCGGCTGGCCGCAGATCGTGGTCCGCACGCCTGCGGGAAAGACCGTGGCCACCACGGTCAGCAAGGTGAATTACAGCAATCTCGCCGCGGTCCCGGACACTAAGGTCGTCGTGCCGGCCGGGCAGAGTGCCATTGTCACGGCCACGTCCGCGGCCGCCCCGGCCCACTGCGTCACCCGGTGGACGCTCCGGCTGACCCTACCGGGAGCGGCCCGCCCCGTCGCGGTCCCCGGGCCGGCGGGCTCCTTCGCCCCGTGTGCGGGCGGGCTGGTGCGACTGTCTCCCTTTTACGCCGAGCAGACCCTGACCCGCGACGTCAAGGCCCTGAGCGCCTCGGCCGCTCCGCCGGCGTTCGCCGCCACGACCGGCGCGGAGCCCGCCACCTGCGCCACCACGGCCCTGCGGGCCAGCGTCACCTCGGTGACGGACTCTCGCACCGGGTCCATCATCGAACTGCGGCTCCGCAATGTCAGCCGGGCGTGTGTGCTGCCCGAGGGCTGGCCGACGGTGCGACTTGACGAGGCCGGCGGCGCTAGCCAGGTAGCCAAGATCTTCCCCGATACCGCGGCCGTCCAGGCCGGACGCAAGCTGCTCACCACCTACGAGCACGGCATCACGCAGAGAACGGCGCTGACCTTGCCCCGAGGCGGGTCAGTCTCCATCGCGCTGCTCGCCGCGGCCACCGGGCCGCAGGCCTGCCAGCGGGTCACGTCGGTAGTCGTCTACCCGACCGCCGCGGCCACCGGTGCGGGCCGTAGGGCCCCCCTAGCCAAGCCGGTGCGGATCTGCGGCGCGCCCCGGGTCCTATCGTTCGTGCCGAGCGACTCCGGTGACCGGGCCCTGGCCATCGCCCGCGACGCCCTGGCCACCGCGAAACCCGGTTCCGTCCAGTCCAAGGGCTCGGCCAGCTTCTACTACGGGACCGATAGCGCCGCCCCGCAGGCGTGCGGCAAGGGCGACGGTCCCTATACCGAGCCGGCCGGCAGTTGCAGTCAGGGCAGCGCCGGCCCGTACGGCGAGTACGTAGGCGAGGTGGGCTCGTTCATGCACTGGCAGGGCTGTACCACCTCCGGGCTCGCCTGGATTCAGGCCGACTACAACATGGCCACCGACAACGTCGTCGACTTCAGCACCGGGCTCGGCGCCGCCGCCTACTGGTTCGCCGCCGGTCCCGGACGTGACCCGCACTACAACGGCAGCACCGGGGAGGCCGCGACCTGGGGCCGGGAGCAGGCGCAACGGGTCCTCTCGGACATGAGCGGCAAGGTCTTCGACTTCCGCTACATCTTCATGGACATCGAGAACAACGGCGTGCCGCCGGACGAGGACGGCTGGAACACGGTCTGGAACGGCCCGTGCGGCAACACCGTCAAGGCCGAATACATCCCCGCGAATGTCGACTTCGCCACCTGGGTAGGATTCGCCGACTACATCGATAATCACTCGTCATACCTGGCGGGCGTCTATTCTGCGGGCGGTGACTCGTACGGCTCGTGGGCCGGGATCTTCGGTAGCGAGAAGCTCAGCAACACCGCCGAATGGACCTTCACCAAGGAGCAGGCGCAGGGGCACTTCCCGTCCGGGTTCTCTGCCTCTCACTCCAAAGCGCAGTGGTTCTCCAGTGAGCCGGCCGCCTGCGACCTGCTGTGGCAGTTCTCGGGCGGGAATGGGGTGCTCAACGGCTACGGCGACTTCGACCAGGCCGAAGCGGCCAACGACGCCAGCCCCTCGTGCCTCCCGGCCCCCCCGCCCCCGGTGATCATTCACCACCATTGAGTTACCTCGTTAGATGGCCTCGATGGTCGGGTAGACCGGCTCCCACATGGCCCGGCGCACCTGTCCGGCGGGATCATCGAGCGACACGCCCGCCAGTCCCTCGTTCTGGGCGACCCGGGCCACCGCGGCCGCGACCGCGGCGGAGACCGCACGCAGGCTGGTGACCGGGGGCAGCACCGGGGCGCCCGGACTGCTGGTTTCGGACAGCCCGGCCAGGGCCTGCGCCGCGGCGGCCAGCATCCCGTCGCTGACCCGGCGAGCCCGGCAGGCAGTCACCCCGAGCCCGAGGCCAGGGAAGATGAGCGCGTTGTTGGCCTGGGCGATGTGGTAGCTCACGCCGCGGTACAAGACGGGTTCGAACGGGCTGCCGGTCGCGATGAGCGCCCGGCCCTGCGTCCAGGCGATGAGATCGGCGGGCCGGGCCTCCGCATGCGAGGTCGGGTTGGACAGCGGCATGATGATCGGCCGCCGCACGTGCGCCGCCATCTCGGTAACGATCGCCTCGGTGAAGGCGCCCGGCTGGGTCGAGGTCCCGATCAGCATGGTGGGACGGCCGCGGGCCACCACCTCGGCCAGCCCGATCCGGCCCTCGCCGTCCCGCGGCCAGCCGCTGACCTCCGCGGCCGGGCGGGCGTAGGGGACCTGGAAGTCCCGCAGCGTCCCGGGGTAGTCGCTGGTAAGCAGGCCCTCGCTGTCCAGCGCGTAGAAACACCGGGTGGCTTCGGCCGGGCTGAGGCCCTCGGCGATCATCACCGGCCGCAGGACGTCCGCGATCCCGATCCCGGCCGTGCCCGCGCCGTGGATCACCACCCGCTGGTCTCGCATCCGCGACCCCGCGGCCCGGACCGCGCCGAGCGCGGCAGCCAGCACCACCGCGGCCGTGCCCTGGATGTCGTCGTTGAACGTGAGGCAGCTGCCGGCGTACTTGGTCAAAATGCGGTGCGCGTTGCCCGCTCCGAAGTCCTCCCAGTGCAGCAGCGCGTTCGGGAACAGCCGGGTGGCCACGCCGACGTAGGTGTCGATCAGCTCGTCGTAGCGCTCGCCCCGGACGCGCGGGTGCCGGTTGCCGGGGTACATCTCCTCGGCCAGCAGGGCCGGGTTGTCGGTCCCCGCGTCCAGGACGACCGGGATCATCCGGCGCGGATGCAGGCCGGCCGCGGCGACGTAGACGGCCAGCTTGCCCATGGCGATCTGGATGCCGCCGACCCCCCAGTCGCCGATGCCCAAGATGCCCTCGGAATCGGTGGCGATGATCAGGTCCACGTCCTGCGCCCCCAGTCCGTAGTTGCGGAAGGCGGTCTCGACCTGCCCGGGGTGATCCACGGACAGGAACACGCCGCGGGGCCGGCCGAACTCGTAGCTGTACCGCTCGATCGCCGTCCCGATCGTGGGGGTGTAGACGATCGGCAGCATCTCCTCGATGTGCTCGGTCAGCAGCCGGTAGAACAGCACTTCGTTGCGGTCCTGCAGGTTGGCCAGGCCCAGGTTCTTGGCCAGGTCATCGGGCTGGCGCTGATACTGCCCGTAGACCCGGCGCAGCTGTCCCTCGATAGTCGATACGCCCTCGGGCAGCAGGCCGGTCAGGCCGAGCGCCTCCCGCTCCTCCAGGGTGAACGCGGTGCCCCGGTTCAGCAGCGGCGACACCAGCACCGGCGTGCCGCGCAGCCGGACCCGCACCACCGCGCCTTCCGGGGTCAAGACCAGATCGTACGGACGTTCCGCCATGACATCACCCACCCAGCTCAGGCCAGCCACCGGTTGCCGTCAGGAGCCTATGGTGGCCGCGCGCCGCGTGCTATAGGAAGGGGGCATGAACGAGGCGGCTGTCCGGCGGCGCAATCACTGGGTCAATCACATCGCCCGGCACGCGCACGCCAAACCGGACGCGGTGTACCTCCGCTTCGAAGGCCGCTCGGTCACCTGGTCGCAGCTCCACCAGCGGGTCAGCGCGATAGCGGCCGCCATGAGCCAGCGCGGCGTCGGCGCCGGGCACCGGGTGGCCATCATGATGACGAACCGTCCGGAGTTCCTCGAGACCATGTTCGCGGTCAACGCCCTGGGCGCGATCGCGGTCCCGATCAACTTCCGGCTGGCCCCGGACGAGATCGCCTTCATCCTCACCGATTCCGGGGCCTGCCTCCTGGTGGTGGACGAGACGACGGGCCCGGCCGCGGCACACGCCCGGGCTGTGGGCCGGCCCCGGATCGGCTTCGTGTCGGTCGGCGCTACCGACGGCGCTGACCCCTATTTCCCGGAGCCGGACGGAACGGCCGAGCCGCCTGCGGTCGATGTGCCCGAGGACAGCCCCGCCCTGATCATGTACACCTCCGGTACCACCGGGCAGCCCAAGGGGGCGGTCCTGTCCCACCAGAACCTGCAGTGCCAGGCGCTCACCGTCATCCGGGCCTGGCGGCTGTTCGACGACCACGAGGTCAACCTGTGCGCGGCGCCGATGTTCCACATCGCCTCCATCGGCACGGTGGCGCCCATGGTGCTCATTGGCGCCACGATGGTCCTGCTGCCCAGCGGCGGCTTCAACGCCGCGACGACCTTGGAAACCATGGAAGCCGAACGGACCACCTGCATGTTCCTCGTACCGTCGCAGTGGCAGCTGGTCTGCGCCGACCCGACGCTTGCGGGGCGCGACTTGTCCGCGCTCAAGGTGGTGTCCTGGGGTGCCGCGCCGGCGACCACGACGCTGCTGACCCAGATGGCCGAGGCTTTCCCCAGGGCGGCCAACGTCGCGGTGTTCGGCCAGACCGAGATGTCGCCGGTGACCTGCGCCCTGGACGGTGCGGACGCGCTGCGCAAGATCGGGTCGGTGGGCAGGCCGGTCACCACCGTGTCGGCCCGGATCGTCGATGGCGACATGAAGGACGTCCCGCCCGGCGAGGTCGGCGAGATCGTCTACCGCGGCCCGCAGGTCATGTCCGGATACTGGCAGAACCCGGAAGCCACCGCCGAGGCGCTGCGCGGCGGCTGGTTCCACTCCGGTGACCTGGTCCGTGCGGACGAGGAGGGCTTCCTCTATGTCGTCGACCGGCAGAAAGACATGATCATTACCGGCGGCGAGAACGTGTACTGCGCCGAAGTGGAGAACGCCCTGGCCTCGCACCCGGCCGTAGCCGAGCTGGCCGTGATCGGCGCGCCCCACGAGCAGTGGGGCGAGACGCCGGCCGCGGTCGCCGCCCTGCATCCCGGTGCCTTGCTGACCATCGACGAGCTACGCGAATGGGGCACCGGCCGCCTGGCCCGGTACAAGCTCCCGACCATCTTGCACCTCGTGCCCGCCCTGCCCCGTAACGCCAGCGGCAAGGTCATGAAGACGGTTCTGCGCCGGCAGTTCGGTGATCCCCGGGGCCAGTCGCGGTAGCGGACGGGGCCTTGCGCAGCTCGGTTCGCAGCGAGGACATGGCCCGGGCCACGTGGGTCTTGACCGCGCTTTCGCTGATGCCAATGGCCGAGGCGACCTGGGTCTCGGGCAGGTCGGCGAAGTACCGCAGCACCACGACCTCCCGTTGCCGGGCCGGCAGGGTCCACAACGCCGAGATAAAGGCGGACCGCTCGACCTCGATGCTCGGCTGGCCCTGATCGCTGGGCACCTCAGGCGCGAGCCGGGGGGCGAGCTTGTCCACCACCGTGTGCTGCCGCAGCGCCGCCCGGGACCGGTCGACGACCGACCGGCGTAGGTAGGACAGCGCGTGGTCGGTGTCGGGCAGCCGCCGCCAGGCGGCGTGTACGGCGACGAACGAGTCCTGCACGATCTCCTCCGCCGTGGCCAGCTCCCGCACCAGCAGCGCGGCCGTCTTGACCAGCGGCCGGTAGTGGGTCAGGTAGAGCGCGGTCACCGCGCGGTCAGCGTCGCGGCCCGTCTCGGCGCGGCGGGTCTCGGCGCGGCTGTCTCGGGGCACGGGGACCGTCATGCCCGCGATCACGTCGCTCGGACTGGACCGCGGTCTGGACCGGACCTGCGTCACCGGCATCGGCCCGCAGCTCCACGCCCCCGCCAGCTCCCCTGACCTGGACAGCTCCCAGCCCGACCTCGTCTTGGGCGCCTGCATGGTGATTTCCTCGCCTCCGGCCAGTTGCGTCCGCGGGTCGGCCCGCCCGCTCACTCACCGGTAAGAGTCGTCCGACGCCGAAACGCCAACAACTATCCCGTGCCGGAATTACCCGGCATATCCCTGGATCGGGGGAGCGTTAGCTGGCCAGCTTGGCCGCGATACGCTGCTGATCCGGCCAGCGCACGTCGTAGACCAGGTTCAGCTTCTCCAGCAGCCAGATGACCCGGGCGCTCGGGTCGATCTGCCCGGGCAACGTCCCGTGCCGCGCCGAGGTCGGGTCGGCGTGATGAGAGTTATGCCAGCTCTCGCCCAGGGACAAGATGGCCAGCGGCCAGAAGTTCGTCGCTCGGTCCCGGCAGGAGAACGGGCGCTTACCTACCACGTGGCAGACGGAGTTCACCGACCAGGTGACGTGGTGCAAAAGCGCCACCCGGATCAGCCCGGCCCAGAAGAATCCCGCCACGGCGCCGGACCAGGTGCCTGTGACCAGGCCGCCGACGCCCGCGGGTACGAGCAGTGACGCGGCGACCAGTACCCCGGAGAACCGCCCGACGGCACGCAGGTCGCGGTCGGCCAGGATGTCGGGGGCGAACCGGGCCCGGTTGCTCAGCTCACGCTTCAGCATCCAGCCGACGTGGGCGTAAATCATGCCCTTCAGCAGAGCCCGGGTGTCGGTCCCGTATCGCCAGGGGGAGTGCGGATCGCCCTCCCGGTCGGAGAACGCGTGGTGACGGCGGTGGTTGGCTACCCATTGGACCGGTGAACCTTCGACCGCGAGCAGGCCGCCGACGGCCAGCGCGATGCGCAGCCCCCGGCGGGCTTTGAACGCGCGGTGGGTGAAGCCGCGGTGATAGCCGACCGTAACGGCCAGTCCCGTCAGCAGGTAGGCGACCGCCGCCATGGACAGATCCAGGATGGACAGGCCCCAGCCCCAGCCGACCGCGATGGCGACCGCCACCCCGACCAGCGGAAGCACGACGGCCACCCACATGGCAATGCCCGCGGCCAGTGTCTGCGGGGAATCCAGAAGCGGCTTGGCCGTGTCGGGCTGGGAAGCCTCGCTGGCTATCCCGCCGTCGTCGATGACGCTCGTACTATGTGACGCCTCCACCTGATGCCCGACCCCATTCGGCTAGAACCAGCGCGGCAAGATCAGTATGAATGGCGCCCGATGGCGCAGCGACTTCCGCAGCCCGAGAATCAGGCAAACTTTGCGCGACGCTTGGCGCCATCCAGACAGGGCTTCGTGGTCAGGCGTACTGCTCGTAGGCCACCCGCAGCAAGCGCACGATCTCGGCGTCGACTTAGGCCCATATCTCAAAACGATACCTTGTGCGTGGGCCGCCCGGGGCCGCCGCGCATGCCGACGGCGCGCCGCGCCGGACCTAGTCGAATTCGGTGGGCAGCGAGGGATCCCGGTGGTGGGCCAGCGCCCGCTCGAGCTGGCGGTGGTTGACCCGGCCGAGGGACAGCGGCGGCAGCTCGCCCAGGCCGAACCAGCCGACCTCGAGCGTCTCCAGCGTGGACGGCGGCTGGACGGCGCCGTCGCGGCGGCACAGAAAGAACAGCTTGTAGACGTGTACCGGCAGCGGCGGCAGGTTGCCCTGCAGGTCGCGATCCCAGCAGGCGATCAGCTTCACCGCCGAGCTGTGATAACCGGTCTCCTCCAGGATCTCCCGGGTCGCCGCGGCCGAAGGGGCGTCCCCCGGGTCGGCCCAGCCGCCCGGCAGCGACCACCGGCGGTCGGTCTTCTCCTGCATGAGCAGCACGCGCTCCCGGTCGTCGAAGATCGCCCCGCGCACGTCGACCTTCGGCGTGGCGTAGCCGGAGTCACGGCCGAGCTCGACCGCGAGATCAGCCGCCGGGCGGCCGCTGATCACCGCCAGCAACTCGGCCGCCAGCTGGCTCACCTGCCGGTACCGGTCCAGGTCGTAGTCGCCGGTGGCGAAGGTCAGCCCGTCCTGGGCCAGCGCGGCAAGCCTGATCCCGATCCGGCGCACCGCGTCGGCAGCTATGTCGGTCACCTCGGCACACTATCGGGTGCGCGGCGAGTACCTGACCCCGGTGAACGGCCACGCCTCGGCCAGCCACCCGGACACCGCGTCATACAACACCACGTCGAGCGAGGCCTGGTCCGCGCTCACCCAGGACCGGACGTCGGCTCCAGAACCCTCAGCCAGCGGATAGATATATACGCACCCGATAATCTCGTCGCTCCCCGAAGCCCGCACCGTGTACGTGAACCCCGAACGCCCGGCGAAGTCCGCGGCGTGCCGCTGCAAGTCACCCAGGTTCGCCGCCAGCGTCATGCCGGGCGTCGGCCACGCCCGGCCCGCGAATCCCGGCGTGGCCCTGATGTGCTCGATGCTCGACGTCCAGGCCCGGTAGTCGCCCTCGTTGTGCTCCGGCCCGAGCGGCTCCAGCCGGAACGCCTCGGTGACCAGCACATGCGGCACTACGAAGTCCTCAGGTACGAAGCTCATCATCGATCCGATCACTCACGCCGCGGCTGAGGGTGCGGGAGCCGGATCGGTCAGGTCCTGACCGCGCCGGCCCGGCATCGTGCCGGCGGCGTCGGCATCTCGGATGGCCAGCGAGCAGGCCACGCCGCACAGGCAGATCGCGGCGGCGACCAGGAAGGCCACGCGGTACGCGGTGAGGTTGGCCACCTCGTGCCCGGCGACCAGGTGCACCGGACCGACCAGCACGATGGCGGTCGTCAGCACGGCCACGCCCACCGCCCCGCCGAGCTGGCGCACCGCGTTGAACATGGCGGAGGCCCGGCCGGTGGCCGCGGGCGTGATGGTAGCGAACGAGGCCGCCTGGACCGGGACGAACACCTGGGCCATGAACAACCCCAGCGAGAGCAGGAGCAGCCGCGCCCACCACAGGCTGGTCTGCGGCCCCAGCAGCGCGAGCAGCCCGATCGAAGCCGCCGTCCCGGTCAGCCCGAGGGTGAGATGGCGGCGCGGGCCGAGCCGCGGATATAGCACCCGGCTGGCCAGCTGCGCGCCGCCCATGACCCCGAACGCCTCGGGGAAGGTGCTCAGCCCGGAACCGAGCGCGCTCAAGCCGCGGCCGTCCTGGTAGTACAGCGAGATCGCGTACAACGTGCCCAGGAACGCGACCGACGCCAGCACGATCACCCCGTTGCCCAGCCCGAACAGGCGGTTCTTCAGCAGCCGCAGGTCCACCATGGGCGCGGGGGACCTCAGCTCGACCACCACCATCGCGACCAGCAGCACGACCCCGGCCGCGATGGTAGCGAGCACGTCCGGCCGCCGCCAGCCCAGGTTGGGTCCCTCCGAGACGCCGTACATCAGCAGCCCCAGACCCACCCCGGACAGCAGGAAGCCGGCCAGGTCGAACCGCCCCGGCCGATCCTGCTTTTGCTGCTGCAGGAACAGCAGGCCGAACGTGAACGTTGCCACGCCGAGCGGCAGGTTGACGTAGAACACCCAGCGCCAGGACAGCTCGGTCACCAGCAGCCCGCCCAGCACCGGGCCGAGAGCCGGGGCGAGCGTGGTGGGCACGGTGAGGATGGCCGCGGCCCGCAGCCGCTCCGCGGGCGGGAACGCGCGGTACAACATGGCCATCCCGACCGGAGCGAGCATGCCGCCGCCGGCGCCCTGCAGGATCCGGAACGCGACCAGCTCGCCCAGGCTGGAGGCCAGCCCGCACAGCGCGGAGGCGACGGTGAACACCGCGATGGCCGCGAGCAGGACCCGCTTGCCGCCCAGCCGGTCGCCGAGCCAGCCGGAGGCCGGGATGAACACGGCCAGGCTGACCAGGAAGGCGATCGAGATGCTGTCCACCGCCGTGGGGCCCACCTTGAAGTCGCGGCCGATGGTGGGCAGCGCGACATTCACGATGGTCGCGTCCATGATGCTCATGAACATGGCCGCCACGAAGACGACCCCGATCACGACCTTCTGGCTCATACGCGCTCCCACGGCTTGGTGCAGCGCCGCTTGGGCAGCGGAAATTCCGGTCCGCGTAGCATGCCCATGACACGACCTTTGTGCTGACAAGGAGATCGCTGATGCACGTCGCGGTGCTGGGGACCGGCATTATGGGCACGGGCATGGCCCATAGCCTGCTGCGGTCCGGTCTGGACGTCACGGTATGGAACCGGTCCTCCGGCCGGGCCGCGCCGCTGGCCGCCGACGGCGCGCGGGTGGCCGGCCGCCCCGCCGAGGCAGTAGCCAGCGCGGACGCGGTGATCACGATCTTGTGGGATGGCAACTCGGTGGCTGACGTGATGGCCGAGGCGCTGTCCGCCGCGCCGGACGGACTCCTGTGGGCCCAGGCCAGCACGGTGAGCCCCCACGACGCGGGCGAACGGCTGCCCGCGCTGGCCGCCAAGCACGGCGCCCGCTACCTCGACTCGCCGGTGCTGGGTACCCGCCAGCCCGCCGAGGAAGGCAAGCTCACTGTCCTGGCCGCCGCCTCGGAGGCGCTGCGCGACCCGATCGCGCCGGTGTTCGGCGCCATCGCGGGCCGGATCGTATGGGTCAGCGAACGGCCCGGCGACGGTACCCGGCTCAAGCTGGTCGCCAACTCCTGGGTGGCCACCATCGTGGCCGCCACCGCCCAGTCGATCGCGCTCGCCCGCGGCCTCGGCCTGGATCCGCGGGCCTTCCTGGAGATGATGATAGGTAGCGCGGTGGACGCCCCGTATCTCCACGTCAAGGGCGACGCGATGATCGCGGGCCAGTTCGCGCCCTCATTCGCGGTGGACGGCGCGGTCAAGGACACCGGGCTCATCGCCGACGCGATGCGGGACAGCGGCACCGACGCCACGCTGATGGAGGCGGTCGCGAGCCAGTACCGCAAGGCCGCCGACGCCGGGTATGGCGAGGAAGACATGGCCGCCGTGTTCCGGGCCTTCCGCCCCGGGGAACACTGAGCATGCGGCGCAACGCCAGCACCGTGGTGGTCCTGCCCGGCCCCGCTCCGGCCGAGGTCCTGGCCGCCGTCGGCCGGTCCATGAACGTGGCCCTGATCCGGCCCCAAGACCCTGCTGCTGACGACGGCGACGGGTTCGAGGCGGCAGCCGGGGCGCTGCAGCAGGCCGGGCGGTCTAACTCGGCCTACGCGCTGGTCCCGGCCGACCCGCTGGCGGCGATGGCCGCCAGCTGGCGGGCCATGTGGGACGTGTCCCGGCCCGCGGACCCGGCTGGCTTCGAGGCCGAAGCGCTCAAGGCACTGACCGCGTGGCGCTCCGGCCAGTTCGAGCTGCCCGACTACTACCTGATCCTGGCCGCCGGTCGCGAGGCCGGGGATCAGGGACCGGACTTCTACCTTGGCCCCTTGCGGACCGCCCGGCCGCAACGGGTGGCGTTCGTGGCCGCGACCGAGCCCGCCCAGCAGGCCGTCGGCGTCCTGCAGGCTCTCGGCTCCCTGCCGTACGGTCCGTGGTGGCCTGGCCTGGACGAGGTGATCCAGGCGGCCCGCACCTTCTACCCGGGCCAGCTGGCCGCCTACCCGGGCCAGCTGGCCGCAGGGACGCCCGCCCACCCCGGGTGAGACTCACGGACGGCGGCTGGCGCTAGGTCTATCCGGTCTGGGCCTATCCGGTCCGGGCCACCGCGGCCGGGGAGGCCGGCGGAACCGCGAGATTGCGTGAGGCCAGGCCAGCTTCGAGGGCACTCACGACCGACTCGGCCACCTTGACCCTGGCCCATCGCTTGTCCTCGGCCTCGACCAGCACCCACGGTGCGGCCGCGTGGTCCGTTCGGTCCAGCATCTCCTCGACGGCCGCCTCGTACTCCCGCCACTTCTCGCGGTTCCGCCAGTCTTCGGCCGTCAGCTTCCAGGCCTTCAGCGGATCACGCTCCCGGGCCTGGAACCGTTTGAGCTGCTCTGCGGACGACAGGTGCATCCAGAACTTGACGATGATCATGCCCTCGTCGGCCAGCGTCGACTCGAAGTCGACGATCTCCCGGTAAGCGCGCCGCCACTGCTCCTCGGTCGCGAACCCTTCGACCCGTTCCACTAGGACCCGGCCGTACCAGGACCGGTCCAGCACCGCCATGCCGCCCCAGCCGGGCAGCGCCGGCCAGAACCGCCACAGGAAGTGGTGGCGTTTCTCGTCAAAGGTGGGCGCGCCGAACTGGGCGACCCGGACGTGCCGCGGGTCCAGCGGCGCGACGAGCCGCTTGATCGCCCCGCCCTTGCCGGATGCGTCCCACCCCTCGAAGACCACGCAGACCGGCGGCCCGAGCTGAGGTTTGTCCCCGATCAGGCCACCCAGGATCAGCCGCAACTGCAGCAAACGATCCTGGGCCGCGGTCAGCCGGAGCTCCTCCTGCCTTGGGGTGAGCTTGAGGCTGAGATCCAGTACCCCGAGTGCGCCGCCCTTAGCCACCATGCGCCGCGCCTTCCTCCCCGCCTGATCCAGGTCGAATCCTTCACCGATTTACCCGGATTCGACTCAGCTGTAACGGCAAGCGCGAGCGGCCGGGTTAAGCTGTTCTTTGATCCTCCTCCGGGGCAGGGAACGTGATAGCAGGACCGGGCGACGAGAAAACCGTAGCCGTGGCTGGTCGCGGCCACCTGCGAGCCTCGCATGCCGACCGCGAGCAGATTATCGGCACGCTTAAGGCCGCGTTCGTGCAGGGCCGGCTGACCAAGGACGAGTTCGACGCGCGAGTCGGCCAGACGCTCGCCTCGCGCACCTACGCGGAACTGGCTACGGTGACCGTCGGCCTCCCCGCCGAGCCAGCCTCAGCGCAGCCGCCGCGCAAGCAGCCCCGCCGCCGGCCGGGCAACGCGGCGAGGTGGGGCGCATCCGGGCTCGTTACGCCCGCCCTGCTGGCCGCCGCCTACGTGCTGGCTTCCGTGCGCGGCGGCGCCGGATATGAAGTCGTAGCCCTCCTGATCGCCTGCGGGTACTTCATCTTCTGGCTGTCTGCCGGGGCGGACATGCTCTGGCAATGGCACTGCATGTCGCTGCCGGAGGCGGGGATGTGCGTCCGGTGCGCGCACACCGAGGCAGCTCACCGCGCGCCAGCGTCCTGCACCGTCCGGCTGGGTTCGCTGAAATCCAGACGCTGCCCGTGTTCGGGCTATGTTCCGCCGGGCGTATCACCAAAGACCGCCGACCTGCGCTTGCTATCATCGCGTTGACCACGCTGCTCACCAGTCCCATACTGAGCCGCACTGTCCGATCCAGCCAACCGGGGCATCGTGCAGCACATTCTGGCTCTCTCGCGCTCAGCCGTCATCATCCGGCACTGGTTTGAGATCAACCTTGACGACGCTTCCATGGAGCACGGCGCCCGGGTCGAGATTCGGGAGCTGCCTGCCCAGCCGCATCGAGGCAGTGAATCGGCGTCCCAGCTCACCATCGTCGATCGCCCGCTGTGGCGGGCCGATCTGTTCGACCGGCTCGCCGATCCCCCGGGCAGCTTCGCCGTCGCGCACTACCATCCGCACTTCACGGGCGACGAGCCGTCCGCCCGGTCCTGGGATCCCGCCTTGAGTACCGACCCCTGGACCTGGCTCGGTGATCAGATCACCAGCCTGGGGACCGCGGCCGGGGGCGCGTGCTGGCCGCTCGAGGCGCAGGACGCCGCGGAGCTACCCGGCTTGGCTAGCGCCGTGGTGGCCACGGCGCAGCAATACGGGCCAGCCACGTGCCGGTCGGCGGCGGAGTGCTTCCAGCTGACCAGTGACGTGCAGGACGCTGTACAGCTCATGATCGCCACGTTGCGCGCACCGGAACGCCTGGACCGGGACCGGGCGGCACCCTGGCTGGAACGCCCCTGACGGCGGACCCATGGACATCGCCGACTTCAGCCTGGACCTGTTCTCTCTCGCCGGGCGCAACGCCCTCGTCACCGGCGGCAACACCGGTCTGGGCCGGGCCTTTTCCGCCGCCCTGGCCACGGCAGGCGCTGACGTGTTCGCCGTCGCCCTGGCCGAAGACGACGGGACGACCCGCGCGCTGATCGAGCGCGCCGGACGGCGGATGGAGTTCATGGCGGCCGACATCACCAAGCCGGGCGTTCCGGCTGCCGTTGTCCACCGGTGCGTCCAGACGCTGGGCTCGGTCGACATCCTGGTCAACTGCGCCGGCATCGCCGTGCTGGCTGAGGTGGAGGACTTCGGCCGCGACCAGTGGGACCCCATGGTCTCGGTTAACCTGACCGCCGCCTTTGAACTCGCCCATGAGGCCAGCAGGTTCATGATCGAGCAGCGATCCGGCAAGATCATCAACATTGCCTCGCTGTTCTCCTTCCTCGGCGGTAAGCGGTCACCTGCCTACGCCGCGACCAAGGCGGGAATCGCGGGCTTCACCAAGGCCTACTGCGACGAGCTGGCAGCCCACAACATCCAGGTCAATGCCATCGCGCCGGGATACTTCAAGACCGCGATCACCGAAGCGACCCGCGCCGATCCCGCCGCCGATCGCCGTATCGTCGAGCACATCCCCGCTGACCGCTGGGGCGAGACCGCCGACCTGATGGGCGCCGTGGTCTTTCTGGCCAGCCGGGCCGCAGACTACGTTAACGGCCATGTCCTGGTCGTCGACGGCGGCTATCTCGTCCGCTGACCACTTCGTAACAGAGAGCGGCACTGAGCATGACTGCATCCCGATCTGCGAAATCCCGATCTGGGCTGAACCGCCAGTCGATCGTCGCGGCGATGACCGGACTGCTCGGGCCCGACGCGGTTGAGACCGGCGATGAGCAGCTGAAGGCGGCGAGCGTCGACCGGTTCAAGAAATACACCGCCGTCCACGGCATCTACGACGGGCCGATCCCGGCCGCGATCGTCTACCCATCCTCGACCGTGGACGTGGCGGCCATCCTGCGATTCGCCGATGAGAACCTGGTCAACGTCGTGCCCCGCACCGGCCGGACCGCCACCGAGGGCGGCCTGGAGACCGTGGTGCAGGACAGCCTCGTGGTAGACGGGTCGCGGATGAACGCGATCCTGTCGATCGACCCGGTCGACATGATGGCCACCGCGCAGGGCGGCGTCGGCCTGCAGCAGCTGGAGGACATCCTGCGGGCCCAGGGCCTGACCACCGGACACTCACCCCAGTCCATGCCGCTCGCCCAGATGGGCGGCCTGGTCGCGACCCGATCGATCGGCCAGTTCTCCACCCTGTACGGCGGCATCGAGGACCTGGTGGTCGGTCTGGAAGCAGTCTTCCCGGGCGGGCAGGTCACCCGGATCAAGAACGTGCCCCGCCGGGCCGCGGGCCCGGATATCCGTCACATCGTCATCGGCAGCGAGGGCGCGCTCTGCTTCATCACCGAAGTGACGGTCAAGCTGTTCCGCTACCGGCCGGAGAACAACCGCTACTTCGGCTTCCTCGTCGACGACTTCTCCGATGGCGTCGCCGCTCTCCGCGAGCTGATCACGGCTGGGTACCGGCCCTCGGTGTGCCGGGTCTACTCGCCCGAGGACGCCCGGCAGCACTTCGCCCACTTCTATAAGGGTAAAAACGTCGCCGTGTTCGTCGCTGAGGGCCCGAAGGGCATCGCCGACGCCACCGCGGAGGCGATCGAGGAACTGTTCGCCAGCCGCCCCCATGAGCGCGTGGAGTCCGGCCTGATCCAGCAGTGGTTCGAGAACCTTAACTGGGGCCAGGACAAGATCGACGCCGAGAAGGCCGCCATGCTCGAGCACGCCCATCTCGGATACACCACCGAGGTGTCCGTCAACTGGTCGCGGGTCAGCGACCTGTTCACCGCCGTCATGGCCCGGATCCGCGGCGAGTTCCCGCGAGCCGGTGATCTGACCATGCTCGGCGCGCACTCCTCGCACAGCTACCAGACCGGGACCAACCTCTACTTTGTCTACGACTACACGATCCATTGCAGTCCCCGCGAAGAGATCGAGGTCTACCACAAGCCGCTGAACGCGATCATCGTTGAGGAAGCCCTGCGGCTGGGCGGGTCAATGGTGCACCACCATGGGATCGGCAAGTACCGCACGCNNTCCCGCTCGACCCATCATGACCGCCTACTTGCTGGCCATCGACAACGGGTCACAGAGCACCAAGGTCACGATCTTCGACTCCCGCGGCCACGCCGTCGCCTCGGCCCGCAGAGCGCTCAAGCCCTACGACACCGCGGTGCCGGGGCGGGCGATCCATCCCGGTGACGACATCTGGGACTCCATCCGGGACGCCTGCCGTGCCGCCATGGCTCAGTTCTCCGCAGACCCCGCCGACATCGCAGCCGTCGGCCTGTGCACCATCCGGTTCTGCCGGGCCCTGCTGGCCGCGGAGGGCAGCCTCGCCGAGCCGGTGCTGAGCTGGATGGACCAGCGCGTCTCCCGCCGCTACGAGCCGGCCAACCCGCTGGCCCGCTACGTCACCACCTCCTCTGGTTACATCACGCACCGCCTGACCGGCCAGTTCACGGACGCCGCGGCGAACTACCAAGGCGTCTGGCCCATCGACCAGGACACGGCGACCTGGTCGAGCGATCCCGCCGCCTATACCTCCACCGGCATGGCGCGCGACATGCTCTTCGACCTGGTCCCCCCGGGCGGCCGGCTCGGCGAGGTGACCGCCGCGGCGGCCCAGGCCACGGGTATCCCGGTCGGCCTGCCGGTATACGCCACCGCCAACGACAAGGCCGTCGAGGCGCTGGGCAGTGGCCTGGAAGAAGACGGCACCGTGCTGCTGTCGCTGGGCACCTACATCGCGGCGATGACCATCGGCTCCTCCTCGAGGAGCGCAGATGACAGCTACTGGGCCAACTTCGCGGCGCGCCCCGGGAAGTACCTGTACGAGAGCACCGGAATCCGCCGCGGTATGTGGATGGTCAGTTGGTACCGCACCATCCTGCAGGGCTCGCGCGGCGAGGAGCCGACCGCGGGAATGGCGCGTCTGGAGGACGCCCTCAACGAAGAAGCCAGCCAGCTAGCGCCGGGCAGCAACGGGTTGCTGACGTTGCCGGACTGGCTCGCACCCGGCCACGCGGCCTGGCGCCGAGGCGCGTTGCTGGGCTTTGACGGCAGCCAGGGCCGCGCCCACATCTACCGTTCGATCCTGGAGGGCATCGCCCTGACGATGGCGAATAACACCGCCGCGATGGAGCAAGCGCTGGGGCGCCGGCTCTCGNNGGTCACCGACGCCGCCGGTCTCGGCGCGGCCATCTGCGCCGCTGTCGGCCATGGCCTCTATCCGGACTGGGACCAAGCCACAGCGGCGATGGTCACCGTCGGCGGCCAGTTCGCTCCGCAAGCACCGGCCGCCCGCGCCTACCAGCAGATCAACAAGATCTACGCGGGCTTGACCACCTTCACCGATCCGCTGTTCCGCTCGATGGCCGACGGCCTCCAAGGTTTGGAACGCGCCTGACGGGGGCAGTCGACGGGCCGCTCCGTTCACACCCGCCGCCTGTGGTGTGAAAGGCTGACCCAAAGCAAGTGGCGTGCACGTCCCCGCGGTGGGTAACGGGGCCGTATCCATATCCGAGAGGTCATGATGGCGCAAGGCAATGTGAAGTGGTTCAACGGTGACAAGGGCTACGGCTTCATCGCGGTGGAGGGCGGCGGCCCGGACGTGTTCGTGCACTTCAGCGCGATCAGTGGTGGCGGCTACCGCAGCTTGGAGGAAGGGCAGAAGGTCGAGTTCGACATCACCCAGGGCCAGAAGGGACCCCAGGCGGAAAACGTCAGGGTCATTAGCTGACGCCTGGGCACCAGTGCCCGGCGCGAGCCGGGCACTGAGTCAGGGAGCCATGACAGCACCTATCAGCGAGCCGGTGCCCAGCCCGACGGCGGTAGGCGGCTTGTACGACGCCCGACGCGACGTCTACTACACCAAGCCGGTCCTGCGCGGCTGGCTGCACCTGGTCTGGTTCGGGATCTCGGTGGTGATCGGCACGCTGCTGCTGGTTCGCGTGCACGGCGCTACGCGGGTCACCGCCGCGGCCATCTACGCGGCCAGCGTGAGTGCCCTCTTCGGGGTCAGCGCGTTGTATCACCGCGGCACCTGGACCGAGGCCTGGCGTCGGCGGCTTCAGCGCATGGATCACGCGATGATCTTCTTCCTCATCGCGGGCACGGCGACACCGGCTTTCCTGCTGGCGAACCCCGGCCCCTTCGGGCTGGTCTGCCTGATCGTGATGTGGGCCCTGACGCTGACCGCGGCGGCAGTCCATATGGCCTGGATGGGTGCGCCAGAGTTGCTGGTGGGCGGGACGTTCGTGGGGCTGGGCTGGGTCGCTGTCCTTGGGCTGCCGGGGGTGTGGATTCATGCCGGGGTCGCGCCGGCGGTGCTGGTGTTCGGTGGCGGCCTGCTCTACACGGCCGGTGCTCTGTCCTACCATCGCCGCCGGCCCGATCCGTACCCGTCGGTGTTCGGCTACCACGAGGTCTTTCACCTCTTCGTCTGCGCCGCCGCCACGTGCCAGTTCGCGGCCATCGCGCTGTTCATCATCTAGCCCGCGGCGGCTCGTCCCCTCATGGGACTTCGGCATGGGCGAAGGGGTTGGGCAGGGCGGCCAGCAACTCCTTGGTATAGGCGTGGCGAGGGTGGCGGAGCACCTCCTTGGTCGGGCCGGTCTCCACGACCTGCCCTTTGTTGAGCACGATCACCTCGTCCGTCACGACCCGGGCGCTGAGCAGGTCGTGGGTGATGTAGAGCAGGCTCAGGCCGCGTTCTTGACGGAGCCGGGCGAGAAGGTCGAGCACGTCGGCGCGCAGCGACACATCGAGCATCGAGACCGGCTCGTCGGCGATGAGTAGCTGGGGGTCGCAGGCCAGCGCCCGGGCGATCACCACTCGCTGGTGCTGGCCGCCGGAAAGCTGATGGGGCAGTTTCGGTGCGTACTGGGCGCTGGGTGTTAGTCCCACGGTGTCGAGCAGCTCGTGGACCCGGTCGCGAGCGGCGTGCGCCGACATGCCGAGGTAGTTCTGAGCCGGGCGCATGACGGCGTACTCCACGGTGTGCAGCGGATTCAGCGCGGCGTAGGGGTCCTGGAAGACCATCTGCACCCAGCGGTGATAGTCGCGCCGGCCATGGCGGCGGAGGGTCTCGACGTTTTGGTCGCCGAAGGCGACGTGACCCGATGACGGCCGTTCGGCCGCGGTCACGATCTTGGCGATGGTGCTCTTGCCGCTCCCGCTCGCTCCCACCAACCCGACTGCGGCGCCCGGGCTGATGGTGAATGAAACGTGGTCCACGGCGGTCACCCGCTGCTTGCGCCCCCGGCGGCTAGCGTAGACCTTGACCAGGTCGCTCACTTGCAGGGGCGGGATCTCACGCTCAGGCATGCTATGCCGTCCTGTTGGTTTCAAGCTCGGCTGCGCGTTCCGCCGCGGTGACATGGCAGGCCGCCCGGCCCGGGCCGAGCGGCGTCAGCTTTGGCTCAACGCGGTGGCAGAGCTCCTCGACCCGGCTGCAACGCGGGGCGAAGGAACAGCCGGCCAGCGGCTCCGACAGATCCGGCGGCGTTCCGGGGATGCTGCCGAGCTGGACGACTTCGGCGGTCGGATCGGCGTAGCAGCTGAGCAAGGCCGCGGTGTAGGGATGATGGGGTCCGCTTAGTAGCGCCCGGGACGGCTGGTCCTCGACGATCCTCCCCGCGTACATCACCATCGTCCGGTCGGTGACGTCGAGCACGACCCCGAGGTCGTGGGTGATGAGCACGGCGGTGAAGCCCTGTTCGCGCTGGAGCTCCTTGATCGTCTCGATGACGGCCGCCTGCACGATGACGTCGAGCGCGGTAGTGGGCTCATCGAAGATGATCATCCTCGGCTGGAGCGACAGGGCCATCGCGATAGCCACCCGCTGGCGCATCCCGCCGGACAACTCGTGCGGGTAACGCCCGAGCACATCGCGGTCGAGCTTGACTCGCTCCAGCAGCTCACCGGCCTCGGCTCGGACCGACGCGGCGTCCGGCCGCTGACCCCGTTCGGCATGGGCCCGCAGGATGTCCGAGAAATCCTTCTCGACGGTACGGACCGGGTTGAGGGCGTTCATCCCGCTCTGGAGCACGATGGCGAAGCCGTGCCGGCGCTGCCGGCGGAGCTCTTCGGCGCTGAGGCTGGCGATGTCGGTCCCGCCGATGCGGATCTGGCCGGACTCCAGGCGGGCCGGCGGGCGCAGCATGCCCGTGAGGGCGTACCCGAGCGTGGACTTCCCGCAGCCGGACTCTCCGACGAGTCCGACGAACTCGCCCTGCTCGAGGGTGAGGTCGACGTCGCGCACGGCCCAGATCCGCTGCCCGTCCCGTGATTCGTAGACGACATCGACGCCGCGGGCTTCGACCAGGTGACTCTTGTCCGCTGCCGTCGTCGCGGGTTCAGTGGCGAGCTGGCTCATGACCGCTCCCGTAGTCGAGGGTTGGACAGGGCATCGACGCCGAAGTTGACCAGGGTGAACGACAGGGCCAGCAAAGCGATGGCCAGACCCGGGGCCAAGATGACCACCCACTGACCGGTCAGCAGCGCGTTGTTGGTCTGGGCGGAGTACAAGATCGTGCCCCAGCTGATGGTGCTGGGGTTGCCGAGCCCGAGGAACTCCAGGCTCGCCTCCGCCATGACGGCGAAGGTGGCGGCGCCGAAAAAGCTGGCTGCCACGAGCGAGGTCATATTGGGGAGGATCTCCCGGAACACGATCCGCGGCAGGCGCTCACCGGAGAACACGGCGGCGGTGACGAAGTCGCGGGATCGCAACGTCGAGGTCTGGCTGCGGATGACGCGAGCTCCCGTCGCCCAGCCGGTCACGGCCACCACGAGCACGATCGTCCATACCGACCGGGACGGCACATAGGCAGCGAGGATGATGATGAGCGGCAGGGAGGGGATGACCAGCGCCAGGTTGGTGATGAAGCTGAGCGTCACGTCAACCGCGCCGGAAAGGTACCCGGCCACCAGCCCGATGATCACCGCGGCGAGGGTGGCGAGCAAGCCCGCCGACAGGCCTACGAGCAACGAGATCCGGGTGCCGTAGAGCATCTGCGAGAAGACGTCCTGGCCCTGGCCGGTGGTGCCGAACAAATGCGTTCCCGAGGGGCCCAGGTACGGGGTGAAGCCGGTGGACGTCGGGGAGTACGGTGCCAGCAGCGGGGCGAAGATCGCCACGAACACGATGACTGCGAGCACGAGCAGTCCGATGCGCGCCTTGCGGTTCCGCCACAAGGTGGCGAACACGCGGACGGCGCCCATGAGCGGACCCGGCAGGCGAGCGGCTCCCGTCGACGGCGTGACGGCTTCACCTGGTGGGATGGGACCGGTGGCGGTGGCGATCATCGAAGGATCCTGGGATCGAGCCGGACGTAGAGCAAGTCGACGATGAAGATGCAGACCAGCATGCTCACCGTTATCACCAGGAAGATCGCCTGCATCAGCGGGAAGTCACGGTTGGTGACGGCAATGAACAGCAGGCTGCCGATCCCGGGGTAGCTGAAGATACCCTCGACGAGCACCGCCCCCCCGATGACCCCGCCGAGGGCGAGACCGAAAACGGTGATGTTGGGGAGCAGGGCGTTGCGAGCCGCGTACATGGTAGCGATCGTCCGGCCCCGCAGCCCGTTGGCCTCTGCGAACGTGATGTAGTCCTCTCCCAGAATGTTGATCATGTTGTTGCGCATCCCGAACACCCAGCCGGCCAGGGCCGTGACCGTCAGGGTCAGGGCCGGGAGCACCGAGTGGCGGATGGCGTCGAGGATGAACGGAATGCTCCACGACGGCGACGCGCCATCGTTGAAACCACCTCCGAGCGGAAACCACCGAAGCTTGTAGGCCAGCGCGAAGAGCAGGAGCAGCCCGAGCCAGAAGGGCGGGAACGACGACAGGGTCGTCGCGGACAAGGTAATGGTCGTGTCCGACCGTCTGCCCCGGCGCCAGCCGGCCAGGACCCCGAGCGAGGTGCCGATGACGAAGGCGAGCACGGTGGCCACGCCGACGAGGATCAGCGTCCACGGCAGGGCCGCCAGGATGGTGTGGGCCACGGTCTGGGTCGGGAACGAATAAGAGATCCCGAAGCGCAGGTGGATGGTGTTGTCGAGGTAGGTCCAGTACTCCGACAGCAGGCTTCCGTGGGGCACGCCGAGCTGGTCCTCGACGACCTGCTTCTGCGCCGGTGTGATCACGGTGCCGGTCGAGGCGATGTTGGCCAGGGCGGCATCAACGGGCGAACCCGGCATCAACCTGGGCAGGATGAAGTTGAGGGTGACCGCGGCCCACAGTGTGAGGACGAATAGAACGACCTTGCGGGCTATGTAGGTCACCGTGGCCACCTCCTCATGGGGCACTGCATCGCGGACCTCATGCCTTCTTCAGGTGGGAGACCACCTGCAGGATGCTGGCGTCGTAGTTGGTCGGCAAGGCGTAGGGATCCTGCGCCGACGGCCAGCCGGTGAAGCGGGTGGTCTGGAACAGTCCCCAGCTCCCGCCGTAGTACAGCAGGACGACGGGCACCTGCGAGTAGACCTGCTCTTCGAGGGTGTAATCGGCCTTCTTCTGCGCCGCCAGCGTGGTGGCGCCCGCCAGCTGGGCCAGGGCCTGGTCGACCGCGGTGCTCTTGAACCGCTCGAAGTTGTTGGTCGTCGCCGTGTTGATCGGGGTCGCGAAGCTGCCGTTGAGAGCGTTGTTGTAGTCGTTGTAAGGGCTGCCCGTACCGCCGAATCCGCCGATCGCGGCGTCGAAGTTGCCGGAGTAGATCGACGACAGGTACTGCGCCGCCTGCGGGGTGTCGAGGGATACGTCGATGCCCACCGCTGCCAGCTGCTGGCTGATCGCCTGCGCTGCGTCCAGCCAGTCGCTATAGCTGTTCGGCAAGATAATCGTCATGTCGACCGGTGTCCCGTTGCTGGCGGTCAGGCGGCTGCCGTGCTTGCGGAACCCGGCCTGCGCGAACAAGGCCATGGCCTGCGGCACGTTCTGGGTCACCACGCCCTGATCAGGCAGGCTCGGGTCGAGGTACGCCTTCAGGTTGGGCAGGATCAGACCCGACTGGCTGGCCGGCCCCAGATACCCTTCGACCGCCTTGAGGGCGATCTGGTTGCGCTGCAGGGACAGCGAAACCGCCCGGCGAAAGTCGACGTTGTTGTACGGGGCCTTGGTCAGGTTGAGATACAAGCCGATCGTCCCGCCCGGCGGGAACCAGTAGCTGCGCGTCCCGGGATCCTTCGCCACGAAGGTGGTCTTGATGTCGGGCAGGTAGGTGTATGACCAGTCGAACTGGCCGCTCGCCACCTCGAGCTGGTTGGTGTTCTGGTTGCTCGCCTCGGCCGGGAACGTCACTGACGTCGGGGCGATCGTCGCCGCGTCCCAGTAGGTAGGACTCTTGGTCAGTACGTAACCGGTCGGCGAGAACCGCCCAAGCACATACGGCCCGTCACCGACCGGATCGACGTTGGTGAACGTCGCCGGGTCGGTGATCTTCGACCAGATATGGGCCGGCACGATCGGCGTGGAGGCGATAGCGGCGGCAAACGGCACGTCGGGCTTAATAAAGGTGAAGGTGACGCTGGCGCCCGAGACCTTCACCGAGCTGATCTGCGACCAGATGCCCGAGCCGTCCAGCGCTGGATACTTCTTCAGCAGGTTGAACGAGAACAGCACGTCCGCTGAGGTCAACGGCTGGCCGTCGCTCCACTTCACTCCTGAGCGCAGCGTATAGACCAGCGTGGTCGGGCTGGTGAACTTGTAGCTGGTGGCGAGGTAGGGCGTGTAGGCCCCGTTGAACCCGCTGACCAGCTCGAGCGGCTCATACAGCAGGTACGTGCCGTGCAGTTGCGAGCCCGCGTACGGATTGAAGTCCTCGATCAGGTTGGGGCTGCCCGCGTCGCCCTGAATGGTGAGGCCGTCCGCGGCCGCGGCTGGGCCCACAGCGCCGCTGACGTCGGTCCCGCAGGCGCTGAGGCCGGCCATACACAAGACCGCGATCATC
Organism: Actinomycetota bacterium; assembly: GCA_003140115.1. The sequence goes on along the minus strand of PLIQ01000239.1, from coordinate 38,116 downwards.
GGGACCGCCACCCGGCGACCTCTGATAACACGCGCCAACNNACTCTGATTGAGAAGCGTACATCTTCCGCACCGTTCCGGCGTGTCCGGAGCCACCCTTTTTTAGGCGACCTGATTTTTGTCTACGGCGAGGCCATAGACGTCCGCACCCCTAGGCGCGAATGCCGGTGCAGGAGTAACATCAAAAAAGTTGCTCCGGACCCAGGCTGCCGTACTTGCCGTGACTTTCACGGCGAAGCGGCGTGGGCCCGGTTTTTTTCGTGCACGGAACGGTGCGGCAAGACGCCATATCTAGGGACGGTGAGAAAAGCCCGGGAGATCTTTCTCCCCACCGCGATCTGCCCGCTTAACCGACTACCGCGCACGCTATCTCGTGCTGCCTGTCGGAGTCTGCGAAGAGGCCTGTCCATGAAAAGAAATCGCATGAAAAGAATCCCGGTGCTGGGCGGCGCGCTCGCCGTCATGGCCCTGTCGGCCGTCGCCTTGACCGCCGCGACTCCGGCCAGTGCCGGTACTGCGGCACATCCCAGCGCCGGTGCCGCAGCACGGGCGAACGGTGCCGCGGCGCTAGCCAGCGCCGGGGCTGAGGGCCTCGGCCGCGGGAGTGGCCTGAGCGCTCAGCAGCGTTCCGTCCTGTACGGCATCGCCGCCGACACCTGGAAGTTCTTCGGCGCCGACCTAGACCCGACCACCCACCTGCCGATGGACAACCTGGGTCCCGGCGCTGTCACCGGCGCCTATACCTCTGCCGCTGATATCGGCGTGTACCTGTGGTCAGTCGTCTCTGCCCACGACCTCGGCCTGATCAGCCGGCCGCAGGCCGACTCCCTGATTACCGCCACCCTGACGACGGTGAAGGGCATGAAACGCTACGACGGGTTCCTCTACCAGTGGTACGACACCACCAACGGGGACACGCTGCTCAACCCTGGCGCAGGCGACTGCCCGGCTCAGGCCACTCCCACCCAGGACAACTGCTACTTTGTCTCCGCCGTCGACAACGGCTGGTATGCCTCTGGCCTGGTCATCGCCCGGCAGGCCCTGCCCGAGCTTGCGCCGCTGGTGGACAGGCTGATCGCGCCGATGAATTTCGGCATCTTCTACGACAGCCGGGCGGAGACGGCCTGCAATACCAACCCTGCCGTCGCCGGGAACCAGCCCACCGGGCAGATGTACGGCGGATACTACGTCGACCAGGGACCCGCTGGTTACCACAACGGCGCCCTCTACAGCGACCCCCGAATCGCGATCTACATGGGTATGGGCCTACGCCAGATGCCAGGTAACGTCTGGTGGCGCACGTGGCGCACCCTTCCGCCGCAGCAATGCGCGACCGACCCCGACTTCTCCTGGCAGGGACAGTGGCCCGTGGCCGGCTACTGGCAGACCTACACCGACCCGCAGTCCGGCCAGACCTTCAACGTCTGGGAGGGCCACTACACCTACCCGGGCACGAACCTCACGTACGTCCCCACCTGGGCCGGCGGCATGTTCGAGGCCCTGATGGCCAACGAGGTCGTACCCGAGACCAGCTGGGGACCGAGCAGCTTCGGCCTCAATGACCTGCGCAACGCCCAGGTGCAGATCACGTACGACACCCAGGTGCTGCACGACCCGGTCTGGGGTATGTCGCCGTCCAGCACCGCCGATGACACCGGGGACTATGCCGCCTACGGCGTCGAAGGACTCGACTTCCCCACGGGTGATCAGCTGTCGCAGGACGTCACGGCCGGCACCACCGAGACCGTCGTGACTCCGTACGCGTCCTTCCTCGCCCTCAGCGTGCTTCCCCAGCAGGCCTACGCCAACATCGAGAAGCTGATGACGCTCTACCCGGGCATCTACACCTCGGACGGCGGCTTCTACGACGCCGTCAACCCGACCACGGGCTCCATCGGACAGCGCCGCCTCGTCCTTGACCAGTCCATGATCATGGCCGCGGTGGATAACGCATTGAACAACAGTGCCCTCCAGCGCGACTTCGCCAACGACCCGACCTCGTGGGCCGCGAAAACCTACCTCTCCATGGAAACCCTGTCGATCCACTAGCCACTCTCTTCTGGCCGCGCTCAGAACAGAGTCGGTGGTCCGGTGGGCATCGGCTCGCTGAGCGGCTCGACCTCGGGCACCCGGGCTCGCACGTCGTCGTGGAATCGGCGTGCCAGCCCGAGCGCGTCGACGTTGTCGGGCGTATGGATGAAGACGGTCGGCGAACGACCCTCATGCAGCCAGCCGGTCACGGTGTCGAGCCAGTCCTGCCATCCCGCGACGGTACGTGCCGCGTCGTCCCGGCCGATGTAACGGACGACGGGATAGGAAGTGAGGGCCCGTGACCGGCGGGGCAGGCGGGGCTTCTTCCGCCACGCCTCGCGTTCGGCGTCGCTCACCGGAGGGCTCCCGAACAAGACGGTGGTGTCGAAGGTCACCCATTCGGCGCCGACGTCACCCAGAGCCCTCTCGAGCTGTTGTCCCGATCGCGGGTCCTGGAAGAACGCGCGGTGCCGCACCTCGACGCAGTACCGGTAATCCTGCGGGAGACGGCGCAGGAAACCGGTGAGAGCGCCGAGGTCGGCGGGGCTGAAGGACGGAGGTAGCTGGATCCAGAGGGTGTGGGCGCGTCCCCCGAGGGGTTCGATCGCGGCCAGGAAGGCGCGGAGCGGTTCGCTGACGTCGGCGAGGTGGCGCTCATGGGTGATCAGTTTGGGCAGTTTGGGGATGAACCGGAAGTCAGGGGTGGTCTGCCCGGCCCACGATTTCACCGTGTCCAGGGCGGGTGTCGCGTAGAAGGTCGTATTGCCCTCTACGGCGTTGCACCAGGTCGCGTACGCGCGGAGCCGCTCACGCGGTGACAGCGATCCAGGCAGGTACCGGCCTTGCCAGGGTGCGTACGTCCACATCGCGCATCCGACGTGGAGCTTCACGGCTTCGAGAGTATCTGAGCGGTAAGGTCGGCAGGCATGGCCAGGCAGAGGCTCAAGGAACGCGGTGTCAATCGCGTGGCGATGCTCGTCTACGGCGGCGGCGCCGTCCTGCTGGCCCCGTGGATTGTCGTGCTGGCGCTGAGCCAGAAGCAGAGTACCGACGGCTACCACCTGCGGCTGTCGTCACTGGGGATGTCGGTATTCATCGTGGCCGGGCTCGTGCGGACGGCGATCACGGGTCGTCGGCAGTCTCCCGACGTGGTCCTGCCGGCCTCGTTGGCGGCCACGTTCCTGTTCATCTCCGGCTGGTTCACGACCATCACGGCGAAGCATGGTCCGCTGGCGGTCGCGCTCGCCTATGACGTGTTCGTTAAGCTCCCCACGATCGTGCTCGCCCTGTGGCTGGCCCTGCGCATGGCCAGAGATCGAGGTGCTCATCACTGCGTACCCGCATGGATGCCGGCGGCGTTCGTCGCGGCGACGGTCGTTCTCGTCCCCTGGTTCGTGACCGTCCTAGTGCTCATCCCGCGGACCCACGAATTGCACAATCTGCGCCTGTTCTGGACCGGCCTTGACGTCTTTGAACTGGTCAGCATGGCGGCAACCGCCTGGTATCTGTATCGGCGCTCGCCCTTCGTAGCGGTAAGCGCCACGGTCGCCGCCGCGCTGCTGTTCAGCGACGCATGGTTCAACGTCGTGACGACGGTCCATGTAGCGCACCGGGCGGCACTGGTCATGGCCCTGGTAGAAGTCCCACTCGCCATTTACTCGGTCGTCATCGCAGGCCGCGAGGTACGGTCGTGGTCCGCCACGCACCGCCCGCCGGGACGATCGTGATAGGGGTAAGGGATGACTGGTGGCAGCTCGAAAACGATGCAGGCGTGGGTGGTCAGCGAACCAGGACCGATCGAGACCAACCCGCTGCGGTACGTGGAGAAACCGGTGCCGGCCCCAGCTCCCGGCGAACTGCTGGTNNCAGGTCCTAGCCTGCGCCGTCTGCCGCACTGACCTGCACGTCAGCGAGGGCGATCTGCCGGTGCACCGTGAGCACGTCACGCCCGGTCACATGGTCGTGGGCCCGGTAGCGGCCCTGGGTGACGGCGTTACCGATTACGTGGTCGGGGACCGGGTGGGCGTCGCGTGGCTGCGGTACACCGACGGGACCTGCGTCTACTGCCGCCGCGGCAACGAGAATCTGTGCCCTAACTCGCTCTACACCGGCTGGGACGCCGACGGCGGCTACGCAGAGTACACGACCGTGCCGGCGGCGTACGCCTACCGGCTGCCCCTCGACGTAGCCGATGTCGAGCTGGCGCCGTTGCTGTGCGCCGGGATCATCGGCTATCGGGCACTGCTGCGCGCATCGCTCCCGACCGGCGGCAGGCTCGGGTTGTACGGATTCGGCGACAGCGCCCACCTGGTCGCCCAGGTCGCGCTGGCGCAAGGTGCGACGGTCCACGCCCTGACCCGCGACGAGGCGTCCCAGCGGCTGGCGCTCGAGCTAGGCGCTGCGTCGGCGAGGGGCGCGTATGACTCTCCTCCCGAACCCCTGGACAGCGCGATCCTGTTCGCGCCGGTCGGGGATCTCGTGCCGGTCGCGATGCGGGCCCTGGACCGCGGGGGAGTCCTCGCCGTGGCCGGGATCCATCTGACCGACGTACCGCCGATGAACTATGAGCGCGAACTGTTCTATGAGAAGGAACTACGCAGCGTCACCTCCAACACTCGTGAGAACGGCCGGGAGTTCCTGGCCTTCGCCATTGGTCACCATGTCCGGGCCACCACCCACGTGTACCCAATGTCAAGAGCACAACAGGCGCTGCAGGACCTCAAGGCGGGCCGCTTCGACGGGGCGGCGGTTCTCGTCAACGACCCGGACACCGCGACCTGACCCCTGGGTGATCGGCCTGTGGCGTCCGTCTTATGATGCGACTTGGGCATGTTCCTCCGCGCCAGGCGTTCCGCATGACGGACAGTGCAGGCCGACCGTTGCTCATTGATGGCAGCACTGCGCGCCCGTCGCGGTGTCGTAACCAGAGATGAGGCGACGATGGCGAAAGCAGTCGGAATCGACCTGGGTACCACCAATTCGGTGATCGCGGTGAGCGAGGGCGGCAAGCCGACCGTGATTCCGAATGCGGAGGGGGCCCGGACGACTCCGTCGGTGGTGGCGTTTACCCCCCAAGGAGAGCGCCTGGTCGGCCAGCTGGCCCGCCGTCAGGCGATCCTGAACCCGAAGGGCACGATCTACTCGGCCAAGCGCTTCATCGGCCGGCGTTTCGATGAGGTCAAGAGCGAGCTGAACGCCGTGTCGTTCGACGTGGTGCCCGGGCCGAACGGAGAGGCCCGATTCGAGATCCGCGGCAAGCAGTACGCGCCGGAGGAGATCTCGGCCCTCGTGCTGCGCAAGCTCGCCGAGGACGCGTCGAAGTTCCTCGGCGAGAAGGTCACCGAGGCCGTCATCACCGTCCCCGCGTACTTCAATGACGCACAGCGGCAGGCGACCAGGGACGCGGGCCGCATCGCCGGGCTCGAGGTGCTGCGCATCATCAACGAGCCGACCGCGGCCGCGCTGGCCTATGGCCTGGACAAGAAACGCAACGAGACGGTGCTGGTCTTCGACCTGGGCGGCGGGACCTTCGATGTCAGCATCCTTGACATCGGCGAGGGCGTGGTCGAGGTACGGGCCACCGCCGGTGACACCCACCTGGGCGGGGACGACTTCGACCGCCGCATCGTCGACTACCTGGCCGATGACTTCCAGCGGGAGAACGGGATCGACCTGCGCAAGGACCCGCAGGCGTTGCAGCGGCTGTTCGAGGCGGCCGAGAAGGCCAAGGTCGAGCTGTCGTCGGTGACGCAGACCACGATCAGCCTGCCGTTCATCACCGCGGACGCCGCCGGGCCCAAGCACCTCAACACCACGCTGATGCGCTCGACGTTCGACCAGATCACCGCCGACCTGGTCGAGCGCACCAGGGAGCCGGTGCAGCAAGCGCTGGCGGACGCGAAGCTGACCGCCAACGACATCGACGAGGTGATCCTGGTCGGCGGGTCCACCCGGATGCCGTCGGTGCAGACCATGGTCCGCAGGCTGACCGGCGGCAAGGACCCGAACATGACGGTCAACCCGGACGAGGTCGTCGCCCTCGGCGCCGCGGTTCAGGCCGCCGTGATCAAGGGCGAGGTGAAGGACGTCCTGCTGCTGGACGTGACTCCGCTGTCGCTCGGCATCGAGACGCTCGGCGGGGTCATGACTAAGGTCATCGACCGCAACACCACGATTCCCGCCCGGCGCACCGAAACGTTCAGCACCGCCGAGGACAACCAGTCCGCGGTCGACGTGGTGGTCCTCCAGGGCGAGCGGGAACGCGCCGCCGACGACCGGGTCCTGGGCCGGTTCCGGCTGGAGAACATCCGGCCGGCCTCTCGGGGGGAGCCGCAGGTCGAGGTCACCTTCGACATTGATGCGAACGGGATCTTGAACGTCTCGGCGAAGGACAAGGACACCGGCGCCGAGCAGCGGATCACGATCAGCGAGAGCTCCAACCTGGACAAGGCCGAAGTCGACCGGATGATCTCAGATGCCGAGCGGCACCGCGACGAGGACCGGCGGCTGCGTGAGCTGACCGATGCGCGCAACGCGCTGGATGCCGCCGCCTACCAGGTGGAGCGGCTGCTCACGGACCTCGGCGGTGCGGTGCCCGTGCACGAGAAGGCCCGGGCGGACACGCTGGTGGCGGACGCGCGGCAGGCGGTCAAGGACAATGCGCCGCTGGACCGGCTGCGCGACCTCACCACCGAGCTCCAGCAGGTCTACCACAGCCTCGGCGCTGCCACCTCCGCCCCGCAGGACCAGCCCGGCGCCCCGCGTGGTGATGACGATGACGTGATCGACGCCGAGTTCACCCCCAATGAGTAACACGGCCGGCGAGACCGACGGCGAAGGCGCCGCGGGCGGCCCGGGCGGTGTCGCCGTCGTGGCCGATCTGGAGGCCCGGCTCGCCGATACGCAGGCCAGGCTCGCCGAGGCCGGGGACCAGAGGCTGCGTGCCCTGGCTGACCTGGACAATCTGCGCAAGCGGTGTGCCGCCCAGGTGGAGCGCGCCGAGGCTGACGCCCGTGCCCAGGTCGCCAGGCAGTGGCTGCCGGTGGTCGACAACCTCGAGCGCGCGCTCGAGCACGCCGCGGCCGATCCGCGCACGATCGTCGACGGAATCGCGGCCGTGCGGCAGCAGGCCCTGGGCGTGCTGACCAGCCTCGGCTTTCCGCGCCGGGACGACACCGGCGCGACGTTCGATCCGGCCCGGCACGAGGCCGTCGCCACCACGTACGATCCCCGGGTCCCTCCCGGCACCGTGGTGCAGGTCGTGCGGGCTGGCTACGGCGAACCAGACCGCCAGCTGCGGCCCGCGCAGGTCGTAGTGGCCAAGGCCGACTGATGCCGGGCGCACCGAGGGCTGATCGCCGTGACTTCTATGAGGTTCTGGGCGTGCCGAGGACCGCGACCCAGGACGAGATCCAGCGGGCCTACCGCCAGCTGGCCCGCCGGCACCATCCCGACGTCAACAAAGATCCCGGAGCCGAGGACCGGTTCAAGGAAATCTCCGAGGCGTACGACGTGCTGTCCGATCCGCAGACGCGGCGCCGTTACGACGCCTTCGGGCCGGACTTCCGGCAGGTGCCCGAGGACGTGGATCCCGAGGCGTTCCAGCGCAGCCGCGCCGGCGCGGGGCCCGGCCAGGCCCGAGGCGCGGGCGCTGGCGCAGGGCCGTTTGGCACGGGCCTGGGCGATGACCTGGGCGGCATCAATATAGAGGACCTCCTCGGCGGGATCTTCGCAGGCCGGGGCTTCGGCCCGATCCCGGGCGCCGACACCGAAGCCGAACTCGAGCTGACCGTGGAGGAGGCCTTCCAGGGCGGCCAGCGGTCGGTCACCCTGGACGGTCCCGACGGCCGGCGCACACTTGACGTCAGGATCCCGGCCGGAGTGACTAACGGGCAGCGCATCCGCCTGTCCGGGCAGGGCGGGCGCGGCAGCGAGGGCGCCCGCAACGGGGACCTGTACTTCGTGGTGCGGATCGCCCCGCACCCCCGGTACCGCGTCGACGGACGCGATCTGTACGTCGACCTTCCGCTGACGCCGTGGGAAGCCGCGCTGGGCACGACGGTGGCCGTGGAGACCCCGCGCGGTGAGATGAAGGTCAAGGTGCCAGCGGGTACCTCGACCGGCAAGCGGCTCCGGCTCCGGCACCACGGCCTGCCTCACCCGCGGGGCAGCGCCGGGCATCTGTACGCCGAGGTCAGGATCATGGTGCCGGCCAAGCTCACCGATGAGGAGCGCCGGATCTTCGAACAGCTGGCCGCGGTCTCCACCTTCGANNCGGGCGACGGGCACGCACCCGGACCTGGTCCGCAGTCTCGTCGCCCTGGGCATCCTCGACGCCGACCGCGACGCGGCCGGCGAGCTGTGGTTCGCCCCCAGCCAGGTGGCGCTCATGGGTCGGATCCAGCGGCTCCGCGCCGGATTCGGGCTCAACTACGCGGCCGTCGGGCTGGTCACCGACCTGCTGGACCGGATCGCGGTACTCGAAGCGGCCCTGCGGGAGGCCCGACCGCCGGGAAGGTGAACATGGACCCCAGCCACCTGACGCAAAAGTCGACCGAAGCACTGCACGACGCGCAGGCTAAGGCGCTGCGCCTCGGGCACACCGAAGTGGACGGCGAGCACCTGCTGCTGGCCCTGCTCGACCAGCAGGACGGCATCGTCCCCCGCCTGCTGGCCCAGGCCGGCGCCGATCCGGACCAGTTGCGGACGGCGCTCGAGGCCGAGCTCGCCAAGCGCCCGAAGGTTACCGGCCCGGGCGTCGCCCCGGGGCAGGTCCACGTCACCCAGCGGCTGGCCCGCCTGCTCGATGCGGCCAACCAGGAGGCGGGCCGGCTCAAGGACGAGTACGTCTCGGTGGAGCACCTGGTCATGGCGCTGCTCGACGAGGGCTCGGCGACTGCTGCCGGACGGCTGCTGCAGCAGCAGGGGCTGACCAGGGACGGCTTCCTGCAGGCGCTGACCAAGATTCGGGGGAACCAGCGGGTCAGGTCCGCGATGCCCGAGACCGCCTACGAGGCACTCGACAAGTACGGCACTGACCTGGTGGCCGACGCCGCGGCCGGCCGGCTCGACCCGGTCATCGGACGTGACGCCGAGATCCGGCGGGTGATCCAGATCCTGTCCCGCAAGACCAAGAACAACCCGGTCCTGGTCGGCGATCCGGGGGTGGGCAAGACCGCGATCGTGGAGGGCCTGGCCCAGCGGATCAACCGCGGCGACGTGCCCGAGGGGCTGCGGGACCGGACCATCTTCAGCCTCGACCTGGCCGCGCTGGTCGCCGGGGCCAAGTACCGCGGCGAGTTCGAAGAACGGCTCAAGGCGGTCCTGGCCGAGGTCAAGGCGGCGCAGGGACGCATCTTGCTGTTCGTGGACGAGCTCCATACCGTGGTCGGGGCCGGGGCGGCCGAGGGCGCGATGGACGCGGGCAACATGCTCAAGCCGATGCTGGCCCGTGGCGAGCTGCACCTGATCGGCGCGACGACGCTGGATGAGTACCGCCAGCGGATCGAGAAGGACGCGGCGCTGGAGCGCCGGTTCCAGCCGGTGCTGGTGGACGAGCCGTCGGTGGAGGACGCGATCTCGATCCTGCGTGGCCTGCGGGAGCGGCTCGAGGTGTTCCACGGCGTGAAGATAGCCGACGGCGCGCTGGTCGCCGCGGTCACCCTGAGCCACCGCTACATCTCCGACCGGTTCCTGCCGGACAAGGCGATCGACCTGGTCGACGAGGCCTGCGCGATGCTGCGGACCGAGATCGACTCGATGCCGGCCGAACTGGACGAGCTCACCCGGCGGGTGATGCGGCTGGAGATCGAGGAAGCCGCCCTGGCCAAGGAGACCGACCCGGCGAGCAAGGCGCGGCTGGAGGACCTCGGCAAGGAACTGGCCGACCTGCGGGCCGAATCTGACGCGCTGCGGGCCCAGTGGGAGGCCGAGCGCCGGGCGCTACGCAAGGTCCAGGAGCAGCGCGAGGAGCTGGAGCGGCTGCGTCAGGAAGCCGAGCAGGCCGAGCGTGACTACGATCTCAACCGGGCCGCGGAGCTGCGGCTGGGCCGGATCCCGGACCTCGAGCGGCGCCTGGCGGCCGAAGAGGAGCAACTCGCCGTCCGGCAGGGCGGCCGGCGGCTGCTGCGGGAGGTCGTCACCGAGGATGAGATCGCCGGGATCGTTTCGCGCTGGACCGGCATCCCGCTGGCCCGGCTGCAAGAAGGCGAGCGGGAAAAGCTGCTGGCGCTGGACAAGATCCTGCAGGAACGGGTGATCGGCCAGGGCGAGGCCGTGCAACTGGTCGCCGACGCTGTCATCCGGGCCCGTTCGGGCATTAAGGACCCGCGCCGGCCGATCGGGTCGTTCATCTTCCTCGGCCCCACCGGGGTCGGCAAGACCGAGCTGGCCAAGTCCCTGGCGGCGGCGCTGTTCGACACCGAGGACAACATGGTCCGGATCGACATGAGTGAATACCAGGAGCGGCACACGGTCAGCCGGCTGCTCGGCGCGCCACCCGGGTACGTCGGCTATGAGGAGGGCGGGCAGCTGACCGAGGCGGTGCGGCGCAAGCCGTACTCGGTGGTGCTGTTCGACGAGATCGAGAAGGCGCACCCGGATGTGTTCAACACGCTGCTGCAGGTCCTGGACGATGGCAGGCTCACCGACGCGCAGGGTCGCACCGTGGACTTCCGCAACACAGTGATCATCATGACCTCGAACGTCGGCTCGGAGTACCTGCTGGACGGGGTGACCTCGGGCGGGGAGATCAAGCCGGACGCCCGCGAGCGCGTCATGGCCTCGCTGCGTTCGACATTCCGGCCCGAGTTCTTGAACCGCCTGGACGAGATCGTGCTGTTCAAGCCGCTGACCCCCACCGAGATCGAGCGCATCGTCGACCTGATGTTCAACGATCTGCGGACCAGGCTCGCCGACCGGCAGATGACCCTCGAGCTCAGCGAGGAGGCCCGCAGGTACATCGCGCAGCAGGGCTTCGACCCGGTCTACGGTGCCCGCCCGCTGCGCCGGTTCATCAGCCGCGAGGTCGAGACCCGGATCGGACGCGCCCTGCTGGCCGGCGATGTCCGCGACGGCGCCGTCATCCGCGTCGGCCTGGCGGACGGCGAGCTCACCGTGACGTACGAGAATCCGGCGAGTTGAGGCGGGCCTGCGCATGTCAGAGGAGATAATCCGGTGCCCGAACTGCGGCCGCAGGAACCGGGTGCCCGCCGCGGCCTCCGGGATCCCGCGCTGCGGCCACTGCCACAAGCCACTGCCCTGGATCGTCGACGCGGGCGACGATACCTTCGCCGAGGTGGCCGAGCGCGCGTCCGTTCCCGTCGTGGTCGACCTGTGGGCGCCCTGGTGCGGCCCGTGCCGCATGGTGAGCCCGGCGCTGGCGCAAGTGGCTGCGGACATGGCCGGCCGCCTGAAGCTGGTCAAGGTCAACGTGGACGACTCGCCCAGGCTGGGGCAGCGCTTCGGCGTGCAGTCCATCCCGACGCTGCTGGTCATGCGCGAGGGAAAGGTGACCTCGCGCCAGGTCGGGGCCGCGCCGGCCGCCGCGCTGCGGTCCTGGGTCGAGCAGGCGCTCGCGACCTGAACGCCGGCGGCTCCCGCTAGGCCGGTACGGAGGTTATGGCGTAGCGGTCGCGGGCATCGTCGAAGTCGGTATCGACTTCCCTCAAGCCTGCCGCCTTGAGTCGTTCGCGCAGTTCGCCGACCGTGAAGGGATGGAAGGCGATCCGGTACTCGTGCGGTTCGACCCGGTTGCCGTTCTCGAAGATGAGCACGATGTGGGCGACGTGCTCCTGGTCCAGGCGGTCCGGTATCTCCCAGGCGTACAAGAGGATGGACCGGCGGCCGTGCCGGGTCACCGCGGTGTCGGCGAGCTGTACGATCCGGCGTTCGGCATGGAGCTTCTCCCAATTACGGGAATCCACGACCACGTGGCCGCCGGGGCGGACCATATCCCGGAGCCCGGTGAGCGCACCGACCATGGCGTCGCGGCCGACTGCGTGCACGAGTGAGTTCCCGATGCAGAGCACGACGTCGAACCGTTCGCTGACGACCGCCGGAAGATCCGCCCACATGGAGTGCACCACCGGGATCTCCAGCTGCTCGCTCCGGAACCGGTCCGCCGCCACCGCTATCATCGCCTCGCTTCCGTCGGCTGCCCACACGCGGTAGCCGCGGCGGGCGAGCGCCGCCGCGTTGATGCCGGTGCCGCAGGCCGCGTCCAGCACGACGCTGGCGTGACTGGTCCGCTCCAGCAGACGCGCCGTTGCGGGATGGCTGAGGGCCGGACCGCGAGCCAGCGCGTCGTCATCGAAGATCCGGTCGTAATCGGCCGCGAAAGTCTCGTAGTAATCAGCCATGCCCGTAGCCTGCCAGAAAGGACTGTCGGCCGCCGTGTTCAGATTCGGGTCAGAGGTTATAGCTCGGCCCCGGTGCGGTCTCCCTGGACGAACGGCTCGTTCCGGCAACGGTGGTGTGAGCCCTAAATAGAGTGTGTCACCAACCTTCGTGCGCCCTCGCTAAACTCGCTGGTATGCCCAGCATGGGATTGCGCGAGCTCAAGAAGGCGCGCACCCGGCGGCACATCGCCGATACCGCCGCCCGCCTGTTCGCCGATCGCGGCTATGAGAACGTCACCGTCACTGACGTGGCGCGTGAGGCCGAGGTCGCCGAGCAGACGGTCTACAACTACTTCCCGGTCAAAGAGCAACTGGTCACCGATCGCGATCAGCAGGTCCAGGAGCGGCTCAGCGACCTGATCCGCTCTCGGCCGCCCGGCGTCACCGCGGCGGCCGCCGTCCGTGACTACGTTCTCGAGTCCGCCGCCGGGATCCGCGGCATCCCGCCGGAGCAATGGCGTGGCGAACTCGGCTACCTGGCGGCCATCAGCCCGGCCGTGCACCGGCTGGCTTTGGAGATGACCGGCCGCCAGGCCAACGCCATCGCCGCCGCCATCAGCGACACCACCGCCGTCCCGCCGGAGATCGCCAGGCTGCAAGGGATTGCGCTGGCTGGCGTGTTCCAGATCATCATCAGCGAAGCCGGCCGCCGCACCCAAGAGGGCCAAAACCAGGAACAGATCGCCGACGAGCTGTATCCGGTTGTCGAGAACCTCCTGGACGAGCTCGACCGCTGGTTCAGCGTTTCCGCATCGTCAGTGCCGCCCCGGTGCGCAGCTGACTTAGGCGCAGATCGCCTCGGTGGCCGTCAGTAGCTCGGCGAAGAGCTCGCGCGATCGGTTGGCGCGGCCGGAATAAACCCACGTCCCGATTGTTGTAGTGAACACTAACATAAGAGTAAACTCCAACAATCGATCAGGAACTGGAGTCATGATGCCCACCACGACCGAGGACACCAGCCGGACCGCGCGCCTGCTAGCGCTGATGAAGAAGGGCGACGACGCGTTCAACGCCCGCGACTTCGCCGCAGTGGACGAGGTCCACCACCCGGACATGATCGCGTACATCACCGGACTCGCGGAACCGGTGTACGGAAACAAAGCGCACGCCGCGGCGATGCAGCAGTTTCTCCGCATCTTCCCCGACATGCACGTGTACAGCGACCCGTACCCGATCCAGTTCGGCAGCGGCGACTGGATCACCGTCATCACCAACGCCACCGGGACCTTCACCGGCCAGATGACCCTGCCCGACGGCACCGTAATCCCCCCGACCGGAAAAGCGTTCGACGTCGAATTCGGCCAGACTACCAAGTGGGACGGCGACCAGCTCATCGTGATCTCCGCCTTCTGGGACGCCGCCTTGCAGCGGCAGCAGCTCGGCCTCGCCTAGCGCCGCATGAGCCGCCGGGGGCGGTTGGTTTCTCCGCTGGCAGCGGTTCTGCAATCATGAACCAGTGCTGTCACGACGCGTGGAGTGGGCGGTGGCCGGCGTGCTGGCCGGCTGGGCGGCTGCCCGGCTGGCGGGGGCTGATCGTCTCCGGTTTGCCGAAGCGTGGGCCGTGCCGACGCTGTCGTTCACCCCGCAGGTAACCGCGGGAGCGTGGGCCAGCGCGCTGCTGTTGCGCGGGGCGGGTCCGGCTGCCGTCAGCGCGGTCGCCGGGGCTGTCCTGACCGGCGCGGTGGGCCCTCGCGCGGCACCGCACCGCCAGCCGCCCGCCGCGGGGCCCGTGCTGCGGGTCCTGACGGCGAATCTGCTCGTCGGCCGGGCCGAGGCGGAGGCGGTGGTCAAGCTCGTATGCCGCAAGCACGCGGACGTGCTCTTCGTGCAGGAACTCAACGACGAGGCGGAAGCCAGGCTCCAGCGGGCCGGACTGGGCGATCTGCTCCCGCACCGGGTGACGCAGCCGAGGGCGCACGGCACCCGAGGCAGCATCTACGCCCGCCACCCGCTGAGCGACGGGCCGCTCGCTGCGCCGAGGTCCGCAGCCCGGTGCACCGCTCGGCTGGACCTTCCGTCCGGGCAGTTCGTGCAACTGGTCTGCATCCACGCGGCGCCGCCGAGGCCTCCGTGGTCCCCGGACGCTACGGCCCGGTGGCGCAGCCAGCTGGCCGCGCTGCCTGCGCCCGGTGACAGTCCGCGCATCCTCGCCGGAGACTTCAACGCCACCCTCGATCACGCGCAGTTCCGCCGGCTCCTGCGCCTCGGCTACGTGGACGCCGCCAGCCAGGTCGGCAACGGGCTGTCTCTCACCTGGGGACCGCGACCCGACCGGCGCCCGACCCTGCTCGCCATCGACCACGTCCTCATCGACCGGAGGTGCGCGGTAGTGACCACATCGGCCCACTGGCTGACCCGCAGCGACCACCGCGCACTGTACGCTGAGCTCCGGCTTCCCGCGCCTGACCGCCGGTGAGCCCGGGTCGTCCTCGTGGCCATCCGTGACCCCCGATATAGTCTCGTGCAGGTCATACCGAGGTTGTGAGAGGCGGTCATCCGATGCGTCCGGACATCGTGGCTGGCGGCGTCTTCCCCGATTACGCTCTGCCCGACCACACGGGCACGGTGCGTAGGCTGAGCGAGCTTCAGGGTCGTGATCCGCTGGTCCTGACCCTGGCGCGCGGCAACTACTGCCCTAAAGAGCACCAGCAGCACCTGGAGCTGGCGGCCAACTACGCCAAGATCGCGGTGGCCTACACCCAGGTCGCGACGATCGCCACCGACGACCATCACACCATTCAAGAGTTCCGCGCGTCGGTGGGCGCCCAGTGGCCCTTCCTGTCCGATCCCGGCCGGACCGTCCAGCAGGACCTGGACATCGCCGAGTACACCGACCCCGAGCACAACCCCATGATCCCGCACACCTTGGTGCTCAAGCCGGGGCTGGTTATTCACAGTGTCTACAACGGCTACTGGTTCTGGGGCCGCCCGTCGTTCTACGACCTGTGGACTGACCTGCGCGCCGCCACGGCCGAGATCCGCCCGGACTGGGATCTGAGCACCCCCGGGCTCCGCGCAGCCTGGGACGCGCACGACTACTCCAAGTTTCACGGCTGGGACCGGGGGTCCGAGTCGATGCCGACCTCGTATACGTAACAGGACCGGATCGCGGAAGGGGCGAGGTCAGTGCGCACGCCGGTATGCGAGATGCTCGGGATTGACCAACCGATCGTCCAGGCCCCCATGGCCGCGATTCCGCCGCTAGCCGCGGCGGTCTCGAATGCTGGCGGCCTCGGCATGGTGACGCTGACGTGGTCCGATGACCCCGGGGCCGTGGTCCGGGAGACGGCGGGGCTGACCGCACGGCCGTTCGGCGGCAATTTCGTTCTCACCTCGGATCACCATCGTCATCTGGACCAGGCGCTGGCGGCCGGGTTGCGGATCGTCTCGTTCATGTGGGGGGATCCCAGCAGCTACATCACGGCGGTGCACGACGCCGGGGCAGTCGTCCTGCACACGGTCGGCAGCGCCGGGGAGGCTCGGCGGGCGGTGGCGGCCGGGGTGGACGTGATCGTGGCGCAAGGCTGGGAGGCGGGCGGGCACGTGTGGGGGACGGTGGCGACGCTGCCGCTGGTGCCCGCGGTGGTGGACGCGGTGGCGCCGGTGCCGGTGATCGCGGCGGGCGGGATCGGTGACGCCCGCGGCGTCGCGGCGGTGCTGGCCTTGGGTGCCCAGGCCGCGTGGCTGGGCACNNGCCGAGACCGACCCGCAGTGGTACCCCAACCTGTACGACGTCGGGTGGCCCGATTCACCGCACCGCGCGCTGCGCAACTCAACCGCCCAGGCCTGGGACGCCGCGGGCCGCCCCCCAGACGCGCAGCGGCCAGGACAAGGCGACGTGATCGCGCACTTCGCCTCCGGCGAAGCCATCGTCCGTTACGAGCCGGCACCGCCGATGGCCGGGACCACCGGGGACATCGAAGCGCTCTCGATGTGGGCCGGGCAAAGCGTCGCCCTCGCCACACAGCCGCAGTCAGCGGCCGACATCGTCGCCGAGCTCACCTCCCGCCTGTAACCCGAGCCGCCGCCGCCGCGCGGTGGTCTGTTCGACCGCCCGTGATCGTGCGGATTGGCGTTCAGGTCCGGACGGCGTAGACCGTGGTGTTGTCACAGACGTAGACGGTGCTGCCGACGACAATTGGCCCGAGTGTGAAACGGATCGGGCACTGCCATACCGGAGTGCCGTCGCTGGCGTTCAGCGCGATCAGATCGCCGTCGGGGCTGGTGGTGTAGATCCGGCCGCGGGCTGCTGCGAGCCCGACTGATGCTCCCGGATAACTCCATGCTGTCCGCCCGTTGCCGGGGTCCACGGCGTGCAGCTTCGAGGGGATGTGCCCGTCTCCGGCGGTCAGAGCGAAGGCCATCCCTCCGGACATGACTGGTGGCAAGCTGTACCCGGCGTTGGCTGCCGATTGGTACAGCAGCTTGCCGTCGCTGGCCCGGTAGGTCCACATCTGGCTCGGTATCGGCCCGGCGTTTCCCGAAATCTGGACGCCGGGGCCGACGCCGGACACGGCGCAGACGGTCTTCCCGTCGCAGGCCAGCCACCCCCCTTCCGGACCTGGTGACTCCCATAGTTCGGTGCCGTCGCTGGCCCGGACAGCCATCACCTTCCTCTGCATGTCGTAGCCGAGCACATAGACGATGCCGTCGGCCAGGACCGGGGCGGGCATGGCGCTGGCATTGGCGGCAAAGGACCACAGCTGGGTTCCGTCGCGGCTGCTCAGCGCGTACAGCGTCGACTGAACGGCGTAGACGGCGTCTGGCCCGGCCGCCAGGTTAACGGTCAGCGGATCAGGGTCGCTCCACATCGTGGCGCCGTCGCCAGCCCGCAGGCAGTACAGGCGATCGACAGCCACATAGACGCACCCCTGGCTAGCAGCCAGGCCCGGCGGATCGTTAAAGGCCATGCCGCGGACGCCGGTCCGGACGGTGAAGGACCACATGTGGCTGCCGTCGCGGGCGTTCAGTGCCTGCACCATGTCGCGCGACGTGCTCGGGTTGAAATACACCCCCTCATCCCCGGCCACGCACACCACCCCGCCCGCCGCCGCCATCACCTGGGGCCGGGGAACAGATATCTTGGCCTGCCAGATCGCCGCCCGCCGGGCCGGTGGTTTCGCCGGCACTGTCGGCGTCGGCGCAATCGCAGCCAGGCGCCGGGCCGGTGGTTCCCGCATGGCCGTCGTCCGCGGCTGAGCCGCATCCGGACGGCTGGCCTCCCACACGACCGCACCCAGCCCCGCCGTGGACAACAGACCAGCCCCGGCCAGCAGCAGTCGGCGGCGGGGCAGGCCCGGACCGGGTTCAGCGCCACGGTTCAGGCCCTGTGCCACCCGTCTGCCCCGCCTGCCATCTCAGCCTCTGCCCGTACGCGGACTTTCCGAAGATACGGCAAAAGGCATAAACCCGAGCCCAGATCGCTAAAGAGCACAAACCAACGATCCGGCCTTACTCCAGCGGTACTGTGACGCTGCGTCAAAGCAGGTACAGCGCGCGATGTCAGCCATCCTCATTCAGGCGGACGGTTTGCGAGCTTAAGCGGCCGGCGTGCGTGTGAGCGCTCGCGCGGACAGGGCGGTTAGCCAGCCGCAGCCGGTCACGATACTGGCTCGCTGGAACAATCCGGCGAGATTGACGAGCCGGGGTGATTGATTAAAACCGGCGCTGGCCATGGCCGAGGTGGCCAGCATGGTCGTCGCGGTGGCGGCGCAGTACAGGCCGAATCCGCGGTGGCCGGCTCGGGCGGACCGCCAGCCGCAGGTGAACGCGGCGGCGGGCAGGCCGAGGAACACCGGGACTGCTGCGAGGTTATGCATGATGCCGGTGCGGCTGGGCTGAGTGAGCGCGTCGGGAGTTCCTGGCGGGTAGCCGCTGACCGGGTCGGTAACGAAGGCGGCTGAGCCGATGAGGCCCGCGCCCGCTGCGCCGATCAGGGCCCTTGCCGTGCGGCTGCTGAGCGCGGGATCAGCGGCGCGTCCCAAGCCGACGGCGGCGGCGAGGACCAGCGTCCCGGTCGCGGCGAAGTTCGCGGTCTGGACCCGGCCGTGTGGCCCGAGCGCAAGCGAACTGACCGGATGACGCAAAGGGCGGTACCCAGCCCGGGTGACACCCTCCGCGAGGAATGTCGTGACGAAGACCGGTCCGGCAGCCAGACCGCAGTACAGCAGGCGGCGAATCCACCTCGCCGGCCGGTCATTCGCGCTCACTACAGTTTCCGGACGCGGGTGGCGACGAACCGGAAGCTGTCCTGCTCGGCGGGCTCGTAATCGAACTCGACCGGGTCGCCGGCGTTCAGGGAACGGTAGCCCTCCATCTGGATTGCGCTGAAATGTACCCACGCGTCGAAGCCATCTGGCAGCTCGGGAGAGCTAATGGCCCCCCAGCCCTTGTCCGGCTTAAAGAACTTGACCGTGCCGTGCGCCACGACAGCAGGATCGCGGGTCAGCCGCACTGCGTGCAAATGGTTTCCGGACGCGGGTTACCCGGCGAACGATACCCGGCTCCAGGTAGACCCCCCGTCCCTGGTGATCCACAGGGCGCCGCCGGCGGCCAGCGCCACGCCCTGCTGGTCGGTTTCGAACCCGACCAGCGAGAACCCGCCCGACGGCCCGGCCAGGGCGACCGTCCAGGGTCCACCGGAAGAGACCAGGACGTTGCCGTTCCACGAGAAGCGCTTGCCGGTGATCGCCGTCACGCCGTTCGACCAGACCGCCGGCGCCGTGATGGCCGTCCAGCTCGACCCCCCGTCCGTGGAGACGTAGGCCCGGTCGTACTCGGCCGACTGGCCCTGGACGTCGCAGATGAGCACCAGGCTGCCGTCGGTAGAGGCGCCCAGCTCGACTTGCGGCACCGGCAGCGAGGTGGGACACGGCACGGCCTGGTGCCGGCCGGCCTGGGTCCCGGTGTACACCTCGACCGAGGGCGGGATGGGTCCGGCGCCCTCCTGGCCGACCACGTAGGCGGTCGGCCCGTGGACCACCAGAGTGGCGCTGCGGTCCGGGGTAAGGCCGAGCTTCGTCCAGACGGTGCTGCCGACTGGTGCGCGCCAGACGTCCGGGTAGGGCTGCGGGCCGGCGATGGCCCAGACCCAGCCGGATGCGGTCTCCAGCGAGAGCACCTGGCTGAGCTGGCCGGACCGCCAGCTCGCCGCACCGTCCGTAGTGAGCCACAACGCGCCGTCGGCACTCCACGCGTAGCCGTCCGAGGAGGTGGCGAAGCGCAGGTGGGTCACTCCGGCCGGGGGTGCTGGAAGCGCCGTCCAGCTCAGCGCCCCGTCATCGGTCGTGAGTAGCTGCCCGGCGCCGAGGACCCAACCGCGCTGCGTCGACACGAAGCTCACGTCGCTGGCCGCCAAGCTGGGGCGAACCGAAGCCGGTGGGCTGCTGCTGGGCGTCGAGGCCGGCGAGGGCGAGGCAGCGGCGGACGCCGCAGCCGAGGTCGGCGTGGAGCTGGAGCTGGCCGGGCCGCTCGAGGTGCTGCTACAGGCCGTCGCGACGGCCAAGGCCAGGAGAGCGGCGCCCACGACGCCGGCGCGCATAGTGTTCATGCCTCTAAGACGCCGCAACGCGCGTCGGCGTTGGACCGACCGTCACGCCGGGCGCTGCTCATTGGTTGCCGGCTGTTCGCTGAGCGTCCTTCGCCGCGCAGCAGCGCGCTCGTGTTCGGTCGTGCCACCCCAGATGCCGTGGAGCTGCCCGGTCCGCAGTGCGAACGTCAGGCATTCAGGCTGGACCCGGCAGGTCGCGCAGATCGTTTTGGCCTTCGCCGCCTGCTCCAGAGCCGGGCCGGAATCTGAGATCGGAAAGAACAGATCGGGATCAGCCGACCGGCAGGCCGCGACTGACCGCCACTGTCCGCGGGTGACGAGCCAGGTCGTCCACGCCTCGCCCACCTGCTGCCGGCGTTCGCGGGCTCCGCTCACCGATCCGCCTCCTTGATCTCGGCCGCCGCTCGGCCCAGAGCGGTTTACCTCATTCAGTTCATCGCGCCGGGCCGCGGCGGCATAGTCGGCCCTGACTGTCGTGGCATAGCCGTCAGTTATAGCTCGCCGGTGTGTCTATGCCGAACAGGACCGCCGGCGTGGGGAAAGGCGGCGCTGCAGCTAACCTCGGCCGAGGGGGTTCAGTAGCTAGTCCAGTCACGGTCGAACCAGCGCCGTATGCGGCTGGTCCCGAACTCAGCCTTGTCGGCCAGCAGCAGTTCCGACGGCTCGTCGAACTGTCCGTTCGGGCGCTGTCCACTGAGAAACGTGACTTCGACGCGGGCGACCCGGTCGTGACCGAATTCGATGTAGCAGATTCCCTTGCCGTCGTACGTCGACGCCGAGCCGGCCTGTCCGTGCCGGGCGATCAGTTGATCGGCTACGACAGATGCCTGCCGCTCGGAGAAGACTCCCGCCTTGGGCGTGCCGACGCTGGTCACGTCTCCCACCGCGAAGACGTCGGGGTAAGCGGTTTCGAGGGTAAGGGGGTTGACCGGGATCCATCCGTCGACGCACATCCCGGACTCTGCCACGACCGCGGGCACTCGGTGGACGGGCACACCAAGGAAACAGATCGAAGGGCATCTCCTCACCGTCGGCGAGGACCGCCACCCGGCGCTGCGGGTCCAGGCCGCTCACCAGTCGCTCCGGGTACCAGCTGATTTCCCGCTCCGCGAAGGCCGCAAGCAGTGCCTGCGATGCCGCGGGCGAGGGCGGTATCGGGGTGCCGAGCGGCATAACCAGCGAGATCTGGCTGGCACCGCGCAGACCTCGCTCGACGAGGTAGTCGTGCAGCATCAGCGCGGTCTCGCTCGGGGCGGGCGGGCACTTGAACGGTGTCGAGGTGACACCGACGATAACCCGTCCGCCACCGAACGAGTCCAGCACGTCGCGGCTGGCGAAGGCGCCGTCGACGGTGTAGAACTCACGGCCGGCCTCGACCAGCCCCGGCGTCGCCGCCGGGTCCAGGTCCGCGCCCAGAGCCACCACCATCACGTCGGCCTCGAATGCGCCGGCGTCGGTCTGCACCCGGCGCCGAACCGGGTCGATGGACCGGATCGTGGCCTGGACGAACCGGACACCCGGCTTGACCAGGTCGCGGTACGAATGGCGGACCGCCTCCGCCGTGGTGCGGCCGAACATCACGTCGAGCTTGGAGAAGCCGAACACGAATCCGTCGGCTTTATCGATCAGCACGATGTCGACCGCATCGCCCAACTCGTCCGCGAGTCGGGTGGTCAACTCCAGGCCGCCGAAAC
Source organism: Actinomycetota bacterium (assembly GCA_003140115.1). The sequence goes on along the minus strand of PLIQ01000239.1, from coordinate 16,446 downwards.
CGGCGCCGAGCACGAGAATTGGCATGGGCCTTCGCATTTCGTCTGGTGATTGCCGTGCCGCCGTCGGCCGTGACCCGAAACCCGCCCAACAAGTAAATCCGAAGAGGTCGTCACGTCGGCCTCAGAAGTCCCCGCCAACACCATCGCAAGCTATCACTAGAGGCTGAGCCGAGAACTTGACCGCCGGTGCTACCGGCTGGTCAGGCCCGCATCGTGGGCCAGCAGCCCGGCCTGAGTGCGGTTGTCGAGGCCAAGTTTTTCCAGCATCCGGGAAACATAGCCCTTGACGGTCGCCTCGGAGAGGTAAAGACGACNNGCGGCGATCAGCCTCCGGGCGGCCGCGGGAGAGAGCACCGTGTGGCCTTCGGACGCCACTCGCACCAGCCCGATCAGGTCCTGCGGCGGCGTGGACTTGACCAGGAACCCGGCCGCCCCCGCCCGCAGCGCGCGCAGCACGTACTGGTCGGCGTCGAAGGTGGTGAGCACCACCACGACCGGCGGGTCGGCGAGCCGGCCGATCTGCTCGATCGCCCCGATCCCGTCCAGCATGGGCATGCGCAGGTCCATGAGGACCACATCGGGACGGTTGCGAACGACCGCCGCCACGCCCGCCGCGCCGTCATACGCCTCATCCACGACCTCTATGTCGGGCGCGGAGCCCAGGATCGTGCGCAGGTGCGCGCACACCATCGGCTCGTCGTCCACGACGACCACCCGGACCATGCCGGTCACACCGCCGCCCCGGTCGTCGGCACGTACGACGGCATGGTCGCCTCCAGGACGAATCCGCCCTCCGGCGTGCCGCCGGCTCGCAGCGTACCGTGCACCACCTCGATGCGCTGCCGAAGGCTGGCCAGGCCGAGCCCGGAGCCGGTGGCGGCCAGCCGGCCGTCCGGCGGGGCGGCCGCCGCGGTGTTCCGCACGCTGACCCTGACCTGCGATTCGTCGTAGCTGACCTGGACGGCGACCTGGGCGCCGGGCGCGTGCTTGCGTACGTTCGTCAGCGCCTCGCGGACAATCCGGTGCACCGTGCGGCCGACCACGGGGGAGGCGAGCTCCGGGTCGCCCTGCTCGGCCAGTTCGGCGGGAGTGCCGACGGCGGTCGACTCGGCGACCAGTTCGGCCAGGGCCGAGGCCGCGGGCGCCTGGTCGTCCTCGGGTGCCGTGCGGAGGATGCCGACCAGATCGCGTAGTTCGGCCAGGGCCTGGACGCCAGCCGCGCGGAGTTCTTCCGCGGCCTGCCGGGTGGCCTGATCGGTGGCGGTGATGCCGAGCGCCCCTGCCTGCAGCACCATCAGGCTGACCTGGTGGGTCACCACGTCGTGCATTTCGCCGGCCAGCCGGGCGCGCTCTTCCGCTCTGGCCTGCTCGGCCAGCAGGTACCGCTCCCGCTCGGCCCGTTCGGCCCGGTCCCGCAGCGCCCGCAGCATNNTCGCCGCGCGCGCTGAAGTAGAGCGCCAGCAGCGGTCCGACCGCCGTCCGCAGGACGGCAATCGTGATCACGGCCGCCGAGGGATCCCAGACCCGGGCCGCGATGATGGTCATCATGCCCACCGCTCCGAACGCGGCGCGGCGGTCCTTGCCGTAGTAGAACGGCCCGTAGGCGGCCAGACAGGTTCCGTAGGGGGCCCAGAGGTTCCCCGCATGGGCCGGTGTCAGCGCTCCTGCGGGAAGGATCAGCTCGGANNGCCAGCATGGCCCAGGCGAGCTTGCCGGGATGCGCCGGCCACCAGGAGGCACCCGCCAGCGTGACCCAGGTGTCGGACCCCACGAAGAAGCCCGCGAGGGCTACGTCGAGCGCCACGTTGTGCCGCGCTGCGCACGACCGGGTGCTCATGCGGCTCACGCTACTTCATCGCGCCCCGCCAGCCGGGCCGGCGATACTTTCGGCCGGNNTGAAAGCCGATCCGGCGGTCCTCGGGGCCGCACTACAGCTAGGCCACTACGACATCGGCCCGGACCGGTCCCGGGTCACGTTCGCCACCTACCTGGACCTGACGGTGGAGGTCGAATGCACCCGGAACTGACCGGCGGGCCGCCCCCGGCCGCCGCGGCCCCGTCGGGGGCGGCCGCGGCGGGGGGCGCCGCTCGGCGGGAATCGCCGCAGGCCATCACCGTGGCCGGGCTCCGCAAGAATTACGGCGCCGTGCGGGCCGTGCGTGACGTCAGCTTCTCGGTCGGGCATGGCGAGATCGTCGCCCTGCTGGGGCCGAACGGAGCGGGCAAGACGACGACCCTCGAAATCCTGGAGGGGTTCCGTACCCGCGACGGCGGCGAGGTCCAGGTGCTCGGCCTGGACCCGGGCGGCAAGTCAGCCGCGCGCGAGTTGCGCGAGCGGACCGGGCTGGTGTTGCAGGACATCGCGGTCGAGCCGTACCTGACCGTGCGGGAGACCATCACCCGCCAGGCCGGCTACTACCGGGCTCCCCGGGACGTGCCCGCGGTGATCAGCCTCACCGGCCTCGACGGGCTGGAGCGGCGCAAGGTCAGAGTCCTGTCCGGTGGCCAGAAACGACGCCTGGACCTGGCCCTGGGCCTGATCGGCGGCCCGGAGCTGCTGTACCTGGACGAGCCGACCACCGGATTCGACCCGGCCGCCCGCCGCGGCGCCTGGGACCTGGTCCGGCAGCTGCGCACGGCCGGGACGACGATCCTGCTGACCACGCACGACATGGCCGAGGCGCAGGCGCTCGCCGACCGGGTAGTGCTGCTCAGCGACGGCACGGTGGTGGCCGAGGGTCCGCCGGCCGGCCTGGGCGGGCGGGGCGCAGAGCATGCGCGTATCACCTTCGGGCTGCCGGCCGGTGTGGCGCTCGCCGACCTGCCGGTACCAGGCACGAGGAAAGACGGTTCGGTGGTCATCGAGACCGCCCAGCCGACCGCGGACCTGCACCGGTTGAGCAGCTGGGCGGTGCAGCATGACGTGACGCTGTCCGGCCTCACCGTGGACCGGCGCAGCCTAGAGGACGTCTATCTGCGGCTAACCCGCGATGCCACGCCGCCCATCGCACCCGACAGGAGTCCCCGATGACCGCCGTCCTGGCCGGCCGCGCGCCGCGCCGCCGCAACAACCTGACCCTGGTGATCCACCAGGTCAAGTACGAGCAGCTGTCGTTCTGGCGCAACCCGCAAAGCGCCATCTTCACGTTCGTGTTCCCGGTCGTGTTCGTGGCCATCATGGGCGCCCTGTTCGGCGGCCTCGGGAAGAGCTCCTACTTCGGCGGGCTCACGGCGCTGCAGTACTACGTGCCGACGATCGCCGCCTTGTGCGTGCTCGGCTCGTGTTACGGGCAGCTCGCGGTCGGGCTCGCGACCCGGCGGCAGAACGGGATCCTCAAGCGGATCCGGGCCACCCCGCTGCCGGCCTGGGGCTACTTTGCCGGGCTGCTCGCGAACTGCATCCTGGTCAGCCTGGCCGACATCGCGCTGATCGTCGGGGTGGGGCGGCTGTACGGGGTGCCGTTCCCGTCGCAGTGGCCGGCCATCGCGCTGACGCTGGTGCTCGGCGCCGCCAGCTTCTGCGCCCTCGGAGTCGCGGTGGCGTCAATGATCGCCAACGCCGAGGCCGCGCCGGCCGTCACGCAACTGGTGCTGTTCCCGCTGCTGTTCCTGTCCGGTACCTACCTGCCGATCTCCTCCCAGCTACTCAACCGGGTCACCGGCTGGCTACCGATCCGGCCGTTCAACGAGGCGCTGACCGGGCCGCTGTCCCGGCACATCGGCGCCGACTGGCGGCACCTGGCCGTCCTCGCGGCCTGGGGCGTGATCGGGGCGACCGTGGCGCTCCGGCGGTTCCGGTGGGACCCAAGGCCAGAGTGAACCGGGCCCGCCCGGGGCCTCCTCCTCAGGTGAGCGCGATGGCTTCGGCCCACGCGTCGTAGTCGTAGATCCATCGTCGCTCGATCAGCTGGCTGCCCGAGCTGTCCAAGCCGGCGCCTTGCCGCCGTGAGCCCAGCTGGACGCGCGCCGTCCGGTCCCGCCGCAGCCTCTCGTAGGCGGCCAGCGCCCGGGGCACGCCAGCCGAAGTGGTGCTGGCTCCGAGCAGCGTGGCCAGCGCCACGGCGTCCTCCAGCGCCTGGTTCACACCCTGGCCCAGGTGCGGCAGCATCGGGTGCGCCGCGTCGCCGAGCAGCGTCAGCCGCCCGCTGCTCCATCGGGGGAGCGGCGCACGATCGTACATGCCCCACTGGAACCCGCTCCCGCCTGGTCCGCTGATCGCCGCGATGACCTTCCCGATAACCGGGTCCCAGTCCGCGAAGTGTCCGGCGAGCGCCGCCGGATCGCCGGACGCCGACCACGACTCGCGGACCGAGGTATCCGACGGGACGAATCCCACGTAGTTCAGCAGCTGTCCGGCACGCACCGGGAACACCAGGAAGTGCTTGCCCTGGCCCACCCACATCCGCAGTGCGTCGGCCGGGTACTCATCCAGGCACGGCACCAGACCGCGATAGGCCACCACCCCGGAAAACACCGGCTTCGCCGGAGCTACCACAAACCCCTGCAGGACGGAGTGAATGCCGTCCGCCCCGATCACCACGTCTGCCGTGGCTGTGGTCCCGTCGGCGAAGCCGGCCGTGGCGCGGCCGGCATCCTGGCTGAAACCCGTGCACCGGTGCCCGGTCCGTACCGTGCCAGGTGGCAGTTGCCCGGCCAGCAGCGCAAGCAGGTCGGCCCGGTGGATCCCGACGTTCTGTCCCGGCCGGGTGAACTGATCAGGCTCATGCCTGACGGCGCGCCCATCGGAGAACCGCAGCTGAGCCGACACGTACCGCGCGCCCACTCGCCCGATCCCCTCGCCCACCCCGAGCCGCTCCAGCATCCGCAGGCCGTTCGGCGCCAGTGACACGCCCGCGCCGACCTCGGTCAGCTGCTGCGCCTGCTCATACACCTGGACGTCGATCCCGGCCCGCGCCAGCGCCACCGCCGCTGCGATCCCGCCGATCCCGCCGCCGACCACCACCGCCCGCAGGGCCACGTCCTTCCCCTCTCCGAACCGGCCCGCACCCAGATCCACGCTAACCCGATAACGGGGTCGCGGCCTATCGGACCGGCGATGGGCCGGTAGGGGATAACCGAATCCTTACGGTCGGGGCTATGGCGGGTGAACCTTGAACAGGGCTGGCGCGTGGGTCGTATCTTCCGTGTGCAGCAGTCAGGACTTGGACACGGAACGGAGATAGCTCATGCGCAAGACCGGGCTGACGCTGGCGGCGATCGGAGCGCTCGCCGTTTTGCTGTCGGCGTGCTCCAGTAACCCGGCATCGTCGGCGGGCTCGGCTTACGGCGGCAACACGGCGACCACTGCGGCCAACCCGGCGGCATCCAGCGGTTCCGAGGCCATGACATCCCAGCCGAAGAGCGCGATCTTGACGATCAAGAAGACCAAGATCGGATACGTGCTGGCCAACGCGCGGGGCTACACGCTCTACTGGTACTCCAGGGACGTAAAGAACGGCGGCAGTTCGGCCTGCACCGGGCAGTGCCTCAGCTCGTGGCCTGCCCTCACCGGCAAGCCTGCCGCCGTCTCCGGGATCAAGCTGAACGGGATCCTCGGAACGATCACCAGGCCCGGCGGCGTCCTGCAGGCCACCTACAACGGCTACCCGCTGTACACCTTCACCGGTGACAACGGGCCGGGCAACACCGCAGGCAACGGCGTCGGCGGCGTGTGGCACGTGATCAGCGGCGAGGTGCTGACGTCCTCGGTGCCGCGCGGGACGGGCGGCTCCAGCAGTTCGGGTGGCTCCAGTAGTTCGGGCGGCTCGTCCGGATCTGGCTCAGGCGGCTACGGCTACTGAGCCGGATGTAGCTCCCGGGGACCAGGCCCGCAGGGTGCCCCGCGGGCCGAGGTTTACCTCGTCACCTGGGATGAACTGCTGCCATGGCCCGCGGTTACTAGCCGCACAACTCCGCAAGGAATGCCCATCTACTATCTTCGTCTCAATACACGGGACTTCACCATGTAGGAGCTGATCGAGGAGACATCACGGTAGCGAAGAAACCCTCTTCCATCGAGCGCATCCAGCGGCTGGAGAAGCTGGAGCGGGAGCGACTGGAAGAGAAGGAACGCAAGGAGGAGCGACGGCGCCAGATCATCGCGGGGGTCAAGCCGTCGAGCGGGCGCCACGATCTCGTCGATCGCATCGAGCGGGCCATGAGGTATCCCATGGCCCTCCTGGGGATTGCCTGGCTGGTCGTCGGTATCGCCGTGGTCACGACCGACGTCAACGGCTCGGCTTCCATCGTCCTGGTCGGCACCCTTTTCGCGCTCTGGGTCATCCTGCTAGTGGAGTACGTGGTGCGCCTGGTGGTTACCCCCGACCGTCGCGGCTATCTCAAGCGGCGGTGGGTAGAGCCGGCGACCGTGGCGCTGCCCCCCCTTCAGGGCTGGCGCCTGGTCGGGATCGAGAAGATGAGCCTTCTCTTGCGGGAGGGGGAGCTACGGGTCGAGGCCGTTCTCAGGCATCACAGCCTCTTCCGGGTTCTGATCGCCGCCGCTGCCACCCTTTTCCTCGGGGCCTGGCTGGTGCTGCTCTTCGAGGAGCACGCCAAGGGGAGCAACATCCACGGCTACTCCGACGCCCTGTGGTGGGCCATCGTCACCGTGACCACCGTGGGCTACGGGGACCGGTTCCCCGTCAGCGAAGGCGGCCGGGCGGTGGCTGTGATCCTCATGCTGCTTGGGATAGGCCTTATCGGCGTGCTGACCGCCACCGTTGCGTCGGTGTTCGTCAAAGAGCACACCGACGCTAATAAGGAGGAGTTCAGGAAGGGCCACGCCGACCTAGGCCAGCAGCTGTCGGAGATCAGTAACCGGCTGGCCGACGTAGAGCGCCGCCTGGGTGCCACGCCGGCTGAGGTGGCCGCCGTGGATGCTGTGGCAGACGCCGAGTCCGGCACGAATGAGCCGCCCGGAGCAGATCAGGGAGCGTCCGTCTCCTGAGCGTGGGAATATCGCTCACATGAAAGGCACCCTCACACAAGGCGGCGTAACCAGCGGCGCAACCCGGCAGGGGATCGAGCAGGCAGTGGCCGGCGGCCAATTTTTCTGGCTTGATCTCGATATCCACGACCCGGGACCCGACGACGATGTCACGGGGATGCTGGTTAAAACCTTCCACTTCCACCCCGTGGCCGTCGAGGCGGTAGATCATTTCGGCCAGCGGGCCCGCATCGATGACTACGACGACTTCGTCCACATCATCACTTTTGGCGTGGCTGGCGACGGTAAGAACGTGGCCGAGGTGCACTGCTTCGTCACCGAGAAATTCATCATCAGCCTCCACCAGGGTGACTGTCCGGCACTAGGCACAGTGTGCAACCGCATCGCTACCCACCGTTCGTCGGAGGTAGTAGTGCCACAGGTTGCTATCTTCTACCTGATCATGGATACGCTGATTGACTCGTTCTTCCCCGTGCTGTCCGACTTCGACGATTCGATCGACGATCTTGAGGGTGCCATCCTGAAGAATCCGACCGAGGAGCAGCTGGGGACACTTTTCGCCATGAAGCGGCAGATCTTGTTGATCCGCAAGGTCATCACGCCCCAGCGCGACATGATCTCCAGCCTCAACGCCGGCATGGTGGCAATCCCCGGGATGACCGACCAGGGATCAGCCTACTTCCGCAACCTTTACGACCACCTCATCCGTATCAGCGACATGGTGGACGGGTACCGGGACCTGATCGGCGGCGCCATGGATACGCACCTGTCCATGGTGTCCAACCGGCTGAACGTGATCATGAAGCAACTGGCCATGATCGCCACCATCTTCCTGCCCCTGGGCTTCCTGACCGGGTTCTTCGGGCAGAACTTCGCCTGGCCGATCGCTCATCTGCAGGTCGGCATCGGTTACTTCCTCTTCCTCGGCATCGGCTCCGAGCTGGTCGCGATCGTGCTCTTGTTTCTTCTCTTCAAACGGCGCGGCTGGCTTGGCAGCGGTCCCACGGCCTGAGCGGGCCACGCCACCCAAAAGCTATCCCGTCACGTGACGCGGAGCACAGCGCCCAGAACGCCTCTGGCGCGATTTCCGTAATCGTCAACCGCCCACAGGGTCCCCTTCGCGGGCCCAGCAGGCCCGCACCTGGGTCCGTCGTAGTGTTCACGGCCTGTCTATGGTCACACCAGGCGATTCCGGGCCGAACAGGGCTGTGGTTTACTGCCTTGCCTTGAGTGTAATCACCGGCCAGACAGGGGAGCGGGTAGCCGTCTCCGGCGTTGATCGCGGACTCCGCAAGCACCAGGACGGGACGAACGCCGGCCGGCTGGGTCGTGCAGGAAGGATCGGCATGGGCAAGGTTGGCTGGCCGGCGGGCCAGCGGGTGCGGCGCACGGCGTGGTTCGGCGGTGTGTCCGTGGCCGTCGTGGCTGTGATCGCAGTCGGCGTGATGATCTTCTGGCCGACCTCGCACCCCGCGGCACACCCGTCGGTTCGAAAGCCCCATTCGAGTGCGGGACGCGCTGCGCCCGTTCGTTCGGCCTCCAATACGCCCGAAACCTGGCGGGTGGCGAGCCCGATCGCGGACCTGTCGGAGCCACTGCCGGGGATGCCTCCGATACCGAACCCGGCGAATATCTACGCCGATGCCGGGGCGAACATGCTCAGCCCGGCCGTGCGCGGGGTGCCGTACCGCATCTACGTGCCGAACAGCGGCGGCTCTACGGTGACCGTCATCAACCCGGCGACCTACAAGGTGATCGGGACCTACCAGACCGGGCTCAATCCTCAGCACGTCGTGCCCGCCTACGACATGCGCACGCTGTACGTGACGAACGACCTGGGCAACAGCCTCACCCCGATCAACCCTATGACCGGGCGGCCTGCCGGGCCTAACATCTCGGTGGACGACCCGTACAACATGTACTTCACGCCCGACGGGCGCTACGCCATCGTGGTGGCCGAGACTCGCCAGGACCTCGATTTCCGTGACCCGCATACCTTCGCCCTCGAGCACCGGATTCACGTCAGCTGCGCGGGCGTGGATCACATCGACTTCGCGGCCACCGGTGCCTACCTGATCGCCACCTGCGAGTTCAGCGGCCGGCTGGTCCGCGTCGACCTGCACACGCTGACGGTCGTGGACTACCTCAACCTGCCGGGCTCCGCGCCGCAGGACATCAAGCTCGACCCGGCCGGGCGCATCTTCTACGTCGCCGACAAGAACCACGCCGGGGTCTGGCTGATCGACGCCGCGACCTTCCGGGTGGCCGGGTTCATTCCCACTGGCCCCGATGCGCACGGCCTGTACCCCAGCCGTGACGCTCGCTTTCTCTATGTAACGAACCGCGGCAACGGCACCATCACCGTGATCAGCTTCGCGACCAGGAAGATCGTCACCACCTGGCGGATCCCTGGCGGAGGCAGCCCGGACATGGGCAACGTCTCCCCCGACGGGAAGGTGTTCTGGGTGTCCGGGCGCTACGACAACGTCGTCTACGCCATCGACACGGCGACCGGCCACCTGCTGGCCAAGATCCCGGTAGGGGTAGAGCCGCACGGGCTGTGCGTATGGCCTCAGCCGGGCCGCTACTCCCTGGGCCATACCGGGATCACCCGATGAAAGTCTTCCGCCTGGCGCTGGCCGGCCTGGCCCTGCTCGGGCTCGCGGGCGCGGCTCCGGCCCCGGCTCCGGACACGGTGCTCGCCCGGCTGGGCCCGGTCACGGTCAGCGCCACTGCGCTGGCCCCGGGCCGGGGCGGCACACTGACCGCCAGTGTGCAGGTCACTACCAGCGGGCAGCCTTCGGATCAGCTGGACGCTGCGACCGCCGCTGACGGCGCACCGGTCGCGGTCTACCACCAGCAGGTCAATGTCGGAGAGCTGCCTGATCTGTCCGGCTGCGGGGCCGAGACCCCGTCGCCGGTCGTGGTGGACACCTGGCTGCACTATGGGCCGTTGCTGATCCCGGGACGGTCAGGCGGCGCGTCCCCGCCGGCGACCGCGACCTTGACGGTCCAGCCGGGCTCGGCCTTGCCGCCCGGCACGAGCCTGGCCATCACCTTTTACTTCGCCCACGCCGGTTCGGTGACCCTGCGCCTGCCCGTCAGCCGCGCATGAGCGTCGCCAGCCCAGCCGTCGGCCAGCTCAGCTGCCGGCCAGCTCAGCTGCCGGCTGGCCGGACCGGCCGCCCGGTCAGCCAGGCGATCGGGCTGAGCGCTTCGGCCGCGGTCCAGGTGCTCGCGTCGGGATGGCTGAGGTCGGCGCGGCCCTGGGCGCTGAGGAAGCGGCGCAGGGCGGGCGCGACGGGCGCTCCGGACGCGTCGGGCGCGCCCACAACGACGAACCGCACCCGTCCGGCGGCGTCGATGTAGAGCAGGGCGTCCTCGTGGTCGACGTCGTAGCTCAGCGGCCGGCCGGTCAGCCAGTCGATGCCGGGCGGACTGTCCTCGCCGACCCGCTGGTACCAGACCCCCAGATACCGCCAGATGCGCTCGATCACCGCCGGGCGGCCGGTAAGCAGGAGAAAGTTCGCCGGCGCCTCGATCAGCGCCCGGTACGCGCGTAGCCGGGCCGGGGTGTCCCGCTCCGGGTCGACGGTCAGCTCCGCGAAGCGCACCCGGTGTCCCAGGCCCGCCGCCATGACCGCGCGATCCATCGCCAGCAGGTTTCCCGTGGTCAGCGGGCAGGTCTCCTGGCACAAGGTAAGGAAGTCCGCGAGCACCACCACCTGGCCGCGCCAGGCACCCAGGCTCGTCGGCCGGCCAGCGTCCGTGATCAGGGGCAGGTCCGTGATCCCGGCCGGCACTGGCCGGTCCACCACTGTACCGAGATAGGCCGACGGCGGACCCGGGACGGCCGCGCTCCCACCGCACCCCGCGACGATCGCCCCAGCGGCCAGGACCGCGGCCAGCGTGCCTGCCAGCCGGGTCGCCCGGGTCGTCACGGGGACAGCAGGGCGGTCAGGGTGACCGGACGCAGCCTCCGGCTGGCCAGGCCGCTCAGGATCGCGGGCAGGGCCGTCACGGTACCGGAGTGGCCGAAATGCAGGCTCACGATCGACCCTGGCCGCACCGAGCCGAGCACGGTGGCGACGACCGCGTCCGGCCCGGGATCGGTGTAGTCGAGCGAATCCACGTCATAGGACACGCAGGTCTGGTAGCCCACCTTGCGGGCCTCGTGCTCGATCAGCGGCGTCGCGTACTGGGTCTGCGAGGGCCGGAACCAGCGGCCGGCCGATCCGGTCAAGATGCGCAGCCGCTGCGCGCATTCGGCGATCTCCGCGTAGGCGCCAGCGGCGTCCATGGCCGCGATATCCAAGTGATGCATGGTGTGATTGCCCAGGTCGTGGCCCTTGCTCAGGACCCGCTGCGCAATCTGCGGGTATTGCTCGAGCCAGGTCCCGACGGCGAGCACCGAGATCCGCGCTCCGGCCCGCTCTGCCTCGGCCAGCAGCGCCTCGGCCATCGATAGCGGTCCTTGACCATGAAAGGTGAGCGCCACCTGGGGTCGGTCTCGTGGCCCGTGCGCGACTTGCGGGCCGAGTTGCGCACCCGGCTGCCTGCTCGCGTCGCCGCGCGGACTCGCCGTGGACGACGGCGCGGCGGCGGATGATCCAGGATGGTTGCCGCCGGACGGCTCGTCGGCCTGGCGCACGCTGGTGCAGCCAGCCAGCCCGGCTCCGACGGTGGCCGCACCGACGAGCAGGAAAAAATCCCGCCGCTCGATAGGCACCCGGACACACTACCCCGCGCGCGGTAGGCCCGGGACCCGGCTCAGCGGCCGGATCTACGCCTGGAGTGCTGGCTCGTCGGGGGCGGACAGGCTCAGTACGGCGCCGGCCACGGCGGGCGATGCGCAGAACTTCGCCTCCAGTGCCCGCAGCCGGACTGCCACGTGTGACTCGGTGTCATCGCCGGTGAGGTCGACGTCGCCTGTCACAAAGACCATCCGTGGCCCGACGACCTCCAGCCGCAGATAGGTCACCCGGGCCACCTCTGGCATCTCCAGCAGGGCCCGCAGAACCGCGGAACGTATCCGGGGATCGGCTTCCTCGCCGACCAGGAACCGCATGTTGCGGTTGATCAAGACGATCGCGACGACGCCGAGCAGCAGGCCGACCAGGATCGAGCCGGCCGCGTCCGGCACTGCGGAACCGGTCACCTCATGGGCGGCCAGCCCGGCCGCCGCGATGACCAAGCCGATCAAGGCGGCGGAGTCCTCGGCGAACACCGCTCGCAGCGTGGGATCGGAGGTCACCATCACGTGCTCGATCAGGTCCCGCTGCAACGGCTCGGCCTCGGACCTGGCCTGCCGGACCGATTGCAGGAACGAGATTCCCTCCAGGACAAAGGACACGGCCAGCACCCCATACCCGATGAGGAACCGTTCGGCCGGCTCCGGATGGATAAGTCCCTGGATGCCGCGCGTGATCGATACCACGCCGCCGGCCACGAAAACCCCGAGCGCCGCGAACAGCGACCACACGTAGGCTTCCCGGCCATGGCCGAACGGGTGAGCACGGTCCGGCGGACGGCGTGCCCGTTGGTTGGCGATGAGCAAGAAAATCTCGTTGCCACAGTCGGCCCACGAATGCGCCGCCTCGGCCGTCAGCGACGCCGATCCGGTCACCGCGGCGGCGGCCGACTTCGCCACGGCGATCAGGAGGTTGGCGCTGAAGGCCACTAGCACTGTGACGAGACTCGCCGATGCGCGGGGGCCGCGCAGCAACGGCACCGGCATGAGCGGCTCACGGGATCCGCGGGCCACCCCTCCAGCCGCCCCCGGTGCCGGAGCCTGCTCGCCGCCCTGTTCGCGCGCCATCAACCACTCTTAACACAATCCGCTGGCTTCACCACCGGCCTGAAGACCGGCGCACTAGCGGACATCTTGGTAGCCGCCAGCAGCCAAGTCAGCCTCCCGCGTCCGCGGACAGGAAGAAGACGGTGTCACCCGCCGCGAGCGGTGTCTCGCTGTCCCGGGTGATCTGGTCACCGTTAAGCGCCGCCGTGACATGCCGGTCGAGCAGCAGGCCGAGCGCGCCGGCGGCATCGCCCACGGTGGCGGCCCGGACGGCGTACGGGCCGCTCTGGCCGTCGCCCTGGGCGAGGGTTCCGAAGAGCTGGACGGTCACTTCCGGCGCCGGCCGGGCCCGGGCCGCCTGGTAGTCGGCAGGCGTGTTGACGTTCACCACCGAGTCCAGGTCCGGGTCGAGCGCGGCGAGCACCGGGTCCTGCTTCAGCGCGGCGTCGTCGAGCATTTCCACCGTGCACTGGCCGAAGAGAAAGGCGGGGCGCAACTGGTCCTCCGCGACCAGGCGCTCGGCACGTTCCGCGAGCGAGACCCGGTACGCGGCGGCCAGCGGCTGCCTGAATCCCCGGGCGAGCGGCAAGGCGACATCCGTAGTTTCGCTATCCTCCAGCACCCGCAGCACGCGCCGGGCGAACGCCGGGTGCAGAAACGGCATGTCGGTAGAGCAGATGAACGCGATATCGGCGCGCCCGCGTAGCGCGGCGAGCCCGGCGGCGATGCCCTGCGCCGGGCCTTTGCCCTCGCGGGGGTCAACGGCGATGAGCGTGCCCTCCGGCAGGTGCGGGAGGTCCTGGCCGGGGGCGCGGACGACGACGACGGGGCCGTTCGTCACGCGCGCGAGGATGCCGGCCGTCCGGCGCAGCAGCGTGGAGCCGTGCCACTCCAGTGCCGCCTTGGACGTGCCCATCCGCGAGGACCGCCCGCCCGCCAGCACCACGCCCGCGGTAATCGCCACTTGCTGAGCCTAGACGTCACCGGGCCGACGGGGAGTCACGTGCCTCGTCCTCCTGCCGCCGGACGCGGGCCCGCTGCGGGACGACCGTGTACTTGGGGTCGCGGGCGGAAGCACGGCGGCGGGACTCGATCACCCGGTCGGCGATCATGTCCATGGCCCGGTCGAGGTCGAGGTCTTCCCACTCTGTGCCGAACGGCCGTCGGTACTTCACCCGGTACTGCCGCGCGCTCCCCGTGGTGAGCTGCAAGGTCGCTGACCCCTTGGGGCAGAGCCTGCCCCGGCTCACCGGCGAGTCCGGATCGCCCTCGATCTGGATGACCTTCTCGTCTTTTACGTAGATGTGCTGCGCGCAGCCGACCGCGCAGTAAGGGCAGACCGACTTGACCACCCGGTCAACGTTCCGGATCCGCGGCTCGATCCGCTCCGTGCGCCGGCTCCTGACCGCCGCTCCCCGGGCCAGCTTGTCGCCACCGGTCAGCTGGCGGAGGACCGGCCACCCGAGCCACGCGCGTTCCGGCATCTCTCCTCCTGCCAGCGGGGTCGCGAACCTGAGACTCTACGCTCGCGGTCACAACGCCCGTTCGCACCCCGACTCCAGTTCGTGCTCGCATCGCGGCCGTTGGTGGCGGCGCTGCCGCTGCAGCGGCAGCGNNTCGATTCGGTCCGCCGCGCCTGAAGCGGCGGCCGCGAACCGGACCCTCGGAGCCGAGGAAACCGACTGAATGCTGTATGCATCCTCAACGGAACAACGAAGGCCAGTGGCGCAGTCCCTGGGCAGTGGTGATCGGTGCCGCGGTCTCACCGATGTTCCTTGGCGGCGCGCTCGCTGACCACCCCGGTCTGATACCAGGGATAGCGCGAATCGTGATCCGTTCGCGCAGGACGAGCCCGCGGCATGGACGCTTTACCACCCGTAATCGAGTGGGCGAGGCCGAGCCCTGGCGGTGCAGTTCCCATCCGGACCTGACCAGATCTGTCCCGGTCAAGAAGTGTATCCACATCGAATGCGAGGCCGGCAATGGCCGACGTGATATCTTTAGGTCAGATGAGTCGCGATGATTTCAAGGATGCCGTGGCGTCATGAGAGTCGGGGTGTCAACGTAGTTGAGTATCGGAAGTGGCAGCGATTCCTACAGCCAGGTCGTCCTGGCGAAAGGGCCTGTCGGCTACTGGCGTCTAGCAGAGGCCGGTGGTCCGACCGCGTTCGATTCGTCGGGCAATGGCAACGGTGGAACATACTACGGCAATCCGTCGTTTGGGCAGCCGGGCGCTATTAGCAACGACCCGGATACCGCTGTTGGGTTCAACGGGCCCGGTTCAGGTGACTACGTGCAGGTGCCCGATCCGGACAGCCAGTCGTTCAGCCAGCCGGCCAGCGGCGCGGGACTGACTGTTGAGGTCTGGATGCGACCCGATGTGCTCGGTTTCTCAGGTGAGACTGACAACCCGTACGTTCACTGGTTGGGTAAGGGCATGCCTGGCATCGAGGAATGGGGGCTGCGTTTCTACAGCCAGGACACGACCCGTCCCAACCGCATCTCCGCGTACATCTGGAATCCCTCAGGTGGAGAAGGAGCCGGGGCCTATTTCGAAGACGCACTGACGCCAGGGGAGTGGATTCATGTTGTCGCGGTCTACGACCCTGGAGATATGGACACCACGCTGGCGGGCGTCCGTATCTACAAGAATGGCGTGCTGCGGAAGGGCCCACCCGACCCCGGCACGCTATACGGTACGTACGACATCGTGCCCGCTGATGGCAGTGCTCCCGTTCGTTTCGCCACGCGAGACGGAAACAGCTTCTTCACCGGCGGGCTGGATGAGGTGGCGATCTATCCAAGAGTGCTGACCGCCGCTGAGATCATGGAGAACTACACGGCAGGGATCTCCTAACCGGGGATGTGTAAATCGCTGCACCGCGCCGGACATCCTCTCCATAGAGATGCTCAGCGTTCAGCTCCCGCCCCTGGTGGCACTCGATCTCCTGGAAGGAGCCCCCGGTCGAGTCTGACCGGACTCTGGGCCTGCTCGCGCTCCTTGCGCGCGCCTGATCCGGGCACCCGCGGCTTACCCTGAGGAGATCCAGGCCGGCCGTATTCTCCCGATGTCCGTGCGATCATGAGCTATGCGGTCGGCCGCGGATTCGGCGCCAGTCGGTCGCGTCGCTCATCCTGGCGCGGGAGGAGTTGTTTCCCGTCCGGTGCTGTGGGAGCGGCTGGGAGAAGCGGCGCGGGTGACGGTGCTGTCAGCGGCACCGGGCAGTGGCAAGACAGTGCTGTTGCGGTCATGGATCAGTGCGGCAGGCCTGGCCGAGTACGCGGCCTGGGTGCCGGCCGGCCGCGACGAGGGTGATCCGCAGCGCTTGTGGCTGGCGATGCTGGACGCGCTGCGCCAGACGGCCCCGGGGTCGGGGCTGGTCCGCCCGCTCACGGCGGCGCCGGACCTGGATGGATGGGCCATCATGGCGCGGCTGCTGACGGACCTGGCGCCGCTTCGGGACCAGCTGTGGCTGGTATTGGACGATTTGCATGAGCTCGACTCGGACCAGGCGCGGCGGCAACTCGAGCTGCTGGTGATGCGGGCACCGGCGGAGCTGCGGTTCGTGATGGCCACCCGGCATGACGTGCGGCTGGGGCTGCACCGGCTGCGGCTGACCGGAGAGCTGACCGAGATCCGCGCGGCCGATCTGCGGTTCAGCCTGGCCGAGGCGCGGGCGCTGTTCGCCGCCACCGGAGTGCA
>PLIQ01000274.1 GCA_003140115.1 Actinomycetota bacterium | reverse complement strand
GCCTCGCGGCCCGGCGGCCGGCGCAGCAGCAGCGAGATCGCGCGGTACGCGTCGGCCTGCTTGGACAGGTCGTCGAAGACGATCAGGGCGTGTTTGCCCTGGTACATCCAGTACTGCCCGAGGGCCGAGCCGGTGTACGGCGCAATGTACTTGTACCCGGCCGGGTCGGAGGCCGGCGCGGCCACGATCGTGGTGTACTCCAGGGCGCCGGCGTCCTCCAGCGACTGGCGCACCTGGGCGATCGTCGAGCCCTTCTGGCCGACCGCGACGTAGACGCAGCGCACCTGCTGCGTGTCGTCACCGGAAGCCCAGTTCGCGCGCTGGTTGATGATCGCGTCGATGGCGATCGCGGTCTTGCCGGTCTGCCGGTCGCCGATGATCAGCTGCCGCTGGCCCCGGCCGATCGCGGTCATCGCGTCGATGGCCTTGATGCCGGTCTGCAGCGGCTCCTTGACCGGCTGGCGCTCGACCACCGAAGGCGCCTGCGTCTCCAGCAGGCGCAGTTCGGTGCTCTCGATGGGCCCCTTGCCGTCCAGCGGCTCGCCCAGCGGCCCGACCACCCGGCCCAGGAAGGCGTCGCCGACCGGGACGGACAGGACCTCGCCGGTCCGCTTGACCTGCTGGCCCTCCTCGATCTGGTTGAACTCGCCGAGGATGACCACGCCGATCTCGCGCACGTCCAGGTTGAGCGCCAGGCCCCGGACGCCGTTCTCGAACACGAGCAGCTCGCTGGCCATGGCCGAGGGCAGGCCCTCGACCCGCGCGATGCCGTCGCCGCACTCGATGACGGTGCCTATCTCTTCCCGTGCGGCGCCCTCCGGCTCATACTCCTGAACGAAACGCGACAGCGCGTCCCGGATCTCCTCCGGCCGGATCGTCAGCTCAGCCATTGCCCTGCCCGTCTTGTCGTTCGTCGTGTTGACAGCTTGCGGTTCTTCGGCGTCTTCGGCGGCGGATTCGGTCGCTGGCATCTCAGCTCGCCAGCTTGCGCCGGACGGCGGCCAGGCGGCTGGCCGCGGTCCCGTCGATAAGTTCATCCCCGATCTGGACGGACATTCCACCTACCACCGCGGGATCGATGACAACATCCAGGTGAATATCGTGCCCGTAGGCGCGGGCCAGGGCGTCGGCGAGCCGCCTGCGCTGGCTCGCGGACAGCTCGGTCGCCGAGCGGACCACCGCGATCAGCTGCTGCCTGCGCCGCGCCGCGATCTCGGCGCACAGGTCCAGGGCAGCGTCCAGGGTCCGCCCGCGCGGATGCGCCACCATCTGGCTGACCAGGCTGAGCGTCACCGCGGTGACCTTGCCCTGCAGCAGGGTGTCGAGCAGCCGGCGCTTGCCCGCCTCGGGCAGCGACGGATCGGCCAGCGCGGCCCGCAGGTCGGGATTCGCGGAAACCACCCGCCCGAACCGGAACAGCCCGTCCTCCAGGTCGTCCAGGCCACTATCGGCCTCGGCGGCCAGCACCATCGCCTCGACCGCGAGCTGTTCGATCGCGTCCACCAGGTCGCCGCTGGTCGCCCAGTGGGCCTCGACGGCCGCCACGACCAGCGCCTCGGCGCGCTGGGTGATCTTGCCGTGCAGCAACGCGCCGGCCACCGCGGCCTTCTCCGCCGCGGGCTTGCCCGGGTCGGACAGCGCGCGCCGGAGCCCGTGCTCGGTGTCGAGCAGCCCCACCACCGCGAACAGCTCGTTGGCCAGCCTGGTGGCCACGGTGGCGCTGGTGACGTGCTCGGCCGACAGCCGCTCGGAGAGCTCGGCGAACGAGGCCCTACTCACACCGCGCATGGGCACTACACCTGCTCCAGCTCGTCGAGGAACCGGTCCACCATCCGGCCCTGCCGTGCGGCTTCGGTGAGCGACTCGCCCACGATCTTGCTGGCCAGCTCGGTGGCCAGCGTCCCGATCTCGGCGCGCAGCGAGGTCAGCGCCTGCTGGCGTTCGGCCTGGATCTGGGCCTGCGCGGACTCGGTCACGCGGCGCGCCTCGGCCTGGGCCTGCTCGCGCATCTCGGCGATGATCTGCGCGCCCTGCTCCCGTGCCTCTTCGCGCAGCCGGGAGGCCTCGTGCCGGGCGTCGGCCAGCTGCTGCCGGTACGTCTCGAGCAGCTGCTGGGCCTCCTTCTGCGCCTCATCGGAGCGAGCCAGGCCGCCCTCGATCGCATCGGCCCGCTCGGTCAGTATCTTCTGGATGCGGGGCAGTGCCACCTTGCCCAGGAAGCCGAACACCAGGACGAACAGGATCGTGCCGATGATGAACTCCGGCCACGAGGGGAGCAGCGGGTTCGACGACGCCGTGCTGCTGTCAGCGAGGTGGATCATCATGCGCTCATTCCCTGGGACTTAGCTGTACTTGAAGATGAACGGCGCCACGAGGCCGATCAGCGCGAGCGCCTCGGTCAGCGAGAAGCCGATCCACATGTAGAGCGAGATGCGCCCGGTGGCCTCGGGCTGCCGGGCCATGGCCTCGATCGCGTGGCCGAACACCAGGCCGATGCCGATGCCAGGGCCGATGGCGGCCAGACCGTAGCCAACCGCGCCGATGTTGATGTTCAGCGTCGTGCCGGAGGCGGCGAGAGTAGCGGCAAGTGACATTGATTAATTCCTTTACATTGCGGTGAAGTTGGGCGGGACTAGTGCGCCGGCTCCACGGAGCTGGCTATGTACGTGGCGGTCAGCGTGGTGAAGATGAACGCCTGCAGCAGGGTGACCAGGGTCTCGAGCAGGAAGACGAAGATGGCCAGCACGAAGGAACCCGCGGCGTAGAGCAGGCCGACGGACAGGCTCAGCAGGTACCACGTCGCGATCGTGAAGATCGTCAGCAGCAGGTGGCCGGCGAACATGTTCCCGAACAGCCGCACCCCCAGGGTGAACGGCTGGAAGACGAAGAACCTGAGCAGCTCGACCGGAACCAGGATGATGTAGATCGGCCACGGCACGCCCGGCGGGATCATGCTCTTGAAGTAACCCCCGACGCCCTGGTGCTTGAAGCCCAGGTACAGGTAGAGGAAGTAGACGATGAACACCAGCGGCCACACGAAGCCGACCCTGGACGGGACCGGGAACTGCAGGACCGGGATCAGCTCCATCACGTCCATGATGTAGATGAAGAAGAACAGCGACACCAGGAACGGCAGGTACGAGTCGCCCCGCCGGCCCAGCGACGGGCGCAGGATCTGGTCTCGGATGGCCAGGATCGCCATCTCGCCGAGACTCTGCACGCCGTGCGGCACCAGCTTCGGCTTCCGGAACGCCGCCCAGAAGAACCCGATCACCACGAGCGCGGCCACGATCGCGAGCAGCATCGGCTTGGTGAACCCGAACGAGCCGATGGTGAAGAACGGCTTCCAGTTGAAGTCCTGCAGGCCCGGGGCGGGGAATCCGCACCCGCTGAAGATATGGCAGCCACCGCTGGCCAGGACCCCGACGTCACCGGTCACCGGTAATCTCCTTCCGTGGCCGCTCCGCCCCTTGCTCCCTGCCGAAGCGGTAGATGATGTAGCCGATCGAGATGCCCAGGCCGAGCAGCATGCCCAACGGGAACAGCAGCGCGACGTGCACGGCCCGGCCGACGAGCCAGCCGATGAGGCCGTAGGCCGCCATGCCGGCCAGCAGGTAGCTGAACACGGTCCAGCCGACCTCCAGGCCCTGGGCCCGGCCCTGAGCCGCGGCCTCGTCCTGCCTGGTCCGGGTGCTGGCTTCGTTGCCGTGGACGCTCATCTCAGCCGCCTCGCTGCGCCGGTTGCGGCGGTGATTGCTGTTCTGGCTCAACGTAGAGCATCTTGATCTTGATCGCCGTGATGGCCTGCGTGGCGCACCAGACCAGGATGAGGCCGATCGCGGTGAGGCCGAGGGCGCGGTCGCTGAACCCGCTTATCCCGTGCAGCGTGGAGACCACGACGGCGAGGGCCACGATCTTGACCACGTAGGTGACCATCGCGGCCACCATCATGGCCTGCGGGCTGATTCGCGCGGCCCGCCCCACCACCAGCACGCTGATGCCGAAGAACACGGTCACGATGCCGACCGCGATCAGGGCCCCGTACAGTCCCTTGGCGCCGACCAGGGCGGCGCTCACGGCGACCATTACCGCGGCCGCGGCGGCGGTCAGTGCGCCGGCGCGCCGGACGATGATGGCGTATTTCGCCAGCATTTACTTGGCTCCTGAGGGGTCGACAGCAACTACGCGGACGCGGGGAGGTACCCCAGCGTTCCTTGCAGGAGCCGGTCGCCGCGCCGTACAGTCGGTACGGTATCCGGTTGGGTTTACGAAAGGTATCACGGGCCTCTGCTCCGCCGAAGTGGGGCTGCTCGTGAAAGGTATCACAAAGTACTTGACTCTGTCTTTACCTTACTGCGCACAATTTATGACCAACTTCGGGCCCCGGAACCCGGCCGCGACCCGCTTGGCCGCGGCGGGGCCGCCACGCAATTGCCTCCCGGGCGGTGCGCCACGCGGGGAAAGACGCAGGCCAACCGGATAATTGGCCTCTGGGTCTTAGCCGCTCGGCGGTCGCGGCGGGGCGCAGATCGGGCCGCGTGTCGCGGTGCGGCGGGCTGCGAGGTGCTGCGGCGGGCAAAGGAAGGGTAAAGCGCGGTTCTGGCCGCGGTCCTACCAGGGACGCGTGTCGCGCTGCGGGGGCGGCGCAAGCGGGTCGGCGGGGTAGGCCGGCGCGAACGGGTCCGCGGCATCGGTGCTAGGCAGGCGGCCCGCCAGGGGCAGCCGATGGCCGGGGAACTGCTCGTGGGGCAGCTGCGGTGAGGCGCCGGAGGAGGACGCGCCGTTGAGGACGGGACCGGCCGGCGCGGTTCCGCGGGACGCGGCTGACGCGGCTGACGCGGTTCCGCGGGACGCGGCTGACGCGGTTCTGCGGTGCGCGGTCACCGCAGCCGTCCGGTGCCGGGCGGCGGCGGCGATGGCCTGCCGCCTGCGGAACAGCCGCCAGGGGCGCAGGCTGGGCATGGTGACGGGCAGCAAGGCGAGGACCGCGACGGCGGTCGCGACGACGAACACGACCAGCCGGGTATGCACCACCGACAGCGAGACGACCGCGGCCGAGAACAGGACCGCCCACAGGTACATGATCAGCACGCTCTGCCGGTAGGAATGGCCGATGTTGAGCACCCGGTGGTGCAGGTGCTGCCGGTCGGCGGCCATCACCGGCTTGCCCGCCCGGGTGCGGCGGATGATGGCGAACATCAGGTCGGCGTACGGGATGATGAAGATCGCGGCGGGGACCAGCAGCGGCAGGAAGGTCGGGAACCGGTCCAGGGTCTGGTGGTTGGCGTAGTTGATCAGCAGGGCCGGGTCGAGCGAGGCGGTGCTCGAGATCGGCCCGTAGGCGAGCATCAGGCCGAGCAGCATCGCGCCGATGTCGCCCATGAAGATCCGGGCCGGATAGAAGTTGTGCGGCAGGAACCCCAGGCACATGCCGGCCAGCAGCGCCGAGGACACCGCGGGCAGCGACTGCGAGGGGTTCCCGATCGTCTTGAGGAGCGTGTAGGAGTAGATCAGGAACGACACCGCGGCGACGGCCACGATCCCGGCGGCCAGGCCATCCAGGCCGTCGATGAAGTTGATCGCGTTGATCGTGACCACCACGAGCAAGATGGTCAGCGTCACGCTCAGGTCCGGCTCCAGCGGGAACTCGCCACCGCTCGGCGTCGGCAGCCAGGGCAGCGACTGGCCGCTCCAGACCAGGATGCCGGCCGCCGCCACCTGCCCGGCCAGCTTGCTGATCGCGCCGAGACCCCACCGGTCGTCGATGAACCCCACCACGACCACCAGCGCGCCGGCCAGCAGCAACCCGGCCGCGGTCTTCGACCCGGCGGCCTGGAAGGGATCCTGCAGGAACGTCAGCCGGCTGGCCAGGATCATCCCGGCGACGAGCCCGCCGTACATGGCCAGCCCGCCGAGCAGCGGCGTTGGCTCGGTATGGGTGTCCCGGGCCCGGGGCGCGTGAATCGCGTGGGTCGCGACCGCGAACCGCCTTACCAGCGGGGTGAGCAGGAAGGTCACCGCGGCGGTGACGAGCAGGACGAGGACGTACTCGCGCATGCGGCGTCAGCGAATCGGGATCGGGTCGGCTTCCATCATCGCCACTTTATGCCACCGGCTAGCCGCCCGAGGGCGGCTCTTCGACCGGCGAGTCGATCGTTGCCTCCGCCGGACGCGGACCCCCTGCTAGCGGATGCGGCGCGGCCGGCTTGTAGTCGGCGGCGCCCACGGGCAGCTGCTCGTTGTCGGCGATGATCGAGGCCACGGTGCGCAGCCGGTCCACCGAGATCGCCCCGGCCCGCAGCAGCGTGGGGATGGTACCGGTCAGGTCCAGGATGGTCGACGGGATGCTGTCGGTGCACGGTCCCCCGTCGAGGTACACCGAGACCGCCTCGCCGAGTTGCTCCTGCGCCTCGTCGGCGGTGGTGGCGGCGGGGTGGCCGGTGCGGTTCGCGCTGGACACGGCGAGCGGCCCGGTCTGCTTCAGCACGTCCAGCGCGACCGAGTGCAACGGCATCCGCAGCGCCACCGTGCCCTTGGTATCGCCCAGATCCCACAACAGCGTCGGGCTGGCCCGGAAGATCAGGGTCAGCGCGCCCGGCCAGAACTCGTCGATCAGGTCCTGTCCGAACGCCCCGAGGTCGTCGACCAGCGCCGCGGCGGCCCGCGCGGTGCCGACCAGGACCGGCGGCGGCATGTTCCGGCCGCGGCCCTTGGCGGCCAGCATGGTGGTCACGGCCGCGGGGATGAACGCGTCCGCGCCGATGCCGTAGACCGTGTCCGTCGGCAGCACGATCAGCTCGCCCGCCCGCGCCGCCGTCACGGCGGCCTCGACCCCGTACATGCGCGACTGCGGATCCCGGCAGTCGTAACGTGCGCTCATCAGGTGCCCTCACCGGACCAGGCGGCGGTGACGAAGCGGTCACGCCCGGCCAGGTCCTTGTTGTTACGTGTGTCCCGCCACCCGGATTCCTCCGGGAACACCCAGTACACCGCGGCGCCCTGCTGCGCGCCGTGCTCGACGGCGACCAGCCCGCCGGGTCGCAGCAGCCGCCGGGCGGTGCGTTCGGTGGCCCGGATGGCGTTGAGCCCGTCCGCGCCGCTCCACAGCGCGGCGGGCGGGTCGTACTCGCCGACCTCGGGCGGGACGGACGCCCCGACCGGGATATACGGCGGATTGGTGATCACGAGGTCAACCGTACCGTCGAGTTCGCCGAGCACGTCGCTGAAGTCGCCCGCGTGCAGCAGGACCCGCCCGGCGGTGTACGGGACACTCTCGGCGTACCTGGTGATGTTGCGCTCGGCCCAGGCCCAGGCCAGCGGGTCGGCCTCGACCGCGTGCACCCGGGCCCGGGGCACCTCCTGGGCGATGGCCAGCGCGATGGCGCCCGACCCGGTGCCGAGGTCGGCCACGACCGGCTCGGCGACGTCCATCTCCCCCAGCCGGTCGATGGCCCAGCCGGTCATCACCTCGGTCTCGGGCCGGGGCACGAACACGCCCGGCCCCACCTCGAGCTCGAGGTAGCGGAAGTACGCCTGGCCGGTGATGTGCTGCAGCGGCTCGCGGGCGGCCCGGCGCGCGATATCGGACCAGAACCGCGCGTCGAAGGCGGTGTCCGGCACGGTGTGCAGCTCGCCGCGCCGGACCCGGTGCACGCTGGCCGCGATCAGCTCGGCGTCGGCGCGCGGCGATTCCACCCCGGCCTCGGCCAGCCGCGCCGCGGCCAGCGCCACCTCGTCAAGCAGCAGGCTCATCATCGCCGGAGATCCCGGAATCCAGCTTCGCGGCCAGGTCCGCGGCGGCCAGCGCGTCGATCACCCCGTCGAGATCACCGTCGATGACCCGGTCCAGGTTGTAGGCCCGGTAGCCCACGCGGTGATCGGAGATGCGGTTCTCCGGGAAGTTGTAGGTGCGGACCCGTTCGGACCGGTCCACGGTGCGGACCTGGCTGCGCCGCTCGGCGCTGGCCTTCGCGTCCGCGTCGGCTTCGGCTTGGGCCAGCAGCCGCGCCCGCAGCACGCGCAGCGCCTGCTCCTTGTTCTGCAGCTGGCTCTTCTCGTTCTGGCAGGACACGACGATGCCGGTCGGCAGGTGGGTGATCCGCACCGCGGAGTCGGTGGTGTTCACGCTCTGGCCACCGGGTCCGGAGGACCGGAACACGTCCACCTTCAGATCGTTGTCGTTGATCTGCACCTCGACCGGCTCGGCCTCGGGGACGACCAGCACCCCGGCGGCGGAGGTGTGGATGCGGCCCTGGGACTCGGTCACCGGCACCCGTTGCACGCGGTGCACGCCGCCCTCGTACTTCAGCCGCGACCAGGCCCCCTGCGCGCCCTTGCCCTTCACCGCGACTGTCGCGTCCTTGATGCCGCCCAGGCCGGTGACGGTTGAGTCCAGAATCTCGGTTCTCCAGCCACGTCGTTCGGCATAACGCTGGTACATCCGGAGCAGGTCGCCGGCGAACAACGCGGACTCCTCGCCGCCCTCGCCCGCCTTGACCTCCAGGAGAATGTCCCGCCTGTCGTTGGGGTCGCTGGGCACGAGGAGCCGGCGCAACTCGGCCTCGAGCCGCTCCCGCTGCGCGGCCAGCTGCGTCGCCTCGACGGCGAAGGAGGAATCCTCCCGAGCCAGCTCGCGCGCGGTCTGCTCGTCGCCGGAGGTCTGCTCCCACTCCTGGTACGCGTGCACGATCGGGGTCAGCTCGGCGTAGCGGCGGCCCAGCGTGCGCGCCTTCTCCTGGTCGGAGTGGATGTCCGGGTCGGCGAGCGCGTGCTCAAGCTCCGCGTGCTCGCTGACCAGGTCCGCTAGCCGGTCAAACACTGAAAGAACCTTTCATACTCAGCCCGTGACACCCCGTGATGCCCTCCGGACGTGTTCCGGAAGTGCTCCGGACGCGCGACGAGCCGGGGTCCGGGGCACGGACCTCGGCTCGGCGGGGTTACTTCTTGGTGGTCTGCGGGCTCTTGGCGGCCTGCTGGCCAGAGGTCTTGCCGAAGCGCTTCTCGAACCGCGCGACGCGACCGCCGGTGTCCAGGATCTTCTGCTTGCCCGTGTAAAACGGGTGGCAGTTCGAGCAGACCTCGGCGTGGATCGTACCGCCGGACGCGGTGCTCCGGGTGGTGAACGTGTTCCCGCAGCTACAGGTCACCGTGGTGACGTTGTACTGCGGGTGGATGTCAGCCTTCATGGACAAACTCCTGCCTTCGGCGGTCGCCGGGTCGCCCTGCTAATCAGCAAAACGTGAACCGGTACCGCATGGTTACGGCTTTCTAGTGTGCCAGATCATGGAACCACTTTCCGTGACCTGGCATTCCCTGTCAGGAACCCAGCGTGGTCTTCTGGACCTGGAGCAGGAACTCGGCGTTGCTCTTGGTCTTGCGCATCTGCTCCATGAGCAGTTCCAGGGCCTGCTGGGGCTCCAGGGCGTGCAGCACCCGGCGCAGCTGCCAGACGATCTTGAGCTCATCGGGCGCGAGCAGGATCTCTTCCTTACGGGTGCTCGACGCGTCCACGTCGACCGCCGGGAAGAGCCGCTTCTCGGCGAGCTCACGGCGCAGCCGCAGCTCCATGTTGCCAGTGCCCTTGAACTCCTCGAAGATCACCTCGTCCATCCGGGAGCCGGTCTCGATCAGGGCCGCCGCCAGGATGGTCAGCGAGCCGCCGTTCTCGATGTTGCGGGCCGCGCCGAAGAACCGCTTGGGCGGGTACAGCGCGGTGGAGTCCACACCACCGGACAGGATGCGGCCGCTAGCCGGCGCCGAGTTGTTGTACGCGCGGCCCAGCCGGGTGATGTTGTCGAGCAGGATGACCACATCGTGGCCCATCTCCACCAGGCGCTTGGCGCGCTCGATGGCTAGCTCGGCCACGGTCGTGTGGTCGTCGGCCGGGTGGTCGAAGGTGGAGTGGATGACCTCGCCCTTGACCGTGCGCTGCATGTCGGTGACCTCTTCTGGCCGCTCGTCGACGAGGACGACCATGAGGTGGCACTCCGGGTTGTTCTTGGTGATCGCGTTGGCGATGGCCTGCAGGATCGTGGTCTTGCCCGCCTTGGGCGGGGAGACGATCAGGCCGCGCTGGCCCTTGCCGATGGGGCAGATCAGGTCGATGATCCGGGTGATCATGTTGCCCGAGTCGGTCTCCAGGCGGAGCCTGTCCTGCGGGTACAGCGGCACCAGCTTGGCGAAGTCGGGCCGGGACGCGGACTGCTCGGGGTCAAGGCCATTGACCTTGTCCAGCCGGACCAGCGCGTTGAACTTCTCCCGCCGCTCGCCCTCGCGGGGCTGACGAACCGCGCCCTCGATGACGTCGCCCTTGCGCAGGCCGTGCTTGCGCACCTGGGACAGGGAAACATAGACGTCGTTGGGCCCGGGCAGGTAACCGGTGGTCCGGACGAACGCGTAACCCTGGCTCTCGAGCACGTCCAGGATGCCGGCGATCGGCAGGAGCACGTCATCCTCGGCGATCACGGGCTCGGGGTCGCTCCCCGGGCGCTCACGTCGCCGGTTGCGGTTCCGGAACCGGTCGCGACTGCGGCGCTGCCCCGGGCCCCCGTCGTCGTCGCGGAACTGGTCGCCCACGGGCCCGCGGCCCGCGCCGACCGGCTCACGGCTGTCACGGCCCTGGTCACGGTCGTTGCGGCTGTCGCGGCCCTGATCGCGGCTGTCGCGGCCCTGGTCGCGGTCGTTGCGGCCCTGGTCACGGTCGTTGCGGCTGTCGCGGCCCTGATCGCGGCTGTCGCGGCCCTGGTCACGGGTGTCGCGGCCGTCGCGGCCCTGCTCGCGGGCGGACTGGTCCCGGCTACCGTGATCGCGGTTCTGGTCGCGGGTGCCCGACGGCTCCCGGCTGCCCTGGTCGCGGGTGCTCTGGTCGCGGGTGCTCTGGTCGCGGGCAGACGGCTCCCGGCCGGACTGGTCGCTGGGCGCCTGGTCGCGGGTGCTGCGGGTGCGGGTCGGCTGGCCGTTGCGGCGGCGGCGGTCGCCGCGCTGGATGTCGCTCTGGGTGGCCTCGGTGGCCGTGGCCGCGGCGGGCGCGGCGCCGTCCTGGGCGATGCTGTCGCGGCGGGCGGCCGAGCCGGCCTCCTCGTAGAAGCTGAGCTGCTGGGCGGGGCCGTCCGCACCGATGCCCGCGCGGGTTCTGGAGTCTCCGTCGCCGAGGCCGGACTGCGCGCTAGCTCCGATGCCCGAGTGTGTCTCTGGTTCCATGGCGTCCTGCTTCTGCGGGCGGGTCACGTCGGCTCCCGCGGACGCGGCACGCTGATCCGAACCCCGGCGGGCGGCACTGGTCTCCTTGCGAGGGCCTCCGCCCTGGCGCGCCTCGATCGCCTCGATGAGCTGGCTCTTGCGCATCCGGCCGGCCCCCGGGATGGCCAGGGTCTGGGCGATGCGCTGCAGCTCGGGCATGAGCAGCGAGGAAAGGCCGGTACCTCCGCGACTGCGCGACTTGGACGTCGATGCCGTCGCTCCAGCGGCCGCGGGGGCATCCTCAGACGCGGTTGCCGCGCCACCGAGGATTTCGGTTGTGTCGCTCACTAATGGTCCTTCCATGATTTTCTCGGCCGCCTGGGTGAACCCGCTAGGCCCGTCGACCCTGTACAGCCCCTCGGGGCCAGAGTTGATTCGCGCTGCTCTGCACCGTTGTCAGATTCTGCACTGCCGTCAGATAGCGGCGATTGCCGCAACGTGTCGCGTTCCTCCGTGCGTCGCCGTGTGTCCGCAAGCCAGGGGGATGAGTCGGAAAGCGCCCGGACGGCCGGGCTGCCCGCACCCTTCGTACCGGGGAGAGAGCGAGGCACCCTGCGCCGAAGACCTCGGGTACGGCAACAATACCGTCCCACAGGAGTTTTCCGGCTAGCGCCCGGTTTGCCGACGAGCACCCATTACAGAGCTGGGCACCCGGTGCGCCACTAAGCCTAACACCATGAGGGGTCACGGCATTCCTTCGCAGCCATCCGTGTCGCGCGGAAGAGAAGGCAACGGTCGCATGAGGCTCGCCAGCCACGAGCATCCGGCACGCTCAGTTCCAGGCGAGTGATGTGGCCTGGCGCTGCCGCCGCATGTCCGGTCGGACGGATTGGCCGCTCTGCTCCCGCGTCAGCAGCCCGGCGGGGACTCCGGGCGCAGGACACGCGCACCTTGCCGCTCGACGTCAAGCGAACTTATGTGCCACCCCATACCCGTTTCTCCCACGATTGAACCCAGGCTCTCCAGGTCGCGACGATAATCCGGCCCGCCGCGGNNGCGTGCGTCTGCGACATGGCGCTGGCCCGGTAGTCCTGGTGCAGCCAGTCCTGGGTCGCGGCGAGCAACACGTCCGGGCCGGTACCTGGCTGGGTCAGCGCCGCGACCAGCAGGGCGCTGCGCCCGGCGTTGGCCGCCGCGTCCCGGTGCGGGATCATCTCGGGCAGCAGGCCGCGGGCCACGTCGGTGCGCACCGGCGCGGGCGCGATGCACACCACGGGCGTGACCGAAGCCAGCGGCTCGAGGCGGACCATGTGCGGGCCGTCCGGCGCCATCCAGGCGATGGTCAGCCCGCCGCCCAGGCACGCGGCCACGTTGTCCGGGTGCCCCTCAATCTCACTGGCCAGCGGGAGCAGGGCATCGTCGGGCAGCTTTTCCGGCCTGGACAGGGCCCGGGCGGCGAGCAGGCCAGCCACGACCGCGGCCGCCGAGGAGCCCAGGCCCCGGCCGTGCGGGATCCGGTTCACGCAGAGCAGCCCGAGCCCCGGCGGCTGTCCCCCGGTCACCGCGAACGCCATCCGCATGGCCCGGACCACCAGATGCTCCTCGCCCGCGCCGGCCAGGTCCTCGCCCTCGCCCTCGATCTCGATCGACAGCCCGGCCGGGAGGATCCGCGCCTCCACGTCGTCGTGCAGCGTCAGCGCCAGCCCGAGCGCGTCGAACCCAGGCCCGAGGTTGGCACTAGTCGCAGGCACCCGCACCTGCACCGGCTCTCCCGACCACTCCATGAAACTCCTAACCACCGATGGAACATTGGTGCCGCTAGGGCGGCACGGATGGAACATTGGTGTCGTTGTGCGGCGGCCGCGATCAGGCCAGGCCTAGGGCGGCGGCGGCGGGGCCGGGGTCGGCGGGGATGGTGGCGGGTTTGGGGGCGCCGGAGAGGGCCCAGTCGGGGTCCTTTAGGCCGTTGCCGGTGATCGTGCAGACTACGCGGGAGCCTGGGGGGATCTGGCCGGCCGCGGTGGCCTTCAGGAGGCCGGCGACGCTGGCTGAGGAGGCCAGTTCGCCGAAGACTGCTTCGCGGGCGGCTAGGAGGCGGTAGGCGGCCAGGATCTCCCGGTCGGTCACCGAGTCGATCAGGCCGCCGGACTCGTCCCGGGCGGCCTCGGCCTGGCGCCAGGAGGCCGGGTTGCCGATGCGGATCGCGGTCGCGATCGTCTGGGGCTGCAGGACGGGCTCGCCGGTCACGATCGGGGCCGCCCCGCTGGCCTGGAATCCGAACATCCGGGGTGCGCGCGTGGCGAGGCCGTCCCGCTGGTACTCGGTGTAGCCCATCCAGTAGGCGGTGATGTTGCCGGCGTTGCCGACCGGCAGGCAGTGCACGTCGGGCGCGTCGCCGAGGTCGTCGACGATCTCGAAGGCGGCGGTCTTCTGACCCTGCAGCCGGTCCGGGTTGACCGAGTTGACCAGGGCCACCGGGTACTGCGCGGCCAGCTTCCTGGCCACTTCCAGGCAATCATCGAACGACCCGTCCACCTGCAGCAGCCGCGCCCCGTGCACCAGCGCCTGGGCCAGCTTGCCGATGGCGATCTTGCCGCGGGGCACGAGCACGGCGCAGGTCAGCCCGGCCCGGGCCGCGTAGGCGGCGGCGCTCGCGCTGGTGTTCCCGGTCGACGCGCAGATCACCGCCTTGGCCCCGGCCCCGGCGGCGACGCTGATGGCCACCGTCATGCCCCGGTCCTTGAACGAGCCGGTCGGATTGCCGCCCTCGACCTTGAGGTAGACCTCGCAGCCGGTCCGGGCGGACAGCACCGGCGCGGGGAGCAGCGGGGTGCCGCCTTCGCGGAGGCTGATCACCGGGGTTCCCTCGGTGACGGGCAGCCGGTGCCGGTACTCGGTGATCACTCCCCGCCAGGGCTTCCTGGCGTGCTCGGTGACGGGCATCATTCCTCTTCCCCCTCCACCCGCATGACGCTGGCCACGGCGCGCACCACGGACAGGGCCTCGAGGTCGCGGACGGTCGCGGCCAGCGCCGCGTCCCGCGCCGTATGGGTGACGATCACCAGCTGGGCCTCGTGGCCGCGGCTGGCCTGGCGGACGGTCTCGATGGAGACGTCGTGCCGGGCGTAGGCCTCGGCCACCGGGGCCAGCACGCCGGGCTTGTCGTCCACGTCGAGCGAGACGTGATAGCGGGTGAGCGTCTCCCCCATCGGCATGATCGGCAGCCCGGCGTAGGTGGACGCGTCCGGGCCGCGCGTGCCGGCCAGCCGGTTCCTGGCCACCGCGACGATGTCGCCGAGCACGGCGCTCGCGGTGGGCGTGCCGCCCGCGCCCGCGCCGTAGAACATCAGGCGGCCCGCCGACTCGGCCTCGACGAACACCGCGTTGTACGCCTCGGACACGGCGGCCAGCGGGTGCGAGCGCGGGATCATCGCCGGGTACACGCGGACCGAGATGCCCGCGTCGTAGCGCTCGCAGATCGCGAGCAGCTTGACCACCCGGCCCAGGGCCCGGGCGCTGCCGATGTCGGCCGCGGTGACTTCGGTGATGCCCTCGCGGTGCACGTCGGCCGCGGTGACCGGGGTGTGGAAGGCCAGGCCGGCCAGGATGGCCGCCTTGGCGGCCGCGTCGAACCCCTCGATGTCCGCGGTCGGGTCGGCCTCGGCGTACCCGAGGGCCTGGGCTTCCTCGAGCGACTCGGCGAAGCCCGCCCCGGAGGAGTCCATCCGGTCCAGGATGAAGTTGGTGGTGCCGTTCACGATGCCCAGCACCCGGCGGACCTTGTCCCCGGCCAGCGACTCCCGCAGCGGCCGCAGCAGCGGGATGGCCCCGGCCACCGAGGCCTCATAGTAAAGGTCCGCGCCGCACGAGCGGGCCGCGGCGTAGATCTCCGCGCCGTCCTCGGCCAGCAGGGCCTTGTTCGCGGTGACGACCGGCTTGCCGTTCTTCAGCGCGGCCAGCAGCAGCGACCTGGCCGGCTCGATGCCGCCGATCACCTCCACCACGATGTCGACGTCCGGCCGGGTAGCCAGCGCGTACGCGTCGGCGGTGAGCAGTGACCGGTCAATCCCCGCGGCCCGCGGGTGCCCGACCCGGCGGACCGCGATCCCCGCAAGTTCCAGCCGCGCGCCGATCCGCAGGGCCAGGTCATCGGCCTGCTCGGTGAGCAGCCGGGCTACCTGGGA
>PLIQ01000171.1 GCA_003140115.1 Actinomycetota bacterium | reverse complement strand
CAGTGGCGGCACGTTCGTCGTGGGCACCTCGGGATCGGCCACCGTCACGATGACGGCTGGAGTCGACCCCCGGCAATTCCGCACCATGGAGATCACCGCCGAGTCACCGGGCAACGGCGCCTTGCACGGAGCGGTGCTTCTCACCGGCCAAACGTTGTAGGGCTGCCGCTAACAATCGAGGTCGGAGCACCGCTACGGCGTCCAGTTTCCTGAACGTGGATGGAAGGCTGGCCGGATGACGATCAGTGAGCGGATCGCGGCGGCCCGGCGGGACCGACAGGGTGCTGGCGCGGGTCTTCCGTGCCGCGTAGCGGCTGGAGCAGGCCGAGCGGGAGCGCACGCGGGCGCTGGTCTCGGCCTGCGCCGAGAGAATCTCGATCCGCACCCTGGCCGCAGCGATCGGGCTTTCACCCGCCCGGGTACACCAGCTCGTGGCCGATAGCGACCTGGACGCGCTGGAGGCGGCGCTCGGTGAGCTGCGGGCAGCGGGCTGGCCGACCTCGAACACCCCGACAGCGATGAGGACACGGACCTGGCTGGTCGCAATCACCTCGCCCGGCCGCCCGTCGGACGAGGTGGACTGGCTGCGGCAGTGCGCCGGCTGGCTGAGGCAGCCCGACGGGGGTGGCTACCCGCCGGCATGCTCCTTGGTCAGTCGGCAACCGTGGACTCTGCGTGGCGAGGACGAGGCTCACGAGAAGCCCATCGCGGAGAGCAACCCGAACCTTCGTGCGCCCGAGCAAAGACCCGCCGTAGTGCATGGCTACGAGACCTGCGCGCTTATCGGTCAGGGCGCCGGCGTGGGCTTGATCCTGCGCGCAATGGTGCTGGCTCTGGCCGGGGCTCGCCCGTGACGGCCGCTAAGGCTCGGGGC
Source organism: Actinomycetota bacterium (assembly GCA_003140115.1). The sequence continues at coordinate 6,815 of PLIQ01000171.1, read as the reverse complement.
TGGTCTTGATGAAGACTACGTGCTGGCCGGCGGAGCCGACTGCGATGACGATGCCGCGTGACCCGACCGTGGCAGAGTTGATCATAATGTCCGAAATGCTGCCGAGCGGCTCCGTCGGCCGCCAGGTCGCGCCGGTCCCGGTGCTCGCGTAGGCCACGTCCTGGCCGGCCCTGGTCCCGACGACGACGAAGCCGTAGTCGCTGCCCTTCACCACAGTTGCGGGGCTCCAGCCGCCGGCCGGATCGATGAGGCCCGCGAACTGCCACACCTGCCCGTTCGGGGAAAAGTAGGCCACCCCGTCGGGGGCGCCGCTCGCGCCGGTCCCCGGCCGCACCGCGATCAGGCCTGAGCCGTCTGAACTAACGCCGATGATGCGATCGCTCGCATCATGATCAACAGGCACCGTGACCTGCGTCCACGACGTGCCGCCGTCGGTGCTCAGCCATACACCGGACCCGTCGGAGATTAGCGTGTCGTTCCCTTGCGAGGTGGCGTACTGGATGCCCGCCGCGGTGGTACCGCCTACCTTCAGGCCCAGCTGGGTGGCCGTTAGCCGCCGCCACGTAGTGTCGCCGTGCGATATCCAGATAACCGCCTGGTTTCCGGCGGCCTTTCCCGCCCCGCCTGCGGCCAGGAATCGGTCCGCGGTCGCGGTGACCGCGCCGATGTTGTCCCCCGGCAGCTCCGGACTGATCCCCTGCGTGTCCGCCAGCGTCCACGACAGGCCGTTCTTGCTGGTCCAGATGGCCTGCGGGCCCTCGGCTAGCCATCCGCGCGGGCCGCCGGCGATCCGCATGGCCACGTGCCCGGCCGGCGGCCGGCCCCCGTCGGGCAGCTGCATCCGGGCCTGGTACCACGTGGCGCCGCCGTTTTGAGATACGAAGAACTGCTGGCTGACTACGTCGCCGCTCTTCTGCGAGCCGGTCGTGACGATCGTGTTGCCCGCGGCTGCGATGCGCTCGATTTGCCGGGAGACGCCCGGCGGCTGCTGGGCGGGATTGACCGGCGGGGCGGCCAGCGGGCCCTGGTCACTGGCGGGCACGCGCTTCGGGCTGTGATGCGTCGCCAGCATGAAGCCCGCCAGGCCGACGGCCACGAGCACCAGGATGGCCAGGCCCCACGCGCCCAGTCGCAAGACGCCCCGGCTCCGGGCGGCGGCGGACCGCCCAAGGAGTGACGGACCAGCGCCGGGCGGCGGCTGGAGCAGGGTGGATCCTTTCGCCGGGGCAGAGCTGGCGTGGGTGGCCGCGGTGGCCGCGGTGGCCGGGGTGGCCTGCCGCGAGCGATTTGCGGGCCGGTCTAGCGACGCCCAGTCCGTGCTGGCGACCGTCGGCGGCCCGGCCGGGACGGGCGGCCCGGCCGGGACGGCGGCCCGGCCGGGCGCCAGGCCGAGCGCCGCACGCAGCGCGCCCGCGAATACCCGGCAGGACCCGTACCGCTCTTCCGGATCTTTGGCAAGGGCCCGGGCCAGGACCCGATCCACCGCCTCGGGCAGTTCGGGCCGCCGGACCCGCACCGACGGCGGCGGCTCAGATAGGTGGGCCATGAGAATCGCCCATGGGCCCTCGCGTTCGAACGGCGGCATCCCGGTCAGCAGGTGGTAGGCCACGCATGCCAGCGCGTACTGATCGGCGCGCCCGTCTACTGTTACGTTCCGGCCCTGTTCCGGCGCGGCGTAGTTGGGGGTCCCGAGGAACTGACCGGTCCCGGTCAGGCTCGTCGACCTCGTGGCCTGCTTGCTCACGCCGAAGTCCGCTAGGTAAACGTAGTCGGACTCGCCTGCGGGCGCGGCCACCAAGATGTTCGCCGGCTTGACGTCACGGTGCACGAGGCCGGCGCCGTGCGCGGCATCCAGGGCTGAGGCCACCTGGGAGACGATTCCGGCCGCCCGGGCCGGCGGCAGTACGCCCTCCCGCTCCAGCAGCCCGCGTAGGTCACCGCCCCGGACCAGCCGCATCGCAATGAAGAGGAGGCCGCCCACCTCGTCGGCGTCGTATACCGGGATGATGTGCGGGTGCTCCACCGCCGCGGCCGCACGCGACTCGGCGATGAAGCGCCGCCGGGCGGCCTGGTCCGCGGCCGTGGCCGGCGCGAAGACCTTCAGCGCCACCTGCCGGTTCAGCCGCTCGTCGTGCGCGCGGAATACCACCGCCATGCCGCCCGCCCCGAGCTGAGCCTCGATCCGGTAACCCGCCAGACGTGAGCCCTCCCGGAGCCCGGCCAGGTGTACCGGGAAATCCTCGCTCAACGCCCCTCCCGCCCGTTCCGCCCGTTCCGCGGTCGCCGGACCGGCCCCGGAACCTGTCGCGTGGTCATCGGCGTCGGGTGCGGCCAGGCCTGATCTGGGTCGGTGACGACGATGTCGGCCTCGGGTGCGCGGCCCACCAGGTACAAGGCGGCCAGTAGCGTCCTGCCGGTCCCGTCGATGGTCACGACCAGTTCGGGAGTGACGGGCGACGCGAGCGAACGCTCACTCATCTGCTAAGCCGAGAACTCTGGCGCGAAGCCGCCGAGCCGTCATGGACCCCCCGGGAACCTCGCAGACAAGGCCAAGTGTGAACTGTCACGAACTATATCAGGTTCCGGTATGCGGCAGGATTTCATGTTATATTTCCGGAACTACGCTGGGCCCTTGCGGCCAGCCGGCGGCGGCGGGATTTGGCTGGCGTTCGCCTTCTACCGATCATGTTTACCTCCAATAGCGAACTCACCCCAGATGCCTCCGCAATTAAGCCGGCCATGCATGCCGAATGTGGCTGGATGTGGTCCTGACAGTAGTGTTAATCGCTGGACGTCGCCGGGCAGGGCCCGTATCGCTGCTCGCTTGCTCCCCCGTTTTGCTCCCCAGCCGGACTTCCTGGGCCCGGCAAGCGCTGGACTTCTGGCCAGGCGCACGCTCGAACGAATTTCCTTCCGTATTCTCTTCTGCTGCGGAGCTGAGCGGGACGGCAGCCCGCCGGGATCCGCGCCGCCGGGGGTCGGGATGTTTCTACGGCTAGGGCTGAGGTTCGATATCGAGGTACCCGTTATAGGCCCGGATCGTCACGATGAAGTGGTGCAGGAAGCCCTCGAGCCCGGCCAGGCCGAACGGATGCGGCCACGGATCGCAGAACCAGACCGGCGCGTCCCAGGAGAACTCCTCAGCGCCGTCGGTCACGGTGAGACTGACATGGACAAGCGGCCCCGCCGTTCTGAGCCCGGCCACGAAGAACTCCTCAGTCGGCGCGCCGTCTAGGTCTATCCCGGCCAGCGGCGCGAGTTCGGCGCTCATCCGGGTCCGCAGCGCGCCCGTGTCCAGCAGGCACTCCATCGGCGCGGCGGGGAGTCCTTCCAGGGCGATGTCGACGACGGGCCGTGGCGTCAGCTCGCCTCCGCTCGTGGCGGGAAGCGCCGGAACGGGAATCTCATTGCGGTGCCGCGCAACCAAGAGGACAGCGGCGCAGAACACCGTTCGCGGCAACGGCGCGAAAGAACCGGGGATCAGATCACCCCCCGTAACGACCCTGGCCCAACCCAGCGCGCGAGATCCGCCTTACCTGCATCCGTCTTATCTAATGATCGGCAACCTGGTCGCCTAGGCAGTCGAGTCGCACGACGCCGAAGTGGATGTTCTGTGTCCGGTCACTCCCGCGGCCCAACGGCCCGCCAGCGTCCGGATCTGCCGATGAGAGGGCGCGACATTAAGTCTATGGCAGACGGAGTGCGCGAGACACAGCTTTACGCGCTGCGAGGATTATTACGAGTACGATTTCGCATGCGCGGACGATTGACAGAGCCACCGTCATTGGCTGCAGATGGCGCGCGAATAATTTCTGTCGAGGTCGAAGTACTTAGCTATATGACAAATTCCGATAGTAGTGAACGAGTCGATCAGGGTTTGGGAATCAGACCAAGAGACGAGCGTGTCAGAGGTTCGGTACGGCATAAGGCGAACTACTTTGTGACCGGGTTGATCATGTAGGCGCTCGGCGCCGTCCTAGCACTAGGCGTAGTGCGTTACGCGCGGCCATCACGCTGTTGACCGGACTGACCGAAGGGTCTCGCAGCAGGCTGGATGTCTCTGAGTCACGGTTAACGCAGACTCTGATTCACACGTTCGTGCCAGACTAACCCTCCGGCCTGTAGCTCGCGTATTTGGAGCAACTTTGCCGGGCTCGCAGCGGGTTTGGCCTAGAATCTGGAACGGCCGCGCACCGACAACCAGCGAAGCGGTCACGAGTCACGGAACGAGGGCGGAGCGGTTGGGGGCGGGCATGATGGACCAGGACCCGGATGCTTGGACTTCCTTGCGCCTGAGGCACCTGTCCCGGTTCATTCCGGTGTTCGCCGGTTGGCGGAGGATGGGGACCGCGCCTAGCTCGCGGGCGCTGGAGGTGTGGTGAGCGAGAACTTCTCAGTCGAGGTCGGTATCCACTCAGTCGGCGTTACAGCAGGCTCGCGGGTCGCAGGCTACAAGCTAGAGGAGCAGATCGGCTCGGGCGGGATGGCGGTAGTGTTCCGAGCGCGGGATGAGCGCCTTCAGCGGCGGGTGGCGATGAAGATCCTAGCGCCTGCGCTAGCCGCGGATGAGGCGTTCCGGCGCCGGTTCATCCGGGAGTCACGCGCGGCGGCGGCGGTTGATGATCCCCACATCATCCCGGTGTTCGAGGCTGGCGAGGCAGACAGGGTGCTGTTCATCGCGATGCGGTATGTGCCAGGCGGAGACGTCCGGACCTTGCTTCGCCGGGTAGGGCCGCTTCCTCCTAGCCGTGCGATGGCGATCATCTCGCCGGTGGCGTGCGCTCTGGACGCCGCGCACGGCGTCGGGCTCGTTCATCGTGATGTCAAACCAGCGAACATGCTGGTAGATGCACGGCCGGGTCGGCCCGATCATGTGTACCTATCAGATTTCGGACTGAGCAAGGGCATTGCTTCGTCCGGGCCGACCAGGTCGGGGCAGTTTCTTGGGACGCCGGACTACTCGGCACCGGAGCAGATAGAGGGCAAGCCGGTCGATGGGCGGGCCGACCAGTATTCGCTGGCATGCGCGGCGTTCGAGCTCCTCTGCGGAGAAGCGCCGTTCCCGCGTGAGCATGCCACCGCAGTGATATGGGCCCACATGTCAGAGCCGGCGCCAATGCTGACCTCTCGGCGGCCCGGTCTTCCGCCCGGTGTAGATGGCGTTCTGGCGAAGGCGCTAGCCAAGGCGCCGGGGGATCGTTATGCCAGTTGCTGGGAGTTCGCCGACGCGCTGCGCGAGACGTTCGACCTTGCACGCTATAACTCCGGTTCCGGGAGCAGCCTGCTGGCCAATCGTCTCCGCACGGAGACCGCCCAGCCCGCCCGGCTCAAGGCAGCGGACGGCACAATGCCGACCGCTGCCGCAATTGTCCGGGCCACCGACGGCCGACAGGCGCGGGTGATGGCGGAGCCCTCCTACCTGGCACCCAATGTCCTGTTCAGTGATGCTGCGACGCGAACGAACCGTGGGCCCGTCGTGCACCCGGGCCATGGCAAGGTACCCGTCGAGGCGACCAATCTGAACCGCAAAACCGGCACTGGCCAGGAGATGACTGATCGCAGGCGGCGACGGTCGCGGATTGGTTCACGGCCGGTTATCCTTTCCCTGGCCGCAGCCGTGGCTATCCTGGGCGTTGTCATCGGTCTGGTCATGACGCGGTCGCCATCAAGCCCGTCACGAGCTATGAGACCACAGCTCACCGCTTCGTACGCTTTTCCGCTGCAGCGGTATGGAAATGGCTTGCTGATCGAACGGCGATGGACTCTCAGCGGCAAGCAAGGCTCGCAGCTGACGGAGATCATCACCGCCAGTAACGTTAACGGCAAACCCATAGCAGTCTGGTTCCAGGACAGTATTCCTACGGAAATCACAAACAAGGTACAGACGGTGCACTTCAGTCCCGGCACGGTCAAAATAGTCCAAGCAGACCCAGTCGTGGAATGGTACCTACGACTACCCGCAGATCACACCGTCACCGTCGGGTATGTGATTGCTGTTGCGCCGAAAGGCGCAACAACTGCCCGGCTCGCAGTCTGGGCCAAGGGCCTAGACGTCCTCGAAAAACAGCTCAACATGCCTGCCGCGAAACACCCCCGACAGGCCAAGGCAACCACATCGCCGACACAGCCGTCATCGACAGAGTCAAATCCGGGAGCCGCCGCACCCGCCCAGTCGACGAATAACGCTAATCCTAATCCTTACCCCACCTACGCCTGTGATCCGGCTGTTGTGACCTGCGAACCCAATTCCCCTTCCCCGTCACCTTCCCCTTCGTCGGGCGGGGGATTCTGAACTTCCGCCCAGACGCGCACTCACATGCGGCATTCCGCGCGCCAGCCCCAGCATGATGTAGATGTGTCGCGGCAGGTACCGGCTCGACGAAGCACCTCGGCCGGCGGCTCACGGGGCCTCCAGCAGACCAGTCACACCGGACCCAACGAAGGCCTGCCTCGACGTTTCGTCCATCGGCAGGGTGACACTGAGCGACGGGGAATGTCGGTGGAGCTTTCCGGACCGCGCCAGTCGATCGGGGACAGGTACCCGTCCGCCCGGCCGGCCCGTGGCGGCGCAGACGGCTCATCCGGCGGCCCGGCGGGAGCGGGGAGCCGGGAGATCGCCGGGACGCCGACGGTCCTGTGACCTGGCCAGGTGGGTAGCCCGAGCCACCTCGCGGCCGCCGCGCTGGCGGTGGTCTCGAACAGCTCTGCGCTGCAGCCCGGGCGCGCCAGTCGCGCCGCGACGCTGATCTCGCGGACCGGATGGCGCAGTGGAGCTCGCAGGTGAACTGGACGATGATCATGTCCTCGCGCGGCTG
>PLIQ01000566.1 GCA_003140115.1 Actinomycetota bacterium | reverse complement strand
TGCTCGGGAGAACGGCGCCCGCCAACCAGGCCGTGACCGAGCGCGCCCGCGCCGCCTGGCGCGAGGGCGTGGCCCCAGGGTCGCTGAGCGAAGACGACCTGCTGGCCACGCTGCCTCAACTAGATCAGGCGGCGCTGGATCAGGCGCGGCTCGCGGCCTCCGACGTCCTCATCGATGCGGTGACCTTGCACCAGCTCCTCGGCCAGCCGGACCCGCCCGCGGTCCTCGACGTCCGGTGGGCACTCGGTGACGCCCGCGGCCGTGATCACTACCGGGCGGCCCACATCCCGACCGCGGTCTACGTCGACCTTGACTCCCAGCTCGCCGCTCCCCCGCAAGCCGCCGATGGACGGCATCCGCTGCCCGACGTGGCGGCCCTGCAGGAAGCTGCCCGCCAGTGGGGCCTGCGCGCCGGGCAGCCGGTGGTCGTCTACGACAACAGCGGCGGCCTGGCCGCGGCGCGGGCCTGGTGGCTGCTCCGGTGGGCCGGGCTCGGCAGCGTCCGCATCCTGGACGGCGCGCTGAACGCGTGGACGCAGGCCGGCTTCGACCTGGATTCCGGCGAGGCGCAGGCGGTCCGGGGCGATGTCNNCCCAGGCCGGGCACATCCCGGGCGCGGTCAGCGCCCCCACGGCGGACAACCTGACCGGGGACGGCGCGTTCGCCGCCGCGGAAACCCTCCGGGCCAGGTTCGCCGGACTCGGCGCCGTGCCCGGCGGGGCGGTCGGTGTCTACTGCGGCTCCGGCGTCACCGCGGCGCACGCCATCGCCGCACTTCGTATCGCGGGCATCGATGCCGCGCTGTACCCGGGCTCATGGTCAGCGTGGTCGGCTGACCCGCAACGCCCGGTCGCCACCGGCCCGGAGCCGGGATAGCCCGAAGCCAGCCCTCCCCGTCTCGATCGGAAGGTCTTGCAGATGCCCTTCGAACGGCCCGTGGAAACAGCCAGCGGAAACAGCCATGAGTAACGTCCGGGTGCATGATCCGGCCGAACTCCGCCGCGTGTTCGGCACCTTCCCCACCGGGGTCACCGCGGTGGCCGCGTTCGCCGGAGGTGTCCCGCTGGGCCTAGCCGCCAGCTCGTTCACGTCGGTATCGCTCGATCCGCCGTTCGTATCGGTATGCATCGCGCAAAGCTCGAGGACCTGGCCCCGGCTGCGGGAGATTCCGCGGCTGGGCATCAGCGTCCTGGGCGCCCATCAGGAAAGCGCCAGCCGCCGGCTGGCGGCCCCGGGCGACGACCGGTTCGCCACCCTGCCGTGGCGCGTCACCACCGGCGGCGCCGTATTCGTCGAGGGCTCGAGCGCGTGGCTGGAGTGCAGCGTCCACCAGGAGGTCAGCGCTGGTGATCACACCGTGGTCATCTTGCGGGTGCACGAACTGGACGCCGATCCGGCGGTGGCGCCGCTGGTCTTCCACGGCAGTCGCTACCGCCAGCTCCAACCTTGAAGGAAGCAGCCCCATGAGCGTCGAATTCATCAGCATGGTCAACGTGTGGGAGTCGAGCGAGGTCCATCCCCGCCCGGGTGGCATCCCCGATGCGCCCTACATCAGGAAGTACGCCCGGTACCTCGAGGACGGCGGCTTCGACTACACGCTGGTCGCCTACCACTCGGCCGGCTACGACCCGTTCACCGTGTCCGCGACGATCGCCGCGTACACGGACCGGATCAAGCCGATCGTCGCGCTCCGGCCGAACACCATGCACCCGACCGTCGCGGCGCAGGCCCTGGCCACGCTGGACCACCTGTCCGGCGGCCGCGCGGTGGTGCACATCATCTCCGGCGGCAGCGATACCGAGCAGGCCCGGCAGGGCGACTACATCAGCAAGGACGAGCGGTACGCCCGGACCGAGGAGTACGTCCAGATCATGCGGCGGGCCTGGGCGCAGACGTCCCCGTGGGACCACGACGGCCGGTACTACCGGTTCGAGAACTTCGTCGCCGGGTACCGGCCGGTCAACGGCACCATCCCGGTGTCCATCGGCGGGTCGAGCAGCGAGGCCTACCGGGTCGGCGGCGCGCTCGGCGACATCTTCGGGCTGTGGGGCGAGCCGCTGAAGGAAACGCGGGAGCAGATGGACCGCGTCGCCGAGCAGGCCCGGCAGGCCGGACGGGCGGACGTGCCGCGCACGTGGGTGACGTTCCGCCCGATCGTCGCGCCCACCGACGACCTGGCCTGGGAAAAGGCGCATCGTACGCTGGCCGCGGTCGAGCAGACCTGGAACGGCGGCGGATTCCTGCGAGTATCGCTGCAGCAAGGTGCGCCGCAGAACGTCGGCTCCCAGCGGCTGCTGGAGATCGCCGCCCGCGGCGACGTGCACGACCGCGCGCTGTGGATGCTGCCCGCGCAGGTCACCGGGGCCATGGGCGCGTCAACGGCGCTGGTCGGCAGCTACGAGACCGTCGCCGCGTCGATCCTGGACTACGTGGACCTCGGCGCCGACCTGGTGTCGATCCGCGGCTACGACAACCTGAACGACGCGATCGACTACGGCCGTTTCGTCCTCCCGTTGGTCCGCCAGGAACTCGCGCACCGGGAGGCTACCGGCCAGCGTGGCGAGGTCGTACCGCAGCCGCCGATTTCCCCCGCCGGAGACGAGCCGAGGAAGGTGTCATGACCGCCGAACCCATCACCGCCGCGCCTATCGTTGCTGCGCCTATCGTTGCTGCGCCTACCCCCGCTGGGGCGGCCCTCGCGCCCGTCGATACCTCGGAGGCGGCGCTGCGCCGGCTGACCAGCGCGCTGGCCGCCAACGCCGAGCGGTATGACCGCACCGCGGAGTTCCCGTGGGACTCGATCCAGGCCGTGCACGACGCGGGCATCCTCACCCTGGGCATCGGCGCGCAGTACGGCGGGCGGGACCTGTCCCTGACCGAGGCGGCCCGCGTGATGCAGGCGCTGGGCCGGGGCGACCCCTCGGTCGCGCTGCTCACCGCGATGACCGTCTTCCAGCACGTGGCCCAGGCCAAGGCGCCCAGGTGGCCGGACACCCTGTACCGGAAGGTCGTCCGGGATTCGCAAAAGGGCCCGGTCGTGATGAACGCGATCCGAGCCGAACCAGAATGGGGCGCGCCCGCCCGGGGCGGCCTGCCTGTCACCAAGGTCAGCCGGACCGCGGACGGGTGGCGGCTCAACGGCCACAAGTCCTACGGGACCGGTTCGGAGGGCCTGGCCTATCACCTGGTCTGGGCGGTCACCGACGAAGCGGCCACCGGCGACGGGGAGCCGCTGGTCGGGCACCTGATCGTGCCGGGCGACTCCCCCGGCATCGAGGTGATCAGGACCTGGGACCACCTCGGGCTGCGCGCCAGTAGCACGCACGACGTCGTCTACACCGACGTCGAGGTGCCGGCCGAGAACTTCCCCGGCGTGCCCGTCTCCCAGGCGGGCCGGGACGCGGCCGGGTACCTCGGCATCGGGATCTCGCTGATGGGGTTGTACGTCGGCGTCGCCCGGGCCGCACAGGAATTCTTCGTTACGTTCGCCAACGACCGGGTACCGACCTCGCTCGGCCGCCCGATCGCCACCACCGAGCGGATCCAGACCATCGCGGGTGAGATCGAGGCCCAGCTGGTGCAGGCCGAGGAGGTCCTGTACGGGCTGGCCGCGCGCATCGACGCCGGCGACGAGCAGGCCCTCCAGCGCGCGGCCATCGCCAAGCTGCTGATCACGCGCTCGGCGATCACCGCGGTGCAGACCGCCGTCAGCGCGCTCGGGAACCCCGCGCTGACCCGGAACAACCCACTGGAGAGGCACTTCCGCGACATCCAGTGCTGCCGGATACACCCGCCGCAAGACGACGCGGCGCTCATCGGCGTCGGCCGCCGGGTCCTGGCCGGACCGGCCCGGGACTAAGCGACGTCAGCGGGGCCTGGGGTTGACATCCCGGATGTCTTACTGTTTAGTAATGTATTACTGAAGGGTAAGGCATCAGAGGAGGCGGGCTATGCCCGAGGTAATCCGCTCGATCGACATTCAGGCACCGCCCAGCGCCGTGTGGCAGTGGCTGGCGACCGAGGAGGCGCTGCGCCGCTGGCTCAGCTCGGATCTGAATATCGACCTGCGCGTGGGCGGGACGTACCGGATGCTCGGCGCGGACGAGAAGACCTGGATCAGCGGCGCCGTACTGGAGCTGGTACCCGAAGGGCGCCTGGTCCTTTCCTGGCTGGAGGAGGGCGGCGACTGGGTGCACCCGGCCCGGCTGCTGTTCACCTTGTCGCCCATCGTTACCGGAACCCGGGTAACGCTCACCCACGATGGGTTCGCCGGGATCGGGAAGCCCGGCTGGCCGGGCACGGTGCAGGCCTACGAGCGCGGCGCGGACCGTCACCAGGTACTGCAGCAGCTGGCCGCCCTGGTGACGTTCGACAATGCCGCGGTCTAGCGACGATCTGTTCCGCGCCCTGGCCGACCCCACCCGCCGCCGCATCCTGGATCTGCTGGCCGAACGAGGAACGGCGACCGTCGGAGAACTGGCCGCGCAGTTCCCCGATCTCGTCGTATCCGGCATCTCCAAACACCTCATGGCCCTGCGGGCCGCGGGTCTGGTCACCGCCACGCGCCAGGGACGGCAGCAGCTCTACCGCCTCGATGCGGACGCGTTCGCCGACGCGCTGGCCCCGTGGCTGGCGAAATACGAACCGTACTGGTCGGCCGCGCTCCAGCGGCTGGGCCAGCTGGCCGAAGGGTCAGCGCGGCCCGCGACCAGCGCCTCCGACGCCG
>PLIQ01000278.1:11732-12060 GCA_003140115.1 Actinomycetota bacterium | reverse complement strand
GCTGAAACCAGGGCCGTTCGGAATATAAGGACCGCCGTTCGGAAGTAAGGGCCGTTCGGAAAGTAGAGGTCTTTCCTTGGCCAGGACGGTCAGCAGTGTTACGGTCCCGGGCCCTTGCGGTGGCGGCGCGACCTGGCATGCTGGTCAGGTGACCGACCAGCCTCCGTCGCAGGGCCGCCTGGCGCGGCTGTGGGCCTACGCCGACGTGCGGCACGTCCCGCTGCGAACCATCTTGGTCACGGTCGCGGTGGTGGCGGTCACCTACCTGGCCGGGCAGGTAATCTACCGGCTGCGGACACTCGCGTTGGTGATCCTCGTGGCGGGGTTC
>PLIQ01000278.1:0-11627 GCA_003140115.1 Actinomycetota bacterium | reverse complement strand
TCCAGTCCTGGGTACAGAAGAACGCACCCAAGCTGGTGACCTACGCCGAGTCGCTCAGCAAGCCGGTCCTCACCCTCGGCAAGGGTGCCATCTCCCTGCTGATCGAGCTGTTCACCATCTTCGTTCTGGTCCTGCTCCTACTGCTCGAAGCGCCCAAGATGCGTACGTGGCTCCTCGGTCAGATGCGGCCGGAGCGCGCGGCCACCGTCACCCGGATAGGCTCCGAGGTCAGCCGGAGCGTCACGGGATACATGCTGGGGAACTTCCTGACCTCGCTCATCGCGGGGACCGTGGTGTTCGTGACGCTGCTGATCGTCGGCGTGCCGTTCCCTCTCTTGTGGGGCCTGTGGGTCGCCCTGGTTGACTTCCTGCCGATGATCGGCGGGGCCCTGGCGGGCATCCCGACCGTCCTGTTCGCCTTCTTTAGTCGGGGTTTCACGGCCGGGGTTGTCACCCTGGTCGTCTTTCTGGTCTACACCCAGGTCGAGAACCACATCTTGAACCCGGTGATCATGAGCCGCACGGTCCGCATCAACCCGCTTCTGGTCCTGCTGGCGGTGCTGATCGGCGCCGAACTGGGCGACCTGGTCGGTGGCCTGTTCGGTGCCTTCGTGGCGGCCCTGCTGGCCATCCCGCTGGCTGGCGCGCTGCAGGTGCTGGCCCGCGAGGCGTGGCAGGCCACCGCGCCCAAGAAGCCACCCGCTGCGACCGTGGCCGTCCCGCCGGGGAGCCAGAGCGCCGCCGGGCCACACGGGGAGCCCTTCCGCATCGTGCCGGACGCGCGAGAGCATGACAATTAACCCGAAATTCGTACAGGAGGGGTCATGCCGAATCCTTCGGTCCTGGGAATCGTGCTCGCCGGCGGAGCGGGCACCCGGCTGAGCCCGCTGACCGCGGACCGGGCCAAGCCTGCGGTGCCGTTCGGCGGGCTCTACCGGCTGATCGATTTCGCGCTGTCCAACATGGCCAACGGCGGNNTCCACCACGTGGCGGATGAGTTCCCTGCTCGGCAACTACGTCACACCGGTGCCGGCGCAGCAGCGGCTCGGCCCGCACTGGTACACCGGCTCGGCGGACGCCATCTTCCAGTCGATGAACCTGATCAACGACGAGCAGCCGGACATCGTGATCGTCTTCGGCGCGGACCACGTGTACCGGATGGACCCGATGCAGATGATCGATCACCACGTCCAGCACGGGGCCGGGGTCACGGTGGCGGCGATACCGGTGCCGCTGTCCGAAGCCTCCGATTTCGGCATCGTCAGCGTCGCGGCGGACGGCCGGACCATCGACGCGTTCCTGGAAAAGCCCGCCAACCCGCCGCCGATGCCGGGCAACCCGGACATGAGCTACTCGTCCATGGGCAACTACGTGTTCGACACCGACGTCCTGGTCGACGCGCTGCGCAAGGACGCCGACGACGACTCGAGCCGGCACGACATCGGCGGCAACATCATCCCCAACCTGGTCCAGAACGGCACCGCGCAGGCCTACGACTTCATGCTCAATCAGGTGCCAGGAACGACCCCGCGGGACGCGGGCTACTGGCGCGACGTCGGCTCGCTCGAGTCCTACTTCGATGCCCATATGGACCTGTGCGCGGTGGAGCCGATCTTCAACCTGTACAACGAGCAGTGGCCGATCCTGACCCACGTGCCATCGCTGCCGCCGGCCAAGTTCGTGCACGAGGTGGGGGACCGGGTCGGGCGGGCGCTGGACAGCCTGATCAGCCCGGGCGTCGTGATCTCCGGCGGCCTGGTGCGCCAGTCGGTGCTCTCGCCGGGGGTGCGGGTGAACAGCTGGGCCACCGTCGAGCGGTCGGTGCTGCTGCACAACACCAAGATCGGCCGCCACGCGGTGGTCAGGGACGCGATCATCGACAAGAACGTCACGGTGCCCGAATGGGCGCAGGTCGGCGTGGACAAGGAACGGGACCGGGCCCGCGGCTTCGTGGTCTCGCCCAGCGGCATCACCGTGGTGGGCAAGGGCCAAGAGGTCGTCCCGTGACCGAGCGGCTGCGCGTCTCCCTGCTGACCCGCGAGTACCCGCCCGAGGTGTACGGCGGCGCGGGGGTGCACGTCACCTACCTGGCCCGCGAGCTGGCCCCGCTGGTCGACCTGACCGTGCACTGCCAAGGCGCGGACCGCCCGGATGCCGTCGCGCACCGGCCCTGGGACCTGCTGGCCGACGCCAACCAGGCCCTGCAGGTGGTGTCCACCGACCTGTCCATGACCGCCGCCCTGTCCCTGACCGGAGACGACGCCCAGCTGGTCCACTCGCACACCTGGTACGCCAATCTGGGCGGCCACCTGGCGGCCATGCTGTACGGCATCCCGCACGTCATGACCATGCACTCGCTCGAGCCGCTGCGGCCGTGGAAGGCCGAGCAACTCGGCGGCGGCTACCGGCTCTCGAGCTGGTGCGAGCGGGTCTCGGCGGACTCAGCGGCCGCCGTGGTGGCCGTGTCGGACGGCATGCGCGCCGACATCATGACCGCTTATCCCGAAATTCCGGCCGAACGAATCCGGGTTATCCGCAACGGGATCGACACCACCGAATACCACCCTGACCCCGCGACCGACGTGCTCGAGCGATACGGCATCGATTTGCGCCGCCCCTACGTGATCTTCGTCGGCCGGATCACCCGGCAGAAGGGTGTGCCGGTGCTGCTCCGCGCGGCGTCCGGGCTGGACCCGCGGGCGCAGCTGGTGCTGTGCGCGGGCCAGGCCGACACGCCGGAACTGGAGGCTGAGGTGACCGGGCTGGTGGACGGCCTGCGCGCTTCGCGTTCCGGTGTGGTGTGGATCCCGGAGATGCTGCCCAAGCGCGAGGTGATCCAGCTGCTCACGCACGCCATGGTGTTCGCCATCCCGTCGATCTACGAGCCGCTCGGCATCGTGAACCTGGAGGCCATGGCGTGCGGGACCGCCGTGGTCGGGTCCCGCACCGGGGGGATTCCCGAGGTGGTGGCCGACGGCGAGACCGGCCTGCTGGTGCCGCCGGGCGAGCCGGAGCCGCTGGCCGAGGCGCTGAACGCGCTGATCCGCGACCCGGACCGGGCCGCGGCGATGGGCCAGGCCGGCCGTAAGCGCGCGGTCGCCGAGTTCGGCTGGGCCGCCATCGCGGCCCAGACCGCGGCCCTCTACGCGGAGCTGGTCACCGGGGCATAAATCTCCGTTCCGCGCACGGCGCCGGCGCAGCGGGTGTAAACCGGTCCCTATTGTTCCGCGTCCAGCATTGGGGAGCATAGGGCCTAAGTCACGTAGAGAGGCAGTTGATGATGCGGGGTGTTCGTCGTCTTGTCGTCTGTACGGCAGTGAGTGGCCTGCTCGCGGCCGGGGCGGTCAGCGTGAGCCTGCAAATGGCCCACGCCCAAACGGTTGCCGTTGTCTGCGGCGGAAACGGGAGTAACGACTACATCTGTAATCTGGACACGACGATTTCCTCGGCGAGTGCGATATCAGTGGGCGTCGATTCCGGCGCCGCCAACGAGAACGTCAATGTGAGCTGGACGGTCGCCTGCACCTCCAGCGCCGGGGATGGGAACCAAGAGGGCGCCACCGATAACGCCTCGACCCCGCTGACCGTGCCGCTGGCGCCGCTGCCCTCCGCCGCCACCGACGGCACGTGCCAGGTGAACGTGGGCATAAGCCTGCCGGCCCACGACGTCACCCCCAAGATCGACTACACCGGCCAGCTGAGCTATACGGCGGCCGGCAGCGATACGGCGTCTCCGGGCCCGACGCCGGTACCGGTCTCCGGGTCGGTGCACCCGGTCAAGGGCTTCGACGGGAAGTGCCTGGATGACAAGGGCAACAGCTCGGCCAACCGGGCCGAGGCGATTATCTGGTCCTGCAGCGGCACCGACCAGGCGCAGAACTGGACGTTCAGCAACAGCGAGTTCGTCCACAACGGCAAGTGCCTGAACGATCAGGGCAACGGCGGCATCCGCAGCAAGGTCATCTTGTGGAGCTGCAACGGCGCCTCCAACGAAAAGTGGAGTGAGCTGGCCAACGGCGAGATCCGGCTGCAGTCTCACAGCAACGAGCTGTGCCTGGACGATCCGGCCTCCTCGACCAAGAACGGCACCCAGCTGATCGTTTACACCTGCAACGACAACGCCAACCAGAAGTGGTCGCTGCCGTAGGGTCGCTGCCCTGGCCGCACCGATACTTTCGCGTCCTGCACTGGGGGAGCGCGGGACTCAAGCAACCTGGAGAGGCATTTTGATGATGCGAGGAATACGTCGCCTTGTCGTCTGTGCGGCAGCGACTGGTTTGCTCACGGCCGGAATAGTGAGCGCGAGCATGGAGGTGGCCCACGCGGACGGCACGGTCGACACGTGCATAGGAGCCGCGGACACCACCCCCACCGCCTATGACTGCACCGTGCAGGCGACGATTCCCTCGCCGGCGACGATAACCGTGTCCGTCGTCGACAACGGCACCACCACCGGTGGCGCCACCGCCAGCGAGGGCGTCACGGTCAACGTGACGACGCTCACCTGCACGGACAACTCCAGCACGGACTCGGTACCGGCGAGCAGCGAGATGGGCTCGACACCGCTGACCGACAATGTCACCCCGCTGCCCGCCAACGCTGCTGACAGCCAGTGCGACGTGGAGGCCACCGTGAGCCTGGCGAAGACCGACACCGGCACCCCCACCCAATTCACCGCCTCGCTGGGCTACACGTCTTCGACCGCTACCGCGTCTCCCAGTCCGTCGGCGTCGCCCACCACGAGTAGTGGTTCCGTCCACCCGGTCAAGGGCTACGACGGGAAGTGCCTGGATGACAAGGGCAACAGCTCGGCCAACCGGGCCGAGGCGATTATCTGGTCCTGCAGCGGCACCGACCAGGCGCAGAACTGGACGTTCAGCAACAGCGAGTTCGTCCACAACGGCAAGTGCCTGAACGATCAGGGCAACGGCGGCATCCGCAGCAAGGTCATCTTGTGGACCTGTAACGGCGCCTCCAACGAAAAGTGGAGTGAGCTGGCCAACGGTGAGATCCGGCTGCAGTCTCACAGCAACACGCTGTGTGTGGACGATCCGGGCTACTCGAAGAAGAACGGCACCCAGCTGATCGTTTACACCTGCAAGGACAGCGCCAACCAGAAGTGGTCGCTTCCCTAAAACGCAGCACCGAACCGCAGGCGCCCGGCTGCCCCCCGCTGACGTGGGGTGGTGGTAACGGGCGCCTTCGGCTGTCGCGGCCGCATTGACGAACAAGCGACGCCCTGGCCACCGTGGCTTCCTGAGCGCTTATGGCAACATGGCGGGATGCAGGTACTGCGCACGCCCGAGGACCGCTTCGCTGATCTTCCCGGGTTCGGCGATCCGCCGCGCTACGCCGATGTCGGCGGGCTGCGGCTGGCCTACGTGGAAGCCGGGCCACCCGATGGCGAGCCGGTGCTGCTGCTGCACGGCGAGCCGAGCTGGTCGTATCTGTACCGCACGGTCATGCCGGTCCTGGCCGACGCGGGACTGCGGGTCATCGCGGCCGACCTGGCCGGGTTCGGCCGCTCGGACAAGCCGGCCGACATCGCCGATCACAGCTACGCGCGGCACGTGGAGTGGATCCGCGCGCTCGCCTTCGACCGGCTTGACCTGCACGGGCTGACCCTGGTGGGGCAGGACTGGGGCGGCCTGATCGGGCTGCGGCTGGTGGCCGAGCACCCGGAGCGGTTCGCCCGGGTGGTAGCGGCCAACACCGGCCTGCCCACCGGCGACCAGCCGATGCCCGACGTCTGGCTGCGCTTCCGTGAGATCGTCCGGACGGCGCCCGTGCTGAGCGTGTCCCGGCTCGTGCAGTCCGGCTGCCAGACCCAGCTGACCCCCGAGGTGCTGGCGGCCTACGAGGCGCCGTTTCCCGACCCGACGTTCATGGCCGCGGTGCGGGCCATGCCGAACCTGGTCCCGACCACCCCCGATGACCCGGCGGCCGAGGCCAACCGGGCCGCTTGGCGGCGGCTGGCCGCCTGGGACAAGCCGTTCCTGGTCGCGTTCAGCGACCGGGACCCCATCACCGGTGCCATGGCGCCCGTCTTGGCCCGCACGATCCCGGGCGCGGCGGGCGTGGAGCATCCGGTGATCGCCGGGGCCGGCCACTTCCTCCAAGAGGACGCGGGCGAACGGCTCGGCACGGTCATCGCCGACTTCATCCGCGCCCATCCGGTCGGCTAGAGCGGAGAGGACACCATGAGCGTCACCGGTAGCGCCGCCGTCGGCGGGCGGTCCAGGAGCCTGATCCTGACCGCGATGATCTTCGCGGTCGCGATGACCTTCATCGACCAGACCATCGTGTCGATTGCGGCGCCCAAGATCCAGAGCAGCCTGGGCCTGTCCAGCAGCGGCATGCAGTGGGCGATCAACTCCTACCTGCTGGCGCTGGCGGCCCTGTTCGCCTTCGGCGGCCGCCTGGCGGACACTGTGGGCCACCGCACCATGGCCGTCGTTGGCGTCATCATCTTCGCCGCCTCCTCGGCCCTGTGCGGCCTGACCCCCAGCGGCGCCGCCGCCGAAACCTGGCTCGTCGCCTTCCGTGCCCTGCAGGGCGCCGGCGGAGCCATCATGTTCCCCGCCGCTCTGGCCATCGTGGTGCAGACCTTCGACCTGCGCTCTCGCGGCCGGGCCCTGGCCCTGTTCTTCGGCATCGCCGGCGGGCTGACCGCCATCGGCCCCATCGCCGGCGGCTATCTCCTGGAATGGACCTGGCGCGCCATCTTCTGGATCAACATCCCCGTCGCCCTGATCGCCCTGGCCCTGATCGCCATCTCCAAGCCGGCCAACGAATCCCGTCCGGCTCGGATGGACTACCGGGGCCTGGCCTTGATCGTGGCGGGCGTCGGACTGAGCGTGTTCGGGCTCCAGCAGTCCTCGATCTGGGGCTGGGGTAACCCGGCGATCGAGATCTGCATCGTCGTGGGCCTGATCATCCTGGCCGTATTCGTGTCCGTCGAGCGCCGGACCGCGTCACCGTTGATCAACATGAAGATCTTCAGCAACCGGCCGTTCGCGGTGGAGAACGTCATCTTGTTCATCGCCATGATGACGTTCATCCCGGTGTTCTTCTTCGCCAGCATTTACGGGCAGGTCGCGCTGGGGGAGAAGCCCACCACGGCCAGCCTGCTCATCTTGTACTTCTTCCTGGGCTTCGTGGTCTGCGCGCAGATCGGCGGCCGGCTGCTGGACCGGACCGGCGCCAAGCGGCCGGTCGTGCTCGGCTGCGTCCTGGCCGCCGTGGGGTACGCGCTGTGGGCCGGCAAGGCGACCGACCTGCACGCTGGCGCACAGGTCATCTACATCGTGATGGCCGGCGCGGGCATGGGCTTCATGCTCGGCCAGGCCAACACCGACGCGGTGAACCGGGCCTCCCGGTACTCCTACGGTGAGGCCACTGGCATCACCCAGACCGTCCGCAACTACGGCGCCAGCGTCGGCTTCGCCATCCTGGGCACCATCTTGATCTCCGAATTCCGCTCGGCCATCACCTCCTCGCTGACCGCTAAGGGCCTGCCCGGTCCGGCGGCGGCCGCGGAGGCGGCCAAGATCGCCCAGCTGCAGGGCGGCAGCGGCAACCCCGCCGCGATCCCGCAGTTCATCCGGGCCGACTTCGCCGGCGCCATCCGGGACGTGCTCATCGCGATGGCCGTGATCATGGCGGTGGCCGCACTCGTGGCCCTGCGCGGCCTCAAGCGGGGCGTTCAGGGCGACGCCGAGGCCGTGGCCGACCGCGAAGCCGAGCTTCCCGGCGACGAGCCCGACGCCGCCTACCCCGCCGCGCGGTAAGCGACTCAGGAAGCCGGCCGCGTGACGCAAGCGACAGGTGCGCCCGGCTACCGGAACCTCAGGTCAGCTCACCGGCCGCGGCGGCCGCCTCCTCGGCCAGCGGCTCCCTGATCGCGTCGATGGGCCCGGTCGAATCGTCCAGCGTCTCGTCCAGCGGCTCGGGCGCCTCGGGCAGCACCTGCTTGATGTAGTCCTTAGTGGCGGCGATGGTGCCGACGTCGCGACCCGCGGCCTCGGACATGTACCAGCGGTGCTCGAGGATCTCGTGGAAGATCTCCGCCGGGGGCAGCCGGCCCCGAAGGTCCTCCGGGACCGCGGCGATCACCGGATCGTAGACTTCTTCCAGCCACCGGTTGGTCGCCACGATCTCCGAGACCGGACGGCCTTCCTTCTGCTCCAGGTAGGCGCGGAAGCCGGTGATGTCGTTGAGCAGCCTGCGTGCCTGGTTCTCGCCTGCGTCGATGCCGGTTCGCAGGAACAGCTTCCTGGCGAAGTGCCCGGATTCCGCGACCCGGGTGCGCAGCCGCAGCTTGTTTCCCTCCGGGGTGGGGATCAGCTCGATCTCCTCGGCGTCGAAACCGAGCTTGTTGAGCCGGTGCAGCCGCTCCGCGATCCGCTGCCGCTGCTCCTCCGGCCGCAGGATCTCCTCCTGGGTCAGCTCCTGCCACAGGGAATCGTAGCGTTTCCGCAGTTCATCGGCGATCTCGAAGGGGTCCACATCGTCCGGCAGCCGCTCCCCGGCCTGAAGATCGAGCAGTTCGCCGGCTATCCGCTCGGTGGCCAGCTCGATGTCGTACAAGCGCTGCCCATCAGACAGGGCCGGGTGCTGCTCGCTGGTCTCCGCGTCGACCAGGTACGCCTCAAGCGTGCCCGCGTCGTGCCGGAACAGCGTGTTGGACAGCGAACAGTCTCCCCAGAAGAACCCGGACAGGTGCAACCGGACGAGCAGTTCGACCAGCGCGTCCAGCAACCCGTCGATGGGCTGGATGCCCCGCGGGTGGGAGAAGACCGCGCGGTACGTCGCCGCGTAGGTGAGGAACTTGGTGACCAGGATCGCGTCGCTGTCCTGCTGCCGGGGCTGCGCATCGTCCAGGTCGACCGCGATCCCGACCGCCTCGACGGCCGGGACGTTCAGGTCGGCCAGCGCCCGCAGCACCTGGTACTCGCGCCGCGCGAGCCGTTCACTCAGCTCCTTGAGCGCGTACAAGGTGCCGTCGTCGTACACGAACCGCACCACGTGCCGCGAGATGCCCCGCTGGCGGATCTCGACCAGTCGGTCGTCCCGCCACTGCGCCAGCGGCACCGACCACGGCAGGGTCAGTAGCCCGGACGCGTGGTCGGCTGGAGGCGTGAAAACGAACCGCACGTAAACAGTCTCCCGCATCGCGGCCCGGGCCGGCGAGCGGTCCTAGCCAAGCTGGGCCGGCGACATGTTGGCGCCGCTGATCACCACCGCGACGTGCTCGCCCGGCTTCGGTTTGTACGCCCCGGCCAGCAGGGCCGCGATCCCTACCGAGGCGGCGGGCTCGGCGGCCACCCGGAACGCCTGCCACAGGGCCCGCTGCGCGGCCAGGATCGAGTCGTCGTCGACGAGCAGCACATCCTCGACGTAGGACTGGGTGATGGGGAACACCAGCTCGCCGATCCGCCGCGGCGCCAGGGCGTCCGCCGCGACGCTGCCCGCGGGGGCGTCGGCAGGCTGGCCCGCGGCCCGGGCGTAGGTCAGCGTGGGCGCGCCTTCTGGTTCCACCCCGATCACGCGGACGCCTCCGGCGAACCAGGAGGCAACGCCGGCCAGCAGGCCACCACCGCCGACCGGTACCAGCACGGTGTCCAGGCCGTCGGCCTGCTGGGCCAGCTCCAGGCCCAGGGTGCCCTGGCCCACGATGGTCTCGTGCTGGTCATAGGCGTGCACGCTCATCGCGCCCGAGCTTGCCTCCCAGTCCTGAGCCGCGGCCAGGGCGTCGGCATAACGCTCGCCGGTGACCACCAGGTCGGCGCCGAGCTGGCGGATGCGCTCGATCTTGGTCGGCGCGGACACGGTGGGCACGAAGATCTTCGCCGGGACGCCGAGCCGGTGCGCGGCGTAGGCCACGGCCACGCCGTGGTTGCCGCCGGACGCCGCTACCACCCCGGCGGGCGGCACGTCCCGCAGCAGCAGGTTCGTGAACGCGCCCCGGGCCTTGAACGAGCCTGCGCACTGCAGTTGCTCGAGCTTGAGCGTGCCGGCCGGCCGGGCCGCCGCCGACTCGTCGAGCTCGCCGAGGCTGACCTCGATGACCGGCGTCCGGCGGATGTACGGCCGGATCGTGTCGTAGCAGCGGCGGATATCGTCACGAGAGATCACCTCAGCACGATACTCGGCGCCGTGCGAGACTAGCTGTCATGACCGAGCACCCCCACCACCACGAAGAAGACTCGGCCTGTGCGGTAGCCCACGGAGCCGTCTCGCCCGTCATTGGAACGGCCGGGGCTCGCGACGCGGGGGAGCGCACGCTGGTCGCGGTGTTCGCCTCGCCGGTCGCTGGTTACCTGCTCAGATACGGTGCGGACCTGGGGTTCCGCGGGTTCCTGCTGGAACCGGACCAGGCGCGCGCGGCCGGGGCCGCCGCCCTCGGGTTCCCGCTACTGACAGCCGTGCCCGACGATCTCGACGGCTCCGCGGACGTGATCGTCACCGACCACCACCGGTCCGAGCTGGGTCTGATGCTCCGGGACGCGCTGGCCACCAAGGCGAGGTGGATCGGGATCATGGGCAACCCGCGGCACGTCGGGCCGCATGTGCAGATGCTCACCGACCTTGAGGTTCCGCCCGAGGAGATCGCCCGGGTGCACCGGCCGATCGGGCTCAACATCGGCTCGCGGACGCCGCCCGAGATCGCCATCTCGGCCCTGGCCGGCCTGCTGGCCGACCGCAACGGCCGTTCCGGCGGATTCGAGTTCTAATTCGACGCTCCACGGCGGCGGAATGTCAGTACCGAGAGATACTCTCAGGTTCGGCATTGGACCAGGAGCGTGATGACCATGACCGACTCCGCCACGCAGGCTCGGCCTGCCAGCCCCAGCGGCAATCCCCGGCCCAGGGGGAGGCCGGGCCGTAAGCCGAAGGGCAGCGTGCCCGTGGTCGTCCTGGAGACGCCGGACCAGCCCGATCCCGGCCATGTGCTGTCGTGGCGGCAGCGCAAGATACTACGGGCGATCCGGGAGTCGGTCCAGGAACGCGGCTACCCGCCTTCGATGCGAGAGATCGGCGAGGCGGTCGGCCTGGCCAGCACGGGGAGCATCTCGTACCAGCTCAGAATCCTGCAGCGCAAGGGCTACCTGCATCGGGACGTGGGGCGGGCGCGGACCATGGAAGTGCGCCTGCCGGGCCGCCCGCCGGTGCGTCCGCACGACTCGGTCGCCGGGAGCACCAGCGATGCCGAGCCGGCTGACCATCCCGGCAGCGACATCCCGTCGCGGGAAGCCGTGTACGTGCCGCTGATCGGGCAGATCGCTCCGGGCGGGCCGATCCTGGCCGACCAGTACGTGCGCGATGTGTTCCCGCTGCCCCGGCAGCTGGTCGGCGAGGGCACCATGTTCCTGCTCACGGTGGTCGGCGACTCCATGATCAACGCCGCGATCGCCGACGGGGACTTGGTCGTGGTCCGGCGGCAGGAGGACGCGCAGAACGGGGACATCGTGGCCGCCATGCTCGACGGCGAGGCGACGGTGAAGACCCTCAAGCGCAGCGACGGGCACGCCTGGCTGCTCCCGCACAACCCGGCATACGCCCCGATTCGCGGAGACGAGGCCAGCATCCTCGGCCGCGTCATCGCGGTCCTGCGCCGCGTCTGA